>DATDRQ010000124.1:0-10639 GCA_035291645.1 Anaerolineales bacterium
GTCTCGCCGAGCAGGTCCTGCAGCTTCGAGAGCAGCATCGATCGTAGCCGGCTCTCGATATCGCTCGTCCGGTAGAATCCCTGGGCGCCGACCACCTGGGTCACGAACTGCTGCGCATCGCGCACCTGGAAGCTGTAGGTGCCGAAGCCCTGCAGGAGCGCCACGCCCAATCCCATGTTCGGGTTACGCACGATGATCGGCTGCGGCGTGCCCCATTTGCGGTCGGGGAACTCGCGCATCGAGACGAAGAAGACTTCCGCAGGGAAGGGAGTCCGATCGTTGAAGGCCCGGCCGACCAGGTCGATCAGCAACGGTATATTGGCGGTCGTAACCGTATGCCTGCCTGGGCCGAAGACGTCCAGCGCATTTCCATCCCGGAAGAAAACGGCGGCCTGCGACTCACGCACGATCACCTGGGAACCGATGCGAATATCGCCCGGCCCCGTCTCGGGGAAACGGTGGACGATCTCGTCTCGCATCTCGTTGGGATATTCGACCACATCGAAGATTCTTGCCATATCCTTACCTCCTGCTAGAAGTTGGTTGAACTATGACGGAAGGTTGATGTTCTGAGTGCCTGGGTCAGATCCATCCTCATGACCCAACCAAAACCAGCTCGCGGCGCTCGAAGGTGTCGATGCACTCCTGCGCTTTGGATTCCAGGTTTCGGATGGCAGCCGGTAAGCCATCCGTTCCGATAGAAGCCTCGACATTGTCGATCGCACTGCCGACAGAATCGGTCAGCTCCAGCATGGCAGCATCGTATTCGTAGAGCTTAACTAACTCCTCTTCGTTGATTTTGACTGCATCGAATAGCCCCGCATACCCGCGCGTGGCCGTTCGCACCCGGTCCGCAAAGGTGCGCAGCTTGATCGCAGTAGCCTCCAATTCGTCCAGGTACGTGATCTCTCCCTGGCTGATGAAATCCCGTTGCAATTTAGAGACGCGTCCTTCCAGTTCCCGGAAACGATCGAAAATCGTCTCCCGGACCAGCTTATCCGAATCGCGCCGTTTCGACCGCTCGATGTAGCCGCCGAAACCGGGGATCTTACTGGCGATCTTCTTGAAGATATCCGTATCCTCGGAGACTTTCCCGTAAACCTGGTCCTTGAAGTCGTCCATACTGTTCTCCTTTATATTACGTGGCGGGGGAAAGGTTTAACCGGATTATAGTCCCCCCCGCCAGAATTGCAAAGCTTTTACGGGTGTAGACCAACCCAGCCCACCAGATATATAATTATCAGGCCAGATCATCTGAACCGAAAGATTCCCCCATCTTTAAGTGAGAAGCTTATGCCCGCCAGCGACCAGGCCGTTTCGACCAACCGATACACCCTGATTCCCCGCACGCTGATCTTCCTTACCAGCGGGGATTCCGTGCTCCTGCTGAAAGGCGGCCCGCAAAAACGCCTGTGGGCAGGGCTGTATAACGGCATCGGCGGTCACGTAGAGCGCGGGGAAACTATTATCGCTGCCGCTCGCCGTGAGTTGCATGAGGAGACCGGCCTGGAGCGGAGTGACCTGCGGCTGTGCGGGGTGATCACCATCGATACCGGCGACCAGCCGGGGATCGGCTTGTTCGTCTTCCGCTGTGATTCGGCTTCCCTGAAAGGCATACCCCTGAAATCATCCTCCGAGGGTAGCCTGGAATGGGTACCGGTTTCCGCGCTGGGCGATCTGCCGCTGGTCGAGGACCTGCCGCTCTTGCTGACCAGAGTCCTTGGACAGGGCGAGACTGAACCGCCTTTTTTTGCACAATACGCCTATGATACTTCAGGCCGGTTAGTGATCGAGTTCCCGTGACCAACCGATCGAGTCTGGTTACCAGTGGCTTATCCATAATCTCATGGAAAGCGGAGCGGGGACGCCTCACCCTGGCCTGCCGCGGTAGTGGACTTCGCTGGTCTGGCGCAGGCGTTCCGCGGCTGCCTCTGGGGTCAGATCGCGCTGCGGCGAGGCCAGCATTTCGAAGCCAACCATGAACTTGCGCACCATCGCCGAGCGTAGCAGCGGGGGGTAGTAGTGAGCGTGCAGGTGGTGCTCCGGGTGCGCCAGCCCATCCGCCGGCGACTGGTGAAATCCCATCGAGTATGGAAATGCGATCTCGAAGAGATTATCGTAGCGGGTGGTGAGCCGGCGCATCAGGTCTGCCAGCCCGGCGATCTCCGGCTCGCCGAGCGCCGGAAGGTCTGCGACGTGCCGGTTCGCGATAACCAGGACCTCGAAGGGCCACACTGCCCAGAACGGAACCAGGGCGGTGAACTCCTGGTTAGCGACCACCAGGCGTTCCCCGGACCGTCTTTCCTGTTCAAGCACACTGCATAACAGACAAGAATTATTCTTCGAGAGGTATTTGGATTGGGAAACCAGCTCTTTCGCCGGCTCGTTGGGCAGGTGGCTCGTCGCCCAGATCTGGCTGTGTGGGTGGGGGTTCGAAGCCCCCATCATGGTCCCTTTATTCTCAAAAATCTGCACGTAACGGGTGAAATCCGGGCTCCCCAGGTCCACGGTCTGGTCGATCCAGGTGCGGATGACTGCCTCCACCTCGGAGGGGTGCATCTGCGGGATCTGCAGGTCATGGCGCGGTGAAAAGCACACCACCCGGCAGATTCCGTATTCGGACTGTGCTGTGAAAAGGCTCCCGTCCGGATTTGCTGAGACCGATTGGATCGGTTGCTCGCCTTGTTCCGGGCCGAGTAGGGCCGGGAAATCGTTTTCGAAGACGAAGGTGCCGGTGTAGTCCGGGTTGTAGCTACCGCTCGAGCGTTGGTTTCCCGGGCACAGCATGCATGCCGGGTCATATAGAGGGATTTCCTCCTGGAGCGGCTTCTCCAACTGGCCCAGCCAGGGCCGGCGGGTGCGCTGCGGGGAGACGACTACCCAATCCCGGGTGAGAGGGTTGAACCGGCGGTGGGGCAGTTCGAAATCCACGGACTATTCTCCTTCCTCGTCCCACTCTTGAGACATATACTTGTAGAAAACGAGCAAGGTACTCCCGTAACTGCGCTGGTCGAATTCGATGATGTGCTTGAAGGACAGCGCTTCATATTCGCGCGGGTGGATTTGGACGATGATCCAGGCATCCGCGCTCAGCCAATCCGGCTGTGCGTCCAGGCCTTGCAAGGCTTGCACCCAAAGCCCCTTATATTGGGGCGGCGCCACGTAAACGTAATCGAACTGCCGGTCCGGAGTCTGTTGAAGATAAGAAAAGGCGCTTATCCGCTGCACCTGGGCCTGAGCGTTGAACCCGGTGGTCTCCAGATTGGCCTTGATGGTAGCGACTGCCTGCCTGTCCAGATCGATGAAATGGACGAACTCAGCGCCGCGGCTGAGCGCCTCGATCCCCACACTCCCGGTGCCGGCGAACAGATCGAGCACCCAGGCGGCCCCGATATCCGCCCCCAGGATGTTGAACAAGGCCTCCTTGACACGATCGGTGATCGGCCGGGTGGTAGAACCCGGCACAGAGCGTAGTTTTCTCCCGCGCACGCTGCCGCCGATGACGCGCAACCCGCTCATACAACAGAACCGGCGAGCGCAGCCCGCCGGTCTCCGGATATCACCGTTACCGCCTGTCTGGCGATCACCCCGCCGCCTGCCGGGCTGCCAGGATATTGGCGCGTGGGGCGATGATCGGGAGCACGCAGCCGGTGCCCAGGATGAAATGCTTGCCCCCGGTCGCCAGGATGGCATCATGCGCCTCCTCCATGACCTTCTCGGGAGTACCCAGCACCATGCTCTCCCAGCGGCGCAGGCCTCCGCATAGCGCCCCATCGAAGCGCTGTTGTGCTTCGGCCAGCGTTGGCGGGGATTCCTGGTCGTGCCAGTTGATGATCCCCACCGGGTAATCCAGGAATTGGTCGAACATGACCTGGTCGCCGTGCAGATGAACCATGTTCAGCCAGAAACCATCCCATCCCTCCATGACTTCCAGGTCGTAGGGACGCCCAAAGGTTGCATACTCTTGATCGGACATCAACCCGTACTGGGCGTGCTGGACCGCGTAGAACATCCCGGCGATGCCGGTTTGCTGGGCGGCTTCAAGAAACCTTCGGATGGATTCCGTGATCGTCTTCAAACCCGCGTGCAACGCTTCAGGATAGCGGCGCAGGTGGACCAGCAGGTTGGCCTGCCCGGCCAGGTTCTTGGCCTGCGAAAGAGGGTTGAAGATCGTCTGGATTACAGGGACATGAGGACCAAGCTCCCGGGTGATCAGGCGCAGGCACTCCAGCTGGTCAGCCAGGTATCCGCGGCCTGGGTCGAGGGGCCGCAGGCGTTTCCAGTCCTCCGGTTGGGCGATCACTCGCCGGGTATAGTCACGGGTTCCTTCCGAGGCGCCTCTCCACTCGTCATCGACTCCCCAGTCCTTCACGCAAAAAGAGGATGCAGGGGTCACCTTGACTAGGTCAAAGTCGTAAGCGCGCTGGAAGTCCAGTGTGGCGCCTGCCAGAGTAGCAGGCGATTGGTCATCGACCGGAAAATGTCTCCACAAAGCGAGCGGGATCCGGTCCGGCACTTCCCCAGCCAGGCAAGTTTCCAGGCGAGCCCGGTGCGTTACTCCACCCGCTGCCAAATTTCCTTCTCCAGGTTCCAATCTCCATCCTTGATTTCGTTGATATGGCCTAACGCCAGGCGTCGCAGCATTTCCCTCCGATCTCTATTCTCTACTTTTCCAGCCTGGATGAGATCGACAGCTTTCTGGAAAGAAACGATCGCTTCGTCCTTCCTGCCTTGCGCCTTGAGCACCAGGCCCAGGACATACGTGGCATCTACGTCCTCAGGATCGATGCTGATCGCCCGCCGGAAATCCGCCTCCGCCTGATCATCCAAATCCCGCGAGTGGAACGCCCATCCCCGGCGCCTGTAACCCTCAACATCGTGCGGTTCCGGCATCGTGTTCGGATCTTGACTGGAATCACTAATCTGGACGGCGGTTTTTTTCTTAAAAGGGTTGGGAAATTTCATTGGGCTGCTCTCCAGAGCACTGGGATTGTCCGATGATCGTGCTAAGTATAGCAAACTTTAACCGGCAGCACACAGGAATGATAAAGGTCGACTACGGCTTTATTCCGCGATCCGGTTACCCTGGATCTGGGACAGGCGGTAGGCCTGGCGTGCCCGCCCGGCTTCCATCCGCTGGCGTTGCTCGTCCGTCTCGGAGATCAGCGGCGGGACCGGGACCGGCACTCCGCTTTCGTTGAGCGCGACGTAAACCAGGTAGGCTGTATTCGTGTGCACCCGGCGTCCGGTAATGGGATTCTCCGCTTCTACCTGGACCTCCGCTTCCATGGATGTCCTCCCTACATAGCTCACTTCAGCAGTCAGGATGACCAGGTCGCCCAACCGGATCGGTTGGCGAAAGGTCATTTGATCCACCGCCACCGTCACAACCCGCTGTTGGGCATGCCGCATACAGGCCAGCGCGCCGGCTTCGTCCATCAATTTCATGATCCAACCGCCGTGCACGTTTCCCAGGTTGTTAGCATGCTCTGGCTGCATCAATTGAGCGATCTGAATCCGGGAGGCGCTTACCGGTTTGCCTGCTTTCTGCTCGCTCGTGCTTCCCATGTCCAGCCCAACCTCACTCGATATCGCTATAGGTCCAGTACCGGTTGACGAAGAAGTTCCAGAACATCACCACGATCACGGCCACCGCCAGGGCCAGGTTTCCGGCCAGGAATTCTGCCGTGATAAACCCGGCTGGCAGGAAGGAAAGGAGCCCGAACAACCTTTGGAACACTGGTTCCAGGATGGCGATAATTGGGGTTCTGATCAGCAAACCGACTACACTGACGACGGTAAACTGCACCATCTGCTGACCGACCGGTTTCGTGCGCGAATCGGGGTACGTCCAGTACCGGTTCCAGGTGAAGTTACTGAGGATGGCTGCAATGAAGGAAAAAATACTCGCCCAGACTGGAGTCAGCCGGGTGAAGGCAATCAACAGGTTGAATGTGCCAAAATCGACGACCGCACCGACAATGCCCACGAAGGCAAAGCGCAGGAAGCGGGTCCGTTCACGCGGGTTTGCCAGGACGGAGACGCGGGTCATTCCAGGCCCAGCTTCATTTTGAAGTATGGGATTGTCCTGCACAGACCATCTTCCACGTGAACTTTTGGCTCCCATCCCAGGATTTTACGGGCGCGGGTGATATCCGGCTGGCGGCGTTGTGGATCGCCATCGCCGCGGGCTTGAGCCTTGTAGATAATCCCGGCTTTATTCCCGGTCAATTCGTTAATAAGATTGGCAAACTCGAGGATGGTGGTCTCAACCGGGTTGCCGATATTCACCGGCATATGTTCCTCAGATAGCAGCAGCCGGTAAATCCCGTCGATTAAGTCGTCCACGTAACAAAAGCTGCGGGTCTGAGAGCCGTCTCCGTATACCGTCAGGGGTTCTCCTAACAGGGCTTGTTGCAAGAAGTTCGGCACGACCCGCCCGTCATCCAGATGCATACGCGGGCCATAGGTGTTGAAAATGCGGATGATCCGGGTATCCACGTCGTGGAAGCGGTGGTACGCCATGGTCAGCGCTTCAGCGAATCGCTTGGCCTCATCATATACCGAACGGGGGCCAATCGGGTCGACATGGCCCCAGTAATTCTCCTGTTGCGGATGTTCGAGAGGATCGCCGTATATCTCACTGGTGGAGGCCAGGATGAAACGTGCTGCATGGGTTCGGGCGACGCCGAGCGTGTTGTGAGTTCCCAGCGCCCCGGCTTTCATCGTCTGGATCGGGAGATTCAGGTAGCCATACGGCGATCGGGGATTGGGACTGGCGGGCGAGGCGAAGTGCAGCACCGCATCGATTTTCCCCGGCACGAAGATAAAGTGCGAGACATCGTGCCGGATAAAGGAAAACTTGGGGTGCCCGCTGATGTGCGCCAGGTTTTCCGGGCTGCCGGTGATGAAATTATCCATCCCGACGACTTCGTGCCCTTCAGAAAGCAACCGGTCGCACAAGTGGGAACCGAGAAAACCTGCTGCACCTGTGATGAGAACGCGCATCAATTACCTGTCCCTAAAGCTGGATTTGATCCTGCTGGCGCCGGTCGGCACTCCCACACCGCGCCTTCAGAAGGTTATTTTACTTCCAATCCACCCGCTTGGTTAAGCCATCCCCGGTAATCTGCCAGACTTCACTGGATAAACTGTCCACCAGCCACAGGTTTCCCTTGTAGAGATACGCCAGGGCGTAGGATTGGCGCCCCCCCAGGGCCTGGGGCGACCATACCACTTGCTGTGGGTCCAGACCACCCGCCCCTTCAGACGGAAATAACGCCCGCCGGTTCGATCCATCCCGGTCCCTCACCACCAGCCGGTAGCGGCTGCTTTCGCTTTGGTCCGGCTGCAAGGCCTCCAGGTATGCCACCTGGTAGGAATTATCCCCATTCGGCAGTTCCTGGAGTGGGGAAGGCGCCGGGTAAGCGAACATCCCCACATCCGGTACCACCAGCACCGAGTATTCCCCGGCTTTCTGGGTCACCTGTAGATCGAAACGCTGCGATTCGGCCGGGGGAGGATGGTTCACTGAAAACAGGAAATCCCCCTCCGGGCTCCAACCGAGACCGGGGACCCATGCCCAGTCCCCAAGGGTCTGCAACGGGGTAAATTCGAGCAGCGGTTGCTGGCTCCCGGTCTCTAATTCAAGGACGCCGAGGCTATCTGGACGGGTGTAAGCCAGACGGGCGCCATCGGGCGCCCAGGAGAAATCGGTCCCCCACCAACCATATACCCCACCGGAATTAGTTTCCAACACAGGGGGTAGCGTTCGCACGTATCCGGTTGCGCTGAAGGTGAGCAGCCCCAGGTCGTTATTCGCCTGCCAGCCGGGCGCTCCCGGGCGGGGTTCCACGGTGGAATAAGCGATGGTGAGGGCAGAACCAGGTTTCCAATCCGCAAAATGGACTACATTGGCAACCTTCAGATCGATCAAGTTCTCGACTCCCTCGTCGACGGCGGCTACCCACAGAGAGTTGATGGTGCCTTCTTCTTCAAGATTACGGGTGAATAAAAGCCATTCCCCGTCCGGGGACAGGTTAAAGATCCTGCCGTCCAGGTCGCCTGGCCCGACGATCTGGCGCCGGATTCCGGTCGTCCCCTCCATCACCCAGGCATCCCCATCCACCAGGTAAGCCAGGCGCCCCGGGATGCTGACCGGAGCAAATGGCTTTTGGACGCCGATCATTTTGATTTGAGGCACGGCCTCTTTGAGGGTGACGGCCTTAACCGGATTGCTGGATACCACCACTCCGTCCTCGAATACCTGCCGGATAGTGATTTCCTGCAGGCCATTTTGGCCCAGCTGCAGCCAGTACTCCTCTCCCTCCGGCAGCGTTTCGTTCCTCACCAGCTGTTGTTCGAACGGGATAACCTCTTCCTCGACGATATATTCTTCACTGACCCGGATCAGGCGCACGTGCGAGCCGTCCCCCAGTACGGTATAGAGGGGTGGGTCTGTCCGGTCGAGCGATTCCAGGGTCACCCCGGCAGCTTGAAAAACCTCCTCGACACTGCTCCCGGCAGGAACCTCTACTGTGAGCGTCTCGCCGTCGGCAGTAATCTGGACCGCGATCCGGCCTTCGCTAACCTGAGGCGGGCTACAGCTTCCCAGCAGGAGAGCTGCTGCCAACCAGACCAGAGTCAGCCGAAGGCCGGAATGGTATAATCTCATTCTTGAACTAGCGGGTCTGCCCGGTAATCGTCATGCTTCCATCTGCGATGACCACGCTCTCCACCACCGCGTTGGGGGCCATCTCATCGAGCTGGTTCAGGAAGGCCCGGTTTAAGCGGGTTTCGACACTTTCGATCAGGCTGTCGGGTACCGGGAATGGTCCGACGTTGGCAGATACGATCTGCAGGCTGGGACGGCCGTTCGCATCGATATCCACCTCCATGACCATCCTGGCAGGCGCGGATAGACCCTGGGTCTGCACGTCCCCAGCCAGCTGGATTTGTCCGTCACGCAGGTAAACCTGCGGGTTGGAAATGCCTTCCGTAGCTTGTTCATCAAGTTCCAGGGCCACCATCGAGGTCAATTGTTCCTCGGTGACGGTCAGGTTGACCTGGCCCGTCTGCTGGAATTTGTCAAAGCTGTTCACAGCCGTCTCCTCCAGGCTTTGCACCGCCTCGGTGCTGACCGGGATGAGTGGAGCAGGTGTCTTGACGCCGCGTATCCCCAGATTGCAGGCCAGGGAGGCGGTTGCCAGTACCAGGATAGCGATCAAAATCCGGTTTGTTCTAATCATGCGTAATTTCCATTTCTAAATCGAAGGATTAGCATACATTCACTTAGACGATATTGGGGACCCCCGAGTTCCCAAGCCCAGATTATAGCATGTCCGATCCAGATCCCTCCCTCACCGAAACCGATTTACTGGTCTGTCTGGAGGCGCTGCTGTTCGTCGCCCCCGGCCCGGTTAACCCTGCTCAACTGGCAGCTGCCCTGGAGATATCCCTGGAAGATGTCGAGATCGGCCTGATACGACTGGCCGAATCTTATTCCCAACGCGGCTTACGCCTGCAACGCGATAAGAACCTGGTTCAGATCACCACCGCCCCCGAGCTGGCGCCTCTAATCGAGCACTTCCTTGGATTGGAGACCACCAGCCACCTGAGCCGGGCAGCCCTGGAAGCGTTGGCAATCGTCGCCTACGAACAGCCAGCCACCCGGCCGCAGATAGAGGTCATCCGCGGGGTGAACAGCGACGCAGTGATAAAGAGCCTGCTCAGCAAAGGCCTGGTGCAAGAAATAGGCCGGGCGGAAGGCCCTGGCCGGCCGATCCTGTACAGCACCACCCCGGAATTCCTGCAACACTTCGGTCTGAACTCTCTGGAGGAACTCCCGGTGCTCGATGAAGGGCAGCCTGCGAGTGAATAGGCTGGAAAACCAGGATAAGTTGGGCGCTGTCTCCGGACCACTCGTAAGGATGCGAAGACCGTCGTATCAAAAAAGAATAACCATCTGAGTATTGTGCCCATGGAAGAACGTCTACAGAAAATCCTGGCCCAGGCCGGCTTAGGCTCCCGGCGTACTTGCGAGCAATTGATCGCCAGCGGGCGCGTGCGGTTAAACGGCCAGGTGGCTACGCTTGGTACAAAGGCCGATCCTTCAAAGGATAAGATCGAGGTGGACGGGCGGGTCGTTGCCCAGGCTGAGGCGCCCGTGTACGTCGCCCTGTACAAGCCGCGCCGGGTCCTCTCGGCGGTTACCTCCCCGGATAAACGCACGACGGTCCGCGATCTGGTACCCCTCCCGGAGCATCTCTACCCGGTTGGCCGCCTGGATGTGGACAGCGAGGGGCTGATCCTGCTCACCAACGACGGCGAGCTGGCCAACCGCCTGACCCACCCGCGCTACGGGCACGAGAAAGAATACCGGGTGCTGGTGGCCCGCCACCCCGACCAGGAGCAGCTGCAGACCTGGCAGCGCGGCGTGGTCTTGGAGGACGGCTATAAGACCGCCCAGGCGGAGGTGCGTTTCGTTGCACGCTCCGGCAAGGGCGCCTGGCTGCGCGTGGTCATGCGCGAAGGGCGCAAGCGCCAGATCCGTGAGGTCGGGGCGCGCATCGGTCTGCCGGTGGTGAAGATCATCCGCGTGCGCATCGGGACGCTGCACCTTGGAAGTCTCAAGCCGCGC
>DATDRQ010000125.1:0-13582 GCA_035291645.1 Anaerolineales bacterium
TGTCCAAACCGTGGAGGGTCGGAGCAGCACGGTCTTTGCGATCAAACTGGCGATAGAGAACCCAAACGGTCAGCTAAAACCGGGGATGCCGGCGGATGTGACCTTCGAGCCGTGAAATGATCCAGGTCGATCACCTGCATAGGTGTTTTAAAGCGGTCCGGGCGGTAGACGACCTGAGTTTACACGTCGGAGCAGGGGAAATCTACGGTCTGGTCGGACCGGACGGGGCAGGGAAGACGACCACCCTCCGGCTGCTATGCGGCGCGCTGCGACCCGATTCAGGGAAAATAGAGATCAGCGGGTATGACATCATCCGGCAAACCGAGCTTGCTCGAGCACAGATCGGGTACCTGCCGCAGCGTTTCTCTCTTTATGACGACCTGACCGTCCTGGAGAACATCCGTTTCTTTGCAGAAGTACGGGGGCTATCCGGTCAGGACTGGCTGCCGCGCTGCATGGAGATCCTGGCATTCGTCGGCATGGAGATGTTCAAGGACCGCCGGGCAGGACAGCTATCCGGAGGCATGAAGCAGAAGTTAGGTCTGGCAGCCGCGCTGGTCCATCGACCCAAGGTGCTCCTGCTGGACGAACCGACTACCGGGGTGGATCCGGTAACCCGCCAGGACTTCTGGCAGCTGATCATCCGCCTAGCGGCTGAGGAAGGCGTGGCTTTGCTGATTAGCACCCCCTATATGGACGAAGCCGCACGCTGCAATCGGGTCGGTTTTATGCAGCACGGCCGGATCTTAACCGAAGATACTCCTGAAGCGCTTCGTAAGCAGTTGGAAGGCCGTATCCTGGAGTTGCAGGGAGAACCTCTCCCGCTTCTCCGCTCCATCGCTCGTCGAGAGCAGGATGTCGAGGACGCCCAAATGTTTGGGGACCGCATCCATTTACGCGTAAAAATTGGAAAAACAACCCCGGTAATCGAGCGCCTCTCGGCTCAAATCCCATCTCAAGGGGGTAAAATCATTCGATTAGCACCGGTCTCCCCCCAGCTGGAAGACCTGTTTATTGCCCTGCTGGAGCCACGCCAATGAACCTGGGTAAGCAGGTGGGGTCTGATTTCGTGGATGAGGTGATCGTCGCACAAGATCTTACCCGCCGGTTTGGTGATTTCATCGCCGTCGACCATGTCTCTTTCTCGGTTCTAGAAGGCGAGGTCGTCGGTTACCTGGGTCCGAACGGGTCGGGAAAGACGACCACCATCCGCATGCTTTTAGGGCTGCTCCTGCCCAGTGCGGGCCAGGCGCGTGTCCTGGGGTTCGATGTGGTGAAAGAAGCGGAACCCTTGCGGGCGCGCGTCGGTTACATGTCCCAGAAATTTGCCCTCTACCAAGAGCTTACGGTGAGAGAAAACCTGGCGTTCTACGCGGGCGTCTATGGGGTGCGCGAAAAGGACCGGATCGATCAAGTTCTCGAACAGATCGGGCTGCGCGAGCAGGCGAAGGAACGCATCAGCGCCCTCTCGGTGGGCTGGCGGCAGCGCGCCGCGCTGGGGACCGCTATCGTTCACCGGCCGCGCCTGCTCTTTCTGGACGAACCGACCTCCGGGGTGGATCCGACCGCGCGCCGTTCTTTTTGGGATATGATCTACGAGCTGGTTGCCGGCGGAGTGACCGTGTTGGTAACCACCCATTATATGGATGAGGCCGAATACTGTGGGCGGATCGGGATCATGCGCGATGGCAAGCTGCTGGCGATGGATACTCCATCTGCTCTCAAGCAAAGCGCTCTTCCCGGTCTGGCCTGGGATGTATTTGCTCAGCCGGTTTTAGAGGCGCTGCGGGCATTCGAAGACTGCCCATGCGTCCTGCGCGCCGGATTGTCCGGGGACCATCTGCGAGCGATCACGCCAGCAGATGTCGATGCCGATACTCTGCGGTCACGTTTGAATGATTATGGAATCCATGATATCGTAATAAATCGCGTCGAGCCGTCTCTAGAGGACGTTTTCCTGGCGCTGGCCGTGCGCGATCATGAGCCTGTCACAATCGCAAAGAATAGGGAGGGGGATTAATCGGTGTCGGCTAAGAAGTTGCGTATAGATACCTTGTTAGTCGAGCGCGGTCTGGTAGAGAGCCGGGCGCAGGCCCAGAGGTTGGTGATGGCCGGGCAGGTGCGCGCCGATGGGCAGGTGGTCGCCAAACCGGCTTCTATGGTGACCGCAGATGCTTCGTTGGAGATCGTCCAGGGACCGCGTTACGTCTCGCGCGGCGGTGAGAAACTGGAAGCTGCTTTAGAAGCATTCCAGGTACAGGTCGGCGGGCGGACCTGTGCAGACGTGGGGGCTTCGACGGGGGGGTTCACGGATTGCCTGCTGCAACATGGAGCGGCGCGCGTGTACGCCATCGACGTTGGGCGGGGCATCCTGCACTGGAAGCTGCGCCAGGATAGGCGCGTTGTGGTGAAGGAGGATACCAACGCCCGCTACCTGCAACGCCTGCCTGAACCAGTCGAGGTCATTACCATCGACGCTTCTTTTATTTCCCTTAAAATATTGCTACCGGTGATTAAAGGCTGGTTTGGAGAACGGGGCGGGGAGGCGATCGTCTTAATCAAGCCGCAGTTCGAAGCCGGGCGTTCCCATACGGCGCGCGGCGAAGGTGTGATCCGGGACCCGGAGATCCACCGGCAGGTGTTGCAGGATCTCCTGGAGTTCGCCCAACTGGAAACCTACGCTGTGAGAGGGCTGATCCGCTCACCGCTGCTGGGGCCAAAAGGCAATGCCGAGTTCCTCGCTCACCTGGTTTTTCCCGCCGATTCCAGTAAAACCCTGGATGAAATCATTCAGGACGTTGTTCCAATTTCTGAGCGCAATACAGACGCGCATATCGTATAATTGCCTCAGTCAAAAGCCCTTCATGGCCCAAGGAGAGCGAGATGGAAATCACCATTTCCCAGGAGCAGGCCCGCATTCCGGTCACCGTCTTCCAGGTCGAGGGACGGATCAACATGGGCAATGCCGATAATTTGATCAAGCAGGCAGAACAATCCTACGCGGATGGGACGCGGGACCTGGTGGTTGACCTGAGCCAGGTAGAATCCATGACCAGTGCGGGGTTGCGGGCGATCCTTTCAATTCTGAAGTTATTCACCTTTGGTTCGTCGCAAGGCGGATCTGGGGCAGGGGTATCCGGGAAGTCCACGCATTTCAAGCTGGTCGGTCCAACAAAGTACGTCGAGATGGTTCTGAACACTGCAGGTTTCGACCGGTATATCGAGATCTACCCGGAAGTACCTGCGGCCCTGGCCTCCTTCTAAATCCAATTCTCCACAAGACTTTGTATATAAACACTGGCAACAGGTGTTTTGTTGATTCCATTGTTCGCCAGCCTCCTGGACCTTGATCGATTTCCCACCGATAACGAAGGGGGAAAATCTAGTATACTTTCCTCTACTTATGACCGAGAAAATCCGCAATTTCTGCATCATCGCCCACATCGATCATGGCAAATCCACTCTGGCAGACCGTCTGCTGCAGTTGACCGGCACGATCTCCGACCGGGATATGACCTCACAGGTGCTGGACAGCATGGACCTGGAGCGGGAAAAGGGGGTTACGATAAAAGCTTCTGCGGTCCGTATGATGTATACCGCCAGGGATGGAGAGAAATTCGAACTGAACCTGATCGACACTCCCGGGCATGTCGATTTTGGTTATGAGGTCTCGCGGGCGCTGGTGGCGTGCGAGGGGGCCGTCCTGGTGGTAGACGCCAGTCAGGGGATCGAGGCGCAAACCCTGGCGAACCTGTATCTGGCGCTGGATGCCGATCTGGAGATCATCCCGGTTGTAAATAAGATTGACTTGCCATCCGCACGGCCTGACGAGGTGGCTGAAGAGATCGGTAATCTTTTAGGCGTTCCTCCGGATCAGATCATAAGAATATCCGCTAAGGAAGGTGTTAATGTGGATGCCTTGCTGGAGGCGGTCGTCCAGCAGGTGCCTCCACCTAAAGGAAACCCAGACGCCCCGCTGCGGGCGTTGATTTTTGATTCCCATTATGACTCTTACAAGGGAGTCATCGCATACTTACGTTTAATCGATGGACAGATCGAACCGGGCCATCAACTGGTGCCGATGGCCAGCGGGATAGAATTTCGCCCGGTCGAGATCGGCGTATTTACTCCGGAAATGCGCCCGGTTGGGCATCTCGTCTCCGGGGAGGTTGGCTATGTCGCAACCGGTCTGAAAACGGTGCGCGAATGTCGGGTCGGTGATACCCTGACCGATGGAACCCGGCAGGCAGCACACCCCCTGCCGGGTTACAAACAGGCAAAGCCAATGGTCTTCGCCGGGATTTACCCCGTAGAGGGAGAAGATTACGCCAATCTCAAGGATGCACTGGAGAAGCTGCAACTCAACGATGCCTCGCTGGTCTTCCAGCCGGAAACCTCCCAGGCGCTCAACTTTGGCTTCCGCTGCGGCTTTCTGGGTATGTTCCACATGGAGATCATCCAGGAACGGCTGGAGCGCGAGTACGACCTGGATATCATCGTTACCTCGCCCTCCGTAGAATATGAGGTGGTCCTTCGCACCGGGGAAGTGATCCGCATCGATTCGCCCGCAGACCTGCCGGAGGAGGGAGACATAGCCGAGATCCGTGAACCCTGGATGCGGATCGAGATCTTTACCCCGACCGAATATTATGGGGCGGTCATGGATCTGGTGAGGAAGCGGCGCGGTGTATTCATCGAGCAGGATTACCCAACGACTAACCGGGTACAGCTGATTTTCGAGATCCCGCTGTCGGAGATGATCGTCGATTTCTTCGATCAGCTGAAGTCGCGCACGCGCGGCTATGCTTCGTTGGATTACCAGTTTGCCGAGTACCGGCCGGATGATTTGGTTAAGCTGGAAATCCTGGTCAACGAAGAGCCGGTGGATGCCCTCTCGACTATCGTCCATAGGGAGAAGGCTTACTCCCGGGGGCAGGCGGTCATCTCAAAATTGAAGGATATGATCCCGCGCCAACTGTTCGTGGTGCCTATCCAGGCGTTCGCAGCCGGGCGGGTGATCTCTCGAGCGAATGTCAAAGCGTTGCGCAAGGACGTACTGGCGAAGTGCTATGGCGGCGATGTTACCCGTAAGAAGAAACTGCTCGAGAAGCAGAAGAAGGGTAAGAAACGAATGAAAATGGTGGGCAGCGTCGAGATCCCCCAGGAGGCATTCTTCGCGGTGCTCCGCCTGGAGGAGGATTGAGCGCACCTGAACGGTCGAATTGGGGGAGTTTAGGCCGCTGGTTACCCGGGTTGATCCTGAGCACGCTGTCCATCCTAATGCTCGTGTGGTTGACGAACTGGGAGGCGGTAGAGCGCGCCCTGGCAATCATGGGCGTTGGCTGGGTTCTGCCTGCGGTCCTGCTGTTTCTGATCAGCAATGCATTGCGCGCCCTGGCCTGGCGCACCCTGCTTCAAAATAAAGCTCCTTATGGGCGGGTCTTCCTAACCTTGAACGAGGGCTACCTGATTAATAACATTCTCCCGTTTCGCCTGGGCGAGCTGGCGCGTGCTTTCTTGCTCGCACAATCGGCCAACTTAAGCGCCCTCTTCGTTCTTGCTACCATTGTGATCGAGCGCGCCTTTGATATTGCCATCGCAGCCGGTCTGTTGCTGGTAACCCTTCCATTCGTCCTGGGCGTCGAGGCTGCAAAGCCGGCCGCGTGGTTCGCTCTATGCCTGGTCGGTTTAGGTCTGGCGGCGCTCTATCTGGCTGCGCGCTACCGGGAGCGGATCGAAACTTTCCTTGAAAGACGGGTTGATCGCTTCCCATTCTTACGTAAGATCTTGCCTCGGCTTAATTCTATCTTTGAAGGATTAGGAATACTGGAGCGGCCCTCCCAGTTCCTGCTCGCCCTGGGCCTTTTACTGAGCAGCTGGTTCTTCGGGTTGGCAGAAGTATACGTGGTTTTTAACAGCGCCAATATCGCAGTTCCAGCCTGGTGGTCGGGATTCGTGCTGGGCGCGCTCTCGTTCGGGATCGCGCTACCCTCCGCTCCGGCGGGGATCGGGATATACGAGGTCGCCATGGTAGGGGCGCTGTCTCTCCTGGGTGTGGCGATCGAGCAGGCTCTGGCATTTGCGATTGTTGTTCATTTAATTCATATCCTCGTTACGGGTTTAATCGGGTCCTATGGTCTCATCCGGGATGGGGAGACCTTAACCGGGATCTACCGGCGTGTACGCACCTGGAGAAAAGCGGAGGTTTTGGATCCTGGTAAACCTTGAGTGCTCGATCTCGAACGATTGAACCGATGAGGATACTGATTTCGTTGATGTATTACCGGCCGCATTATTCCGGCCTGACGATTTATTCGGAAAGGCTGGCTAAGGCGCTGGCGGCGCGCGGCCACCAGGTGACCGTCCTGACCTCCCGGTTCAGCCGCAGCCTGCCTGCACACGAGGAGATCGATGGGATCACCATCGTGCGGCCTGATGTGCTTCTGCGAGTCAGCAAAGGCGTGATCATGCCGTCCATGCCGGTCTGGGCATGGCGCCTGGTTCGCCAGGCGGACGTCGTTAACACGCACGTCCCTCAGCCAGATGCGGCCCTCCTGGGGATCTACGCTCGCCTGTTTCAAAAACCGGTCGTACTGACCTACCATTGCGATCTCGATCTTCCGAACGGATTCGTTAATTTTTTTGCGAACCAGGGATCTCATCTCGCCAATCACGTCTCCGCCTCCCTGGCAGATGCGATCGTGACAAACACACGCGATTTTGCGGAACACTCTCCTTTCTTGAATCGTTATAACGAGAAGGTGATTGAAATCCCTCCACCCATCGAGCTCGTCCCCGTTTCTAAAGCACAGGTGGGTGAATTCAGGGAGAAGTACGGTATTCTTCCGGGCCAGCGCGTCATCGGGATGGCGGCGCGCCTGGCGACCGAGAAAGGCGTCGAGTATCTGGTTGATGCGCTTCCCCAGGTACTGAAAAGATTTCCCGAGGCGCGGGTGCTGTTTGCCGGGCAGCACCAGGGAGTGCTGGGTGAAGAAGCGTATGCCCAGGCTCTGTCTCCCTGCATCCGCGCATTAGGACGTCATTGGAAATTCCTGGGGATTCTGCCGCCAGCTGAGTGGTCAGCTTTCTTTCATATTGCTGAAGTGACGGTCCTCCCCAGCATTAACAGCACCGAGTCGTTCGGGATGGTTCAAGTGGAGTCAATGACCTGCGGCACACCGGTGATCGCCAGCGATTTACCGGGTGTGCGCCAGCCGGTGCGATCGACCGGGATGGGCTTGATCGTCCAGCCGCAAGATTCGAAGGCGCTGGCTCAGGCGTTGATCGAGGTCCTGCACCAGCCAGATGGGTACCGGGCCGATCAGGAGGCAATCAAGAACCGGTTCTCACCGGCGCAGGTAGCCGTGGCTTACGAGGGAGTGTTCGCCCGGCTGCTGGAATCGCGGCGAAGCTAAGAAATCGGGCAGTGAGAAATCTTTATAATGAAAGTAGATCCGGGCGGCGCACACCAGCCATTCGACGAGTCATACTTCAAGAGCGGTGCTTACGCGCAGGTTTCCTTTGCCCGTTACAGCCAGTACTGGTGGTCGAACCGGTTTTACGCCCAGATTTCTCGCCATTATGGTCCAAAGAAGGGAGCTGTTTTAGAAGTCGGTTGTGGGCTGGGCCATTTGCTCGGATGGCTATCCGGCCGATATGCGGTCTTTGGGACCGATATAAACGCTTGGGCACTTTCTCAGGCCCGGAGCAACGTACCCGAGGGCAACTTCGTCCAGGCTTCCGCAGAAGACCTGGGCGCCTTCCCGGAGTCTAGTTTTCAGATCGTGATCGCCAAGCACGTGGTCGAACACCTCGCAAATCCTGAACAGGCGATCGCGGAGATGAGCCGCGTCCTCTCTCCAAGCGGGCTGCTTCTCATGGCGACACCTAACCTGGATTCACCGATGCGAACGGTGAAGAAGGAAGGCTGGATCGGCTATAAGGACCCGACGCACATCAGCTTAAAGCCGCCTGCCAAGTGGCTGGCGATCCTGGAGGATCACGGTCTGCACCGGCGAAGAGTCTTCTCCGACGGTTTTTGGGATGCACCATATGTCTCCTCTCTGCCGAATTCTTTGCAGAAGCTGTTGTTCGGCGCGCCGGGTGGCTTGCAAGCCATCCTGGGATGGGGTATCATTCCCCTTCGCATGGGCGAGAGCATGATCGTCCTGGCGGAAAAGGTATGACCGACGAGCCCTCCCTACTAGATTATGTCAAGTCGCTTCTCACCCCCTGGCGTGGCGCCCCACTCCAGGTTCCTATCCATGTCCCCGAAGTTCCTTTGGATAGCCCATCAGAGGCTCAACACATACCGGTAGAAACGGCCTCACCAGCGCCCCAGCCTTCAAGCGAAGCATACGCCAATGAGCTGTCCACGCCGGCTGTCCGGGCTGCTGCCTGGCCCTGGCGCGGGTTGATCGCCCTGGGACTGGCGCTGGTCGCGCAGCGTTCGCTGGAACCCACCCTGGACCGGGCCTGGCTGCCAGGTGCCTTTTTTTACATCCTGGCGATCGCCTGGACCGTGTGGGCAGAACGAAGAGGCGAATGGAGGCTCGCACCCCTGCCCGAGGTGGCAGCGAATCCGGATTCGTTGGCAGTCCAGCGGACATACGTCTGGGTAGGAGGGGCATTCGCCGTGCTGGCGTTCTCGACCCTGGGTGGGAATCGCTTCACCAGCCTGAACGTCTTCTTATGGTTGATGGCGTTGGTTTGCGTTATCTTAGGGTTCTGGCAACCGGGAGTTCCGTCAGCGCCATGGATGAACCGCATACGCGGTTATCTACCCCGCGATCATTTGAGATTGAACGTTTCCGGATGGACGCTGCTCCTGCTCCTGGCTGCCGGGCTGGTGATCTTCTTCCGGGTTTACCGGTTGAACGGGGTGCCGCCGGAGATGCTTGGCGACCATGCCGAGAAACTGCTGGACGTCTGGGATGTCAATCACGGGCAGACCCACATCTTCTTCCCGCGCAACACCGGCCGTGAAGGGTTGCAGATGTACCTGACCGCAGCGGTGATCAACCTGTTTGGGACAGGCTACTCGTTCCTGAGTTTGAAGATCGGCACTGCCATTGCCGGTCTGGCGACACTGCCATTCATCTACCTGCTTGGCAAGGAGCTGGGCAGCCGGCGGGCGGGCTTATTGGCGCTGGCGCTGGCGGGCGTCGCTTACTGGCCGAACGTGATCACCCGGATCGGATTGCGTTTTACGCTTTACCCGCTCTTCGTCGCTCCGACGCTGTACTTCCTGATCCGGGGGCTACGCCGTTCGAACCGCAACGATTTCATCCTGGCAGGACTGTCGCTGGGAATCGGCCTGCACGGTTACACGCCGATCCGCATCCTGCCTTTCGTGATTGTCGTCGCAGTAGGGCTGTTCTTGCTCCACCGGCAGTCCGCCGGCGTGCG
Source organism: Anaerolineales bacterium (assembly GCA_035291645.1). Taxonomy (GTDB): domain Bacteria; phylum Chloroflexota; class Anaerolineae; order Anaerolineales; family UBA4823; genus DATDRQ01. The sequence goes on from DATDRQ010000125.1 coordinate 9,409, forward strand.
CAAGCGGACTTTGATTTATCTGGCACTTCTAGCTTTAATCGCCTTGATCGTCTTCTTGCCCCTGCTGCGCTTCTGGATCGAGAACCCCGAGTTGTTTGGATTGCGCGCCTTCAGCCGCCTCGGACCGATCGAGCAACCGCTGCCTGGACCGGCCTGGCAGATCTTTCTGAAGAACCTGTGGAACGCAGTGATCATGTTTGCCTGGAGTAACGGCGAGATCTGGCCTGTCTCCATCCCCTACCGGCCTGCGCTGGATGTATTCACGGGCGCCCTGTTCTACACCGGCGTTGCCCTGCTGCTCCTCCGATACATCATAAAGAGGAATTGGGAGGACCTGTTCCTGGTCTTGTCTGTTCCAATGCTGATGCTGCCCTCGATCCTGTCCCTGGCTTTCCCTTCGGAGAATCCTGCCCTGAACCGCGCCGCCGGGGCGCTGGTCCCGGTGTTCCTGATCGCCGGGCTTTCCCTGGATGGCCTGATGAATGGGTTCGAAGGGCGCCTGGGCAACCGGGTTGGGCGACGCCTGGCCTGGGGATTTGGGATCTTACTGGTCGTTTTGTCTACCGCACAGAATTACGACCTGGTATTCAACCAGTACCAGCGCGGATACACGCTTTCGTCCTGGAATACGACGGAGATCGGTGAAGTAATCCGCTCCTACGTCGATACGATCGGCAGCGAAGAGACCGCTTACGTGGTCGCCTACCCGTACTGGGTGGATACCCGGCTGGTCGGGATGAATGGCGGATTCCCGACGAAGGATACCGCCATCGCTCCTGAGAATCTGTCCCAGACCCTGCAAATCCCCCCGCCAAAGCTGTTTGTGATCCACCCGGAGGATGCCAATTCGATCCAGGCTTTACAGCTGTTCTACCCGCACAGCTATTTGCAGTTGCACGAGTCGAGGGTGGAAAACAAGGATTTCTACCTGTTTCTCGTTTTACCGGAAGATTAGAGGCCGGATCGAATAATCGATACGCCTGCCGCCATGACCGAGAGATCCAACCGTTTATCGATCGATATCAAGAGCCTGCTAATCATCCTGGGGCTGATTGCAGTGCTGCTCGTCGGGGCTTATTTGCGTTTTGCCGGGTTGTCCTGGGGCGAGTACCAGTACCTGCACCCAGACGAGCGCTTTTTGGTGTGGGTCGGCACCGACATCTCCCCGGTCGAACGTCTGGGCGATTACTGGGATACGGTCAATTCGAGCCTGAACCCGCATAATCGCGGCCATGGCTTCTACGTCTACGGTACCTTGCCCATGTTCCTGGCGCGCTATGTGGTGGAATGGGTCTACGGGCACTCCGGATTCAACGAGATGACGGATGCTGGGCGGGTGCTCTCGGCGCTCTTCGATCTCGGGACTGTCCTGCTGGTTTTCTTGACCGGGAGCGTCGTCTATAACCGGCGGGTGGGCCTGCTGGCGGCAGCTTTTTCGGCCCTGGCTGTGCTCCAGATCCAGCACGCCCATTTCTTCACGATGGATTCCTTCACCACCTTCTTCGCCATTCTGACCATGTATTTCGCAGCCAGGATTGCGTATCAACGGGAGAATCCCGGCGAGGAAGGAACATACGATCGCCGCGATGCCAGATTGGCAGACAATCCAGGGTTGGAACCTGATGGATTCCCACTCCAGGAAAGTAGCTTTGGAATCCCAGCCACCCAGGTATCCAACACGCCAGCATCCCTTACAGGCACCCTGGCAAGTCTCGTCAGGCAGCCAATATTCTCGCTCAGCCTTGGCTTCGGCATCGCCCTGGGAATGGCGGTAGCCTCGAAAATCAACGCTGCTCCACTGGCTCTGCTCCTGCCTGTGGCAATATTTCTGCGAGTTGCGGAGCTTGATGAGGAAGAAAAGCGCCAGAGGATCCAGCAAGCAATTTTCTACCTCATATTAGCCGGAGCTGCCAGTCTGCTCGTGTTCCGCATTTTCCAGCCATATGCATTCAGCGGGCCGGGTTTCTTCGAGATCAAACCGAACCCGGCCTGGGTCGCCAACCTGAACGAGCTGCGTAACCAGGCCAGCGGGGATGTCGATTTCCCACCGGCCTTACAATGGGCGCGCCGCCCGGTCTGGTTCGCCTGGCAGAACATGGTCCTGTGGGGGATGGGGCTGCCACTCGGTTTACTGGCCTGGGCGGGTTTCCTTTGGGCCGGATGGCGCATGCTAATCGGCGAGTGGCGGCGCCACCTCCTGTTGTGGGGCTGGACGGCCCTCTACTTCACCTGGCAGTCACTGATCTTCAACCCGTCCATGCGCTACCAGCTGCTGGTCTACCCAACGCTGGTCATTTTCGCAGCCTGGGCGGTGATCCAGTTATGGGATAAGGCTTCATTCAACGTAGTGGATTCTGCCAGGAATAATCGCCGTTCACGCCGGGCGGTTGGATATAGAGTGCTGGCGATCCTGGTTGGGATGGGGGTCCTGGGCGCGACCGCCGTGTATGCCTTCGCCTTCACCGGGATCTACCTGCGCCCGATCACCCGCGTGGCGGCTTCGCGTTGGATTTACCAAAATATCCCCGGCCCGATTAACCTGCATATCCAGCAGGATGGATCGATCTATAACCAGCCAGTCCCGCTTCCCTACGATTACCTGATCCGGCCTGATATCCCATATTATGGATCGTTTACTGCGGCCAGGAATGGAGAGCTGAATGGAGTCGTTTTAGGGAATATCATCGATCCAGCCCAGAATTTTGGCCAGAAGAAGTTTTCATTACTCGTTTCGGAACTCCCAGGAGGAGGCAACCAGGTAGGAACCGCCAGCCTCGATGCTGTCCTGACGGCGGAGAGTGCGAGTGCAGGCCAGGAACTGGCCTTTACCATCGTCCAGCCGGCAGGCCTCATCCAGGGACAGGAGTATTACCTGGAATTGCACCTGGCGCCCGGGCAGGGCCCGCTCAACCTGAGCGGATCCCTGGACCTGACGATCCAATCAGAGAACCGGGTCACCCAGTCTTTTTCCCTTGAGAATGCGCTGGTTGACTACGGCACTCCGTTTATAGCAAGTTTTATTGCCCCGCAGGACGGTTTCCTGGTCGAGGCTGCTTTGAATTTATCGGGTGTGCAAACGGCGGAGCAGGAGGACACGCTGCGCCTGACGATCTCCGCCGATCCGGAAGCCGAGAACCAGCTGGCGACTGCTTCCATCACAGGCGATCTTGCCGGAGGGGGCGTTGAGGCCAATTCTTCCGGGTCTGCTTTCGTGCTGGATCAGCCTGTGCGGCTAACCGCAGGCCAAAATTATTACTTGACCGTAGAGTATGAAGGCCCAAGAGAGGGCGTCACCCTGAAAGGCGCGGCCATCGCCAACGAGGGCGCCTGGGACGATGGGCTGCCGGTGCGCCTGGATGGGAACGATGGCTTTGGCGGGATCTACCAGCCAGGGCTCAACTTCGACATGTACGAGGATGATAATCCGAACAAACTGGGCCGCTTCTTGGGCATCCTCGACCAGGCGGAATACCTGTTGATCAGCTCCAACCGCCAGTGGGGGTCCCTGCCGCGCCTGCCCGAACGCTTCCCGATGAACGCCGAATATTACCGCCGGTTGCTGGGCTGCCCGCCGGATCTCAGCATCTCCTGGTGCTATAACGTGGCTCAGCCGGGCGACTTCCAGGGGGACCTCGGCTACGAGCTGGTAGAAGTCTTCCAGTCTGATCCTTCGCTCGGACTATTTAAGGTCAACGACCAGTTCGCCGAAGAGGCGTTCACAGTTTATGATCACCCTAAGGTCTTCATCTTCAAGAAGCAGGACAGCTATGATCCACAGCGGGTACGGAATATCCTGGGGGCAGTCGACCTTTCGAAGGTGATCCACGTTACGCCCAAAAAAGCCGAATCGCTTCCCCGGGATATGATGCTGCCACCCGACCACCTCGCTAACCAGTGGGCAGCCGGGAGCTGGTCGGCGCTCTTCAACACCGAATCCCCGCTGAACCGCTGGCCTGCGTTGGGCCTGGTGGCGTGGTACCTGGCGATGCTGCTGCTCGGTTGGGTCGCCTACCCGCTGGTCCGCTTTGCCTTACCGGGTTTGAGTGATGGAGGCTATCCCCTGGCGCGCACAGCGGGGTTGCTGGTACTTTCCTACCTGGTCTGGCTGGCCTCCTCCCTGGGCGCCTCGTTCAACCGCCTGACGATCGGCCTGGCGTTAGCCGCAATGGTTCTG
>DATDRQ010000126.1:0-8707 GCA_035291645.1 Anaerolineales bacterium
GGAAAAGACAGGTCCTAAGCCAAGGAAGAGCAGGAATCCCAGCCGTACTCGATACTGTACGTCGTCTTCCAAGCTGGCCTTCATTACACAATCGTTGGACATAAGGCGGCCACTCAGAACAGCGACACAGGATGCTTCAAGGCGAGCTGACTGCATGAAACCAGACATTTGTCGAAGAATCCGGCCAAATTACTTGACAACCTGCCTGAACAGTCGTATACTAAGACAAATAGAACATCTGTTCTTACAACAAATGTTCTTGCGAAGGAATTCTCTCATACGAATCCGATGATGAAAAGACTGACCACGACCGGACGAATTTCAATCCTCCTTGGCAAGCAGCAGGCTGCCACCGGTGAGCGGGTTTCCCCTCGCCGCCTAGCCGAAATTGCGGGCGTGCCGAAAGACCTGGTCTACCGCCTGGACGCCGGCCAGGCTCGTTACATCGATCTCAACTCTCTGTCCCGCTTATGTGAAGCCCTGTGTTGTGAGCCGCACGATCTCCTGGTTTGGGTGGATAACTATGACTCTGGCAGCTAATCCCTTTGATCTCCTGCCAACCAACCTGTTCAACCTCTTCAGCACTCAGGGTTACGCGAACTTACAACGCCACTACATGGCCATCCTGCTGCGTATCTACGCCCTGGCAGAGTTCAACCGCTTTGGCCTGGCACGCGAAGTAGTCCTGGCTGAGATCGTAGATTACCTGAAGATCGAAGGCACATTGGCTGAAGTCGCTGCTCAGGCCGATTCGGAGATTCCTTCACAATCGGGTGCCGCTGGCGAATCCATCCGAACACACACCGCACCCTTAACGGGGCAGCAATCCGAAAACGATTACGCCGCTTACCTGCTGCGCCGCCTGGATGAGACCGGCTGGATCGAACGCGAGCAGCACACCGACTACTCGGAAACGATTGTCCTGCCCGATTATGCCTTCGCCCTCCTGGAAGCGTTTCGCAATATACAGGAACAGAAACCGCACGAATTTACCGGACAACTCTACACCGCCCACCAGCTTGTGACCGCCTCTCAAACCAACAAAGATTTCTCTCCTTCCCTGGCTGTCACCCAGGCCTACGAAAACGTGCGCCAGGTGGTGCGCGGGTTGAGCGAGTTGAACCACAATATCCGCCGCTATATCGAGCGCGCCACGCGTGGCAAAGACGCCGCCGAGCTGCTCCATCTGCAGTTCGACGATTACGCCAAAACCCTCGGGCCGACCTACCATGCTCTTAAAACATCCGACCATGTTTCCCGTTACCGCCAGGACATTATCAGCCAGTTCCAGGCCTGGCAGTTGGACGGCGAATGGTTGGATGGGGCCGCCGAAGATATGGCTATGCACAGCCGCCTCAGCCCTGCCCAGGCTGGAATGGAGATCAGCCACTACTTGCAATTCGTAGTTCACCAGCTAGAGAGCTTGGATCCCCTCCTCGAAGACATCGACCACCGCCACATGCAGTACCTGCGCACTTCCCTGCGCCAGATCCGCTACCAGCTCGTCAACGCCGATGGCAGTTTCAAAGATCGTCTGGCTTCACTTGCGCAGGGGTTGGCCTCATTGAAGGACGAGGATCTGGCCGAGCTTCCGGACGATGCGCCTGCGCCTCGACAGCACCCGGTTCAGGAGCCCGACCTACACAGCTACTTCACCCCTCCGCAGCGTCGCGCCCCCTTCACCCCGGTGGAGGTCGTCGCTCACGTGCTCTATCCTGCCGAGCTGGCCGAAATGCATGCTGCCACCCTCCAGGATGTCACCCAGGCCCTGTCTCCGGGCAGGGTGAACCGGGCGGTCATGAGCTGCTTCAACGGCCACAAGAAGCTGCACCTCTCTGAGCTGCATCCCGCTCTGTTGAGCGACCTGCACTGGTTAACCACTATCATTGCCTATGCGCATCACCCCGAAGTCGCTTACGGGTTGGAGATGGCCGAGGGTGAACCCGTCGAAGTCCATTCCTTCCGCATCGCTCCCTTCCACCTCGTCAAGCTTACGAATGGTTCTTCCTGATCAATTCACGACTCCACTGATTGCCTTGGAGTCACTCATGCCAGTTGAAAGAACGATTTGGTAACGAAGAATGATGAGTAACGATACCTCCAACCTCCTTGTTTCCACCGGTCTGCCCGAAAAAGCCCAGCGCGAGATCCCCCGCCTGGTGAACCGCCTGCTCGGGCAGACCTTCCTCTACCAGGACAAAGACGAAGACAAAGACGATTATTATTTCGTCCACCGCCATCGGGCGGTCTTCGAAGATCTGGTGGGCTTGGCTGGTTTCAGCCTGCTCCACGACGACTACCACCGCATTTTCCAGGTGGTCTCCGATTACAGCTACTGCCGCGCCCACTATAAGCTGGACGAGACTTTGATGATCGTGGTCTTGCGAAAACTGTACGAAGAACACGTGGAGCGCCTGAGCCTGGCCAGCGACCCGGTAGTCACCATCGGAGAAGTGCGTGAGGAGTACCGCACCATCACCGGAAAGGAGCGCGACCTGGGCGTGGTGCAGTACGAAACCCTGTTGCACCGCCTGAAAGCGATGGGACTCATCGACACCCTGGATGGACGCACCATCGACGTGCATGATGCCGAAGCCCGGCTGCGCTTGCGCGGCTCGGTGCGCATGATCCTGCCTGTCCAGACCGCCGATGAGTTGGAAGCCTGGGTGCGAAGGTATCGCACTCCCGTTTTGGAGAACTCCCCTGGTCTTGAAGGCTCTGAATGAATCCTGCTCCTTTTCAAACTCCAATCGTTCGTTCCTAAAGAGGCAAACCGATTATGGTCCTCCCTGTTCGACAATGAGAAAAACATGAAAACTCTTACCCGCATCCGCCTGATCAACTGGCACCTCTTCGAGAACACCACCATCACCTGCCAGGGAACCACTTACTTTATCGGCATCAACGGTGCCGGGAAATCAACCATCCTCGACGCGGTTCAGTTTGCTCTGGTGGGAGGCCAGCGCGATGTGCGCTTCAATCAGGCTGCCCTGAGTGGGAGCAAGCGCACCCTGGCCAGCTACGTGCGCGGCGAGCTGGGCACGGAAAGCCAGCGCTACCTGCGCGGTGATGCTACCGGAGTGGTGGCTCTGGAGTTCCGCAACCCAGATGGCACGTTCTTCGTCAACGGTGCGGTCATTGATGCTTATGCTGATGGCCGTAATCCCGATGTCGCCTACTTCATTGTTCACTCCGCTGCCCTGGACGATGCCTGGTTTTTCAAATCCCCAGGTCAGCTTTTCGAGACCCGCCTTTTCAAGCGCAATCTCGAACAGGTCGCCCTGCTCCCCGGAGGGCGCGCCCAGGTCTTCACCCGCCTGGAGGATTACCGCGTTCACCTGTTGAACCGCCTTGGGCAGCTCAAGGAATCCTTCCCGGCCAAGATCGTCAAAGGCCTGGCGTTCAGCCCGCTGACCGATATCCGTTCCTTCGTCCATAATTACCTGCTCGACGAGAATTTGGTGGACATCAAGACCCTCCAGGCCCAGTTGGAGACCCTGCGGCATTTCGAAAGCCTGGCGGCCGATGTGCGTGAGCGCATCGCGGCCCTGAACGGCATCGAGGAGTTGGACAAGGAGCGTGCGTCAAACCGCCGGCGGCGGCTTTCCAACGGCTACATTGCGCGCCGCGCCCGCGGCGATTTCCATAGGACGGAGCTGAAGAACACCCGCCTGGAGTTGGATGAAATCCGCCTGAATCTTGAACGAGCCGGGATCCAGCGCGAAGAGATGGGCCACCGCCTGCGCCACGCCCAGTCGGCCCTACTGGATGCCCAGGTGACCCTGCAAACCGACTCCACCGCGGCGCGCGAAAAAGGGTTGCACGCCAGGCTCACGGGGGTGGAAAGCGAGCTGGAGGCTCTCAACCGTCGGGCGAGTCAGATGGCCCAATCGCTGGCCCGCGAAACGGCAGACGCCCGCAAACTGCGCAGCCTGCTTCTGGAAGAAGGCGCCGCCATCCCCGCCGCCATCGAAGAATTCCTCACCCTTTCTCACTTCACACCGGATGGCTTCTCTTCAGATTCCGTCTGGAACCAGAACCAAATCAGCGGTTTGCTGTCGGCCGTCGGCGGTCTCCACACCGATCTGGCTGCCCTCGGCAAAGAATTCTCCCGCCAGGAAGCCCTCCTCAACGAAGAAGCCCGCCGGCTGCGCGCCGAGGGCGCTCAAATCGAAGACGAAATCCGCAAGCTGCGTACCGGCGATCGGGAGGTCAGCTACGAGACTGAGGCTCCCCAGGCCATGCGCCTGCGCCGGCTGCTGCGCGCTGAGCTGGGTCTGAAAGCTGATGAGGCCATCTTCCTCTGCATGGCCCTACAGGTGCCCGATCCCGCCTGGCAAGACGCCGTGGAGGGCATCCTGGGCGCGCAGCGCTTTACCCTGCTGGTGCCGCCGGCCCATTACGACGCAACCATGCGCCTGTACCAGGAGCGGCGTCACAAGGATGGTCTGCACGGCGTGGGACTTCTCGACACCGCCCGCATCCTTGGGGAAGCTTCGCGCAGGGGACCTTCCACCAACCAAGCTTCCCTGGCGGCCGAAGTCCAGGCGGAGCACCCTGCTGCCCGAGCCTATGTGGATCTGCTGCTTGGACATTACCACAAGTGCAACAGCCTGGAGGAGCTGCGCGATCACCGCACGGCCGTCACCCAGGAATGCTTCGTGCGCCGCAATTTCACCACCTCTCACCTCAACCCCCAGGTCTATCGCCGCTGGTTCATCGGCGAACGGTCGAATCCACGTCAGATCGAACAACGCCAGACCCGCCTGGCAGAAATTGCTGCGGCTATGACCGAACTCAACGAGCGGTCACTGCGCATCCGTGAGAAACTGGCGCTGACGCTCGAGAAAGCTCGCTCGCTGATCGAGCTGGAAAACGCCTTGCCAGACCTGGACAGACTGCCTCCCTTGGCCAGAGAAAGCGACGCCATCCAGGCCGAACTGGCTGCGCTCGATCTGCGCACGATCGAGTCGCTGCGCGTCGAAGTGGCGCGGCGCCAGGCGGAGGCCGAACGATTGCAGGATGAAACTGCCAATCTCGAGCGCCACATTGGAAACCTGGAAGCCAGGGCGCAGTCCCTGGCCGAAGGAGCCATCCCCCGCCTTGAAAAGGAAATCGACGAAGCCCTCCGCAACGCTGAGGGGTTCCTGACCCAGGAGGTGGAAGACGATGCTGGCCGGCAGGATCTCCTGGCCGGGATCGAGAAAGAATATAACAGCCGCCTGGAGCGCCAACCGGTTGAGACGATCTTACAAAACGCCTCACGCTATGAGAACGATTACCAGGCTGCCGAGTCGCGCAGCCGTGACCGCCTGCGAGAAGCCAAGCACGCTTACAGCCTGCGCTACGATTTCGGCTACGACGACCAGGAAGAAGCCGCTCGTTATCTGGCAGAGCGCGACAAGCTGGTCGGGTCGGAGCTTCCCGAGTACGAAGCGCGCATTTCCGAGCAAAGAGTTCTGGCCGAGCAAGAGCTGGTGGAGAACTTCATCCACCGCCTGCGCGAGCAGATCGAAGAGGCTCGCCAGCAGCTTGTTTACCTGAACAGCACACTGGCGCAGCTTCGCTTCGGTGGCGAACGTTTCGAATTCTTAACCCAACCTGCGTCCGGCCTGCGCCAGATGTACGACTTAGTTATGGACAGCCAGAGCGTGCTGGGAACTTCGCTCTTCGAGTCCGACTTTCGCCAGAAGCATCAACAAGGCCTGGATCTGCTCTTCGAGCGCCTGGCAGCCGCAGGACGGGCTGCCGATTCGAACGAGACGATGCTGTCCGAGTTACGGGAACTTCAGGATTATCGCAACTACCTGCAGTACGATATCCGCATCCACTACCCGAATGGCGACCGGGCCTTGTTGAGCCAGATCAACGCTAAAAAATCTGGCGGTGAAACCACCACCCCCTTCTACGTAGCCATGGTGGCTTCATTTGCCCAGGCCTACCGCCTGAACCAGCCGCGCCCCTCCGACACGATTCGCCTGGCCCTGTTCGATGAGGCCTTTGGCAAAATGGACACCGCCCGCACCGCCAGCGCGCTCCAGTTCATGCGTGATACCGGTCTACAGGTGTTGCTCGCCACCCCGCCCGACAAGTCCGGCTCGCTGCTGCCTAACGTGGACAGCGTGCGCACGGTGGTGCGCAAGAACAGCCACGCCTTCGTGATCGAGATCGATAAAGCCGAGATGCTGGAAGAGCTGGATAGCCAGCCAACCTTCACGGAATAGTCGAAGAATGATACCGCCGAGTATTGCTTTCCAGCCTGCTCCGGATGTCGCTGTTCTCCTCAACGCTTTGCTTGACCGGTACGAGCGGCAGCGCTCCTCCATGCTCACGTCAGTTCCGCCGGCCGAGACCAAGCAGAAACGCCGCGTCAAAATAAACCTGGACGACCTGGACCTCCCTGGCTATCGTAGCCAGGTGGATCCTGAGCCGCGCCTGGCAGCCAATGCTCAGTTGCAGGCTTTGGAGGCGCTGGGCTTGGTGCAACTGGAATGGCTTCCCGGCGAGCGCGGCCACCTTCTGGAGGCGGTTGTGCTTGCTCCGGGTCAGCCAGGCGCGCTTTTCCGCCTGCTGGGACGCACCCCGGCTGCCGAACGGCGCTCGAGCCTGGAATCTCTCCTCCTGGGCGACCGTTTCCGCTTCGAAGAGAGCTGGCTGCAGCGCTCATTGGACTCGATCCTGGCGCAGCTTAAAGAGGGGAAATCACCCGCTCCTTTCAGCCTTGCAGATGAGCTTTTCAACCAGGATCTGATGATTGCCCTGGCGGCGATATTGGAACTGGCGGAAGAAACTCCCTACCGGGTCTTCAGCGTGCGGGTCTTCAACGACAGTAAACGGTTCGAAGATCTGAAACAAGCCGTCGTCCGCCTAATGCGCCTGGGCCGGCCGGAGTGGAAGCGCTTTCCTGCCGTAGAAGTGCTACGCGAGCTGAACCTGGTGGCCAACCCTGGCCATATTTATCTCTCAGGCCCCTGGGAGATGGTCGATGATGCCGGGCAGGTTCTCTTGCTGGGGAACTTCAGCCCCTGTGTTGGAATATCCGCCGTACAAGCTGCCCGTCTCACCCGCGCCGCGGTCCACGCTCCTGCCGTGATCTGCATCGAAAACGTCACCCCCTTCTACGAACTGGCCGGCGCGTCCAGCTCGCGGCCTCCCCTTCTCCCAACCCTCGCTTCGCTCTCCCTGACTCGCCTCGCTCCCGCCCTCCTCTGCTTGTGGGGCAACCCCTCACCGGCTTGCCGACGCCTCCTGCTCTGCCTTGCAGAGAACCTGCCGCCTTCGATCCCGCTGTTGGCCTGGAACGACCTGGACTATGGCGGCCTGAACATCCTGGCCCAACTGCGCTCGGCTATCAGCCCACGCTTCATGCCCTACTGCATGGACATCGAGACTCTGGAAGCCCATGCCTCCTGTGCTAGCCCGTTGAAACCCGCCGACCGCGCCAACCTGAAGCGCCTGCTGCGCCGCCCCGAGCTGAGAGATATGCAGCCGGTGATCGAACACATGCTGAGGAGGGGTTTGAAACTGGAGCAAGAGGCGATCAAGATGGTTTAGGATGTATCCATGGCTCGGTGATTTACAGGCTTATTCCTCGGGGGTAAAAGAGTGTAAAATACAAACGGGAGATAAAGAAAATGACCACACGACAGATTGTCCTTGAGATCCCGGAAAAGGTGCTTCTGGCCGAAAAGACCGACGAAGCCGCTTTTGCACAAGAGTTGCGGATCCTGGCCGCCGTCAAGTTGTACGAGATGGGACGACTATCCTCGGGTCGCGCCGCCGAGCTTGCCGGGTTGCCACGGGTCGAATTCCTGTTGACCCTGGGACGCTACAAGGTCTTTCCTCTTCAGGCTGAACTGAATGATTTGGAAAGCCAATATGGCCAAAGCCACCAGTAATACATCGCCCTTGCTCTATCTCTACCGCATTGGCATCGTCGATTGGCTTCCCAAGCTTTTCGATGAAATATGGATACTAACAGCAGTTTGGGAAGAGTTGCAAGAAAGCCAGCGAAAAGGGTATGACGTACCCAAGCCAGGTGACTATGCCTGGCTTTCTGTTGTCGACCCGAAGGCGATGCCTTCGGAATGGTTATCATTGGATCTGGGTTCGGGCGAACTTGCAGCCATGGCGTTGGCGCTCGAAAACCCGATGCATCTAATTCTGTTAGATGATCTGTTGGCTCGCCGAACAGCGCAGGCCGCTGGATTGACCAAATGGGGCACCTTGAAAGTCTTATTGGAAGGGAAGGCGCAAGGATTGACGGACAAGATTAAGCCCCTTGTCAGCCGCCTGGACAACGCAGGAATGTGGCTATCGGATGAAATTCGTCAACGCATTTTGGCGTTGGCAGGAGAATGCTAAACCAATCACTTGCTCTTTATACAGAGAACCACCCGTGTGGATAAAACAAGTGCTAGCTGTCTACGATTACGAGAAAGAATACCGGGTGCTGGTGGCCCGCCACCCCGACCAGGAGCAGCTGCAGACCTGGCAGCGCGGCGTGGTCTTGGAGGACGGCTATAAGACCGCCCAGGCGGAGGTGCGTTTCGTCGCACGCTCCGGGAAGGGCGCCTGGCTGCGCGTGGTCATGCGCGAAGGGCGCAAGCGCCAGATCCGTGAGGTCGGGGCGCGCATCGGTCTGCCGGTGGTGAAGATCATCCGCGTGCGCATCGGGACGCTGCACCTTGGAAGTCTCAAGCCGCGC
>DATDRQ010000127.1:0-10487 GCA_035291645.1 Anaerolineales bacterium
GGTGAATTCACTTCCATCCTTGGGAAAAGTGGAAGCGGGAAAAGCACTTTGCTCAACTTGATCAGCGGCATCGACTACCCGGATAGCGGTAAAATTTTTATCCAAAGCCGCGAGCTGACCGAAATGGAGGAACGCGAGCGCACGCTGTTCAGACGCAAGAATATCGGTTTTGTTTTTCAGTTCTTTAACCTGATCCCAACTTTGACTGTTCTTGAAAACGTCTCCATATCGTTGGAGCTGAACGGGATTGGCTTGAAAGCAGCCGAGGAAGGGGCCTTGCAGATGCTTGCAGCAGTAAGTCTGCGTGATCGGGCCAGGGCCTTCCCGGAGAATCTATCTGGAGGTGAACAGCAGCGGGTTGCCATCGCCAGGGCGCTCGTCCATGATCCGCTGCTCGTCCTGGCCGATGAACCAACCGGGAACCTGGACGAAGAGACTGGCCAGCAGGTGATGAAGTTGCTGGATCGACTCACCCGCCAGGCGGGCAGAAATTTGATCCTGGTTACCCATAGCCGGGAGGCAGCTGGTTACGCGGACCGCATCTTGTACCTGCGGGATGGTACACTCGTAGAACCGGACGGCCTATCCGGGTAGTTCGTAGAGATTTTCATCCATTCTCTCACAGAGGTGCTTCAATGCTCCAGATTCAACCGGTCGACACCACCTCGAAATCTCAGGTAAAACGATTCGTCCAGGTCCAGTTTCGCCTTTACGCGGACCACCCACAATGGGTCCCGCCTCTTTACATGGATGCGGAGATGTACCTGGACCGCAAGAAACACCCCTTTTACGATCATTCGGATGCCGGATTCTTCATCGCCAGCCGGAATGGTCGTGATGTGGGTAGAATCGCAGTCCTCGAAAACAAGCGTTACAACGATTTTCACATCACCCGACAGGCGCAGTTCTATTTCTTTGATTGCGAACAGGATCAGGAAGTTGCAAACGAACTGTTCGAGTCCGCCTTCGATTGGGCAAAAACCCGGGGCCTGGATTATATGGTTGGTCCGAAGGGGTTTGGACCGCTGGACGGGTATGGCCTGCTCGTTGAGGGGTACGAGCACCGCCAGGTAATGACCATGATGAATTACAATTTTCCGTATTATCCCTCCCTGGTTGAAAATCTCGGCTTCGAGAAGGAAGTCGACTTCATTTCATGCACCCTTCCACCTAACCAGTTTAAACTACCGGAAAGAGTTCACCGGATTGCTCAGCGGGTCCAGGATCGCGGCACATTGCGTGTGTTGCGATTCACTTCGAAACGCGTTCTGAAGACCTGGGCACCTCGTATTGGCCATGCCTATAACCAGGCGTTTATTAATAACTGGGAATATTACCCGCTTACCGATCGAGAGATAAAATTCGTTGTCGATAACATCCTCCTCGTCGCCAACCCGCGCCTGATCAAGATCATTATTCACGACCAGGACGTCGTCGGGTTTCTTTTCGCCTGGCCGGACGTCTCAGCAGCCTTGCAGCGGGCGCGTGGACGGCTTCTGCCGTTTGGATTATTCGATCTACTCCTGGAATTGCGGCGAACCAAGTGGGTCGCTATTAATGGGATGGGAATCTTGGAGGAATTCCAGGGACGCGGAGGTAACGCACTTCTATACTCGGAAATGGAGAAGACCATCCGTGAATTCGATTACCAACACGCCGACTTGACCCAGGTGGCTGAAACAGCAGTCCAAATGCGCCAGGATTTGATCAATCTCGGGGGAGTCCCTTATAAAAACCACCGGGTGTACCGCAGGAGGCTTTAGTGTCCTTGTGGAAAGTGGGGTGGCGCTACCTGCTTCTCCGGCCGTGGCAAAGCCTTCTGATGGTCGCCGGCATCACGCTGGGGGTGGCAGTGGCAGTCGCCATCGATCTCGCCAATGCCAGCGCCAGCCGTGCCTTCGATCTGAGCACTGAGGCAGTCACCGGGCGAGCAACTCACCAGATTACCGGTGGCCCGTCCGGACTCGACGAGCAGCTCTACGCTCAACTCCTGCGGTCAGGTGCGTTGGAAAAAGCAGCCCCGGTCCTCTCGGCATACGTCTCATCGGCTCAGCTAGGCGGGTATCCGATCCAGTTATTAGGGATCGATCCGTTCGCGGAAGGAGATTTCCGCAATTATTTCGGCGATCAGGGCCTGCCACTGGATCAACTGACCGCCTTTCTCACCCGATCGGGCGCTGTGTTAATCTCTCAGGACCTGGCGGATCGTCATGGTTTAACGGTCTGCACTAACCCAGACCAATCTCCTTCTCCTGACTGCCAATTCCCCTTAGACATCGCTGGCCGGCAGCAGAAAGTCTGGGTTGCCGGCCTGTTGGGAGCTTCAGAATCGGGTGAATCGGGCCGCCTGAGCCAGCGCGCCTTGGAAGGCGTATTGCTGGCGGATATCGCCACAGCCCAGGAATTAACCGGTCGGATCGGGTACATCGATTGGATCGACTTGATCCTGCCTGAATCCTGCTCCAAACCAGGCCGGGAGCAGTCCAAGGATTGTGAGCAAATCCAGGAAATCCGGGCTTTGCTTCCTCCCGATGTGGTTATCTCCCCGGTGTCTGTACGGGCTGGCACCATCGAAGAGATGACCGCCGCCTTTCGCCTGAATCTGACTGCACTCAGCCTGCTGGCTCTGGTCGTCGGGATGTTCTTGATTTACAACACAATGACCTTTTCCGTTGTCCAGCGCCGTCCCCTGTTTGGAACCCTGCGCTGCCTGGGAGTCACCCGTGAAGAGGTATTCCTGCTGGTGATCGGCGAGGCCTTCCTGGTTGGACTGCTCGGCGCAATACTGGGGATCATTCTTGGGGTAGGGATGGGCCAGGGGGCAGTCCAGATGGTCACCCAAACGATCAATGACCTGTATTACGTGGTGAGCGTGCGCGGGGTTCAGATTCCCCTTTCGAGCCTGGTTAAAGGTGTTCTGCTCGGTGTTGGGGCTACCTTGCTCACCGCTGGGCCGCCTGCCTGGGAAGCCGCCTCGGTACCGCCGCGCGCCGCCCTGTCTCGGTCTGGCCTGGAAATAAAAACCAGACGCGCTGTATCACTAGTAGCTGGTTTTGGTTGTCTGCTCTTGGTTCTCGGAGTCCTGCTGCTCTTCCTTCCAACCAAAGACCTGGTATTGAGCTTCGCGGGCACATTTGCCGTGATCATCGGTTTTGCTATGCTGACCCCTCTCGCAACCGAAGGGCTGATGGCAGGCGCAGCGAGATTAGGCGGCAAAATTTGGGGTACATTCGGCCGAATGGCTCCCCGGAACGTCGTCAACGGACTCAGCCGGACCGCCATTGCCATTGCAGCCCTCACCATAGCTGTCTCCGTCACGATCGGGGTGAGCATCATGGTGACCAGTTTTCGCCAAACGGTCGTCTCCTGGCTGGATCAGACCCTTCTGGGGGATATCTACATCTCCCCACCTTCATTATCCTCCGCACAGTCACCGGCAATCATCGATCCCGAGGCATTGGCGGTCATGAAGGGTTTTCCGGGAATCCGACGCCTGGATGTCCTGCGTTCCGTGATGGTGAACACGCCTGAGGGACCCGTTCACATTGCTGCGACGGATAATCCGCAGTTGGCCGAGGAGCGGATTTTCCTATCCTCTATTGGTCCTCCCGGCGTCGTTGCACAAGCCTTGCGCCAAGGCGCGGTGCTTGTTTCCGAGCCATTCGCAAACCGCAGCGGACTAACCCGTCAAGGCGGCGTAGTCAATCTAATCACGGATGAAGGAACCAAGGTCTTCCCGGTCGCAGGGATCTACTACGATTATGCCTCCAGCCAGGGCACGGTTCTCATGAACCTGCAAATTTATCGAGATCTGTGGGAGGACGAGCAGGTCAATGCCGTCGCCCTCAGGTTAGACGCCGGAGAAGATTCCGCTCAGGTTGCCCAAACACTCCGCGAGGAACTCGCCGGACACCAGCAGTTGTTCGTCCGGCCGAACCAGGTTCTACGCCAGGAAGCCATGGATATTTTTGACCGCACCTTCGCCATTACCAGCGCATTGCAGGTGCTGGCAACGGTCGTGGCTTTCATCGGCGTGATCTCGGCGCTGCTCTCTTTGCAGCTTGAAAAGCAGCGGGAAATGGGTATATTGCGTGCCATTGGGCTCTCCACCCGTCAATTGTGGGGTCTCATCATGGCAGAGACGGGTTTGATGGGAAGCGTTGCCGGTCTCCTGGCGTTGCCAGCTGGTCTTATATTGGCATGGATCCTCATATTTATTATCAACCGCCGGTCCTTCGGATGGACTCTTCAGATGCAGACCCCGCTGGAGCCTTTCCTGCAGGCGTTGGCGATTTCAATGGCTGCCGCCTTGCTGGCAGCGATCTATCCCGCCTATAAAATCAGCCGCATGTGGGCTGTTGAAGCGCTTCGATCGGAGTAAACTTGCCTATACTGCCTATCCTTTTGCGCGGAATCGCCATTGGCTTTTCGATTGCCGCGCCGGTCGGTCCGATCGGGGTGCTCTGCATTCGCCGCTCGCTGGCAGAAGGCCGGCTGGCAGGCCTGATCTCCGGATTAGGCGCGGCGACGGCGGACGCAGTCTACGGCAGCATTGCCGGATTCGGGTTGACCCTGGTCACCGTTTTCCTGGTAGACCAAGCGATCCTGCTCAGAATCGTCGGCGGTTCGTTCCTTCTTTACCTGGGAGTCAAGACATTCCTGGCACAGCCGGCTCCCGTTGGTGAAGATCTGCTTCGACCAATCGAGAAGAACAGTCTATGGCGGAATTATCTCTCAACCTTCTTCCTGACACTAACCAACCCGCTGACGATTCTATCGTTCGCCGCAATCTTTGCAGGGCTGGGCATCGGCACAGATACTTCCGGGAACTTCCTTTCCGCCCTGGCCCTGGTGATGGGTGTTTTCCTGGGATCGGCGTTCTGGTGGCTCATACTTAGCTGGATCGCTTCTCTGTTTCGAAGCAAGCTCACCTCTACAACCCTGGTGTGGATTAACCGTGTGTCGGGGGGCATCATCGTCGTCTTTGGAATCCTGGCGTTAGCCAGCTTGTACGCGTATCTAAAAATCTGAGCTATAAAGTGGCAGGTTCGTGTGAGAAAACTCTTTTCAATCCTTGCATTTATCGTCCTATTAATAGTAATCTTCGCCTTAATCTCTCGAAGGCAAGGTGGAGCGGAAATTCAGGCAGAGCTGGTCCCCAGTGCGGAGACTGGAGCTTCGGACCTCGTTCCAGTAGAGTTCGATCGTGCTTACGGCCCCAGGCCCCTCTCCTTTCCAGAGGATCTGGGAGCGCATCCTGATTTCCAGACAGAGTGGTGGTATTACACCGGGAACCTCGCGACCAAGGATGGCCGGCATTTCGGATACCAGCTCACCTTCTTCCGGCGAGCTCTGGTTCCCCCGCAAGATGGACAGCCTCGCGAGTCAATTTGGCGGACCGACCAGGTATACCTGGCTCATTTTGCCATTACCGACGTGCAGAGTGACCGGCACCGGGCTTTCGAGCGCTACTCGCGAGGGTCTGCCGGTCTGGCTGGTGCACAATCTCATCCTTACCAGGTGTGGTTGAGAGATTGGAGCGTCGTACAAGACGAGAAGGGTACATATCACCTGCATGCCGACCAGGATGGTTGGATTATCGATCTGACATTAGAAGACACCAAGGGACCGATTCTTCAAGGAAACCAGGGATACAGTCAAAAAGGACCGCAACCAGGGAACGCCTCCTTTTATATCAGCCAGACCAGCCTCGAAACCGGCGGCATCCTCCAAACCGATGAGGGTCAATTCTCTGTCAGCGGTGCCAGCTGGATGGACCATGAGTTCAGCACCAGCGCCCTGTCCGAAGACCAGGTTGGCTGGGATTGGTTCGCCCTGCAGCTCGATGATGGAAGCGAGTTGATGGTTTTTAACATTCGTAAAGTAGACGGCTCGATCGATCCATATTCCAGTGGGACGATGATTTACCCGGATGGATCCACACGGTCGTTAACTCGCGACGATTTCCGGCTGGAAGTTCAAGAAACATGGCGGAGTCCAGAATCCGGGGCAAACTACCCTTCTCGATGGAAGATCGTCGTTCCATCGGAGCGACTGGAACTCGAAATCCAACCCTACATCGCCGATCAAGAACTCAACCTGCGCTATGAATACTGGGAAGGAGCGGTCAGTCTTCGAGGCGAGCGAAAGGGTAATCCGGTAGCAGGCAACGGTTACGTGGAATTAACCGGGTACGCCGGATCATTTGCGGGAGAGTTTTGAACCGACTCGATACCTGGTGCATCACAAGAGGCGAATATTTCAGGCTAGGGCCGGGTCCTGCGCAAAATCAGGACTAGCCACCCCGCCAGCAGAACCCACAGCGAACCTACCAGGATTAGAATCCCCATCCGGTCAGAGCCGAGAGCGGGCGCGGGATTGGGATACGGCTCAACTGTACCAGTTGCCGTCCTGGTGGGAGTAAGGGTTGCCGGTCTGCTCGCGGTCGGCGTATTGGTTGGGAATATCAAGGTAAGGGAGGGCAGTGGAATATAGGTCGGTGTGGATGTGTTCGTGGGTGTGAATGTGGGGGTCGGAGTCTGAGTCGATGTCGGGGTAATGGTCGCGGTGGGTATTGGTGTAAAAGTCCGGAACGGCGTCCAGGTCGGGAAGGGGGTAAAGGTTTGGGTACGGGTTGGGGTACGGGTTGGGTTAGGCGCCGGGGTGAACGTCAGAGTAGGTGTGAGCTGGGTTTGTTTTAACACGATGGGCAAATACTGCATCACAGTTGCCTGGATTTGCGCCAGGGTGGTCTCATTATGACTGCCGATAATCGTAATGAGGGCGAGCAGGCCAGCAATCACGACAAGTACAACGCTTCGAGACATATCGAGCCAGTAGGGTCCTCTCCAGGCGCTGAGAGTAAGCAATGCCCGGGTTGTTCCAATCTTACAATGACATCCGGGTTAACGCAACTAATTTCCGCATGGTATAATTTTCTGGCTTTTTACGAGAGGTTTGACCAATGCACAGCCTGAATTAACGTATTCCAAGTTTTTCGGGTGTTAGCACCTGCTGGATCGTCTTTCAGCCGGAGGTTTCACCTTCGGTTTTTTTATTTCTATCGACGGGGTCCAAGTGATTACTGCGCATCGCATTTCCAAAACCTACCAGATTGAACCGGTACTGGTTGATATTTCCTTCAATATCAATCCTGGTGAGCATATTGGCCTGATCGGGCCGAATGGTTCGGGTAAAACCACCCTGATGCGGATCCTGGCCGGAATCGAAGAAGCGGATCATGGTGCCGTAACCCTACACCCGCCCGATTTACGAATAGGTTTTCTCTCCCAAGGTCTGGAGGCCCCAGGTGAGCTGACCATCGATCAATTATTCAAACAAGGCGATTACAATACCCACAGCCCAGAAGCCGAGCTGGCTCTTCTGGCATCCCAAATCGCTTCCGAACCAGAACAGGAGGATCTGCAGATAGCTTTCGACGCAGTCCTTACCCGGCTAATTCAGGTGGAAAAGCAGCAAGCCGAGGTGAAGAAAATCCTGGGAGCGTTGGGCCTGGGGGATATCCCTCTAGACCGGCCTTTGAAGACACTCAGCGGAGGTCAGAAAACCCGCCTGGCGTTATCCCGTATCCTCGTTCAAGAACCTGAGCTGCTGCTTCTCGACGAGCCAACTAACCACCTGGATATCGCCATGCTCGAATGGCTGGAGAGGTGGTTGAATGCCTTTGATGGGGGGGCGTTGATCGTCTCCCACGACCGCACATTCCTGGATAATACGGTCACTCAAATCCTGGATCTGCACCCAGATACCCACACGCTGCAACTTTATTCGGGAAATTATTCGGATTACCTGGAAAAATACCTGAGCGTAAGGGAGCGCCAGACTGCCACATATCGTAACCAGCAGGCCGAAATCAGCCGGTTACGCCAGGATATCACCCGCACCAAACAACAGGCGTTGAGAGTCGAATTAACAACGACCTCTCGCCAACCTGGTGTCCGCCGCTACGCCAAGAAAGTAGCCCGCAAAGCAAAATCGCGTGAGAAGAAGCTGGACCGCTACCTCGAGTCAGATGAGAGGATCGAGAAGCCTGGGCAGACCTGGCAGATGAAACTTCAATTTGCTGAACCTGCCCATCTCAGCCAGGAAGTGCTGGTGTGCGAGAATTTATCGGTGGGCTACCCGGGAATCCCGCCTTTGCTCGAAGGACTTGACTTGCAGGTGAAAGCAGGCGAACGGATTGCCCTGACAGGACCGAATGGTGCAGGAAAAACCAGCCTGGTGCGAACTATGACCGGGCAGCTGCCGCCCCTGGAGGGCCAGGTCCGGTTGGGTGCGAACATCCGCATGGGATATATGTCCCAGGAACAAGAGATACTTAATCCCAAACTTACCGCTCTCGAAATCATCCAAAAGTATGCCCCGTTTAACGAGACCGAAGCGCGGTCTTTCCTCCACTTTTACCTTTTTACCGGCGACGATCCTCTCCGCCCAGTTATAGAATTAAGCTTCGGTGAGCGAGCCAGATTGTCCCTGGCGGCCCTGGTCGCTCAAGGCTGTAACTTCCTGTTGTTAGATGAGCCGATCAACCATCTGGATATCCCTTCGCGCTCCCGCTTCGAACTGGCTTTGAACCAGTTTGAGGGGACAGTCCTGGCAGTTGTCCACGATCGGTACTTTATCAACCAGTTCGCTACTCAGGTGTGGATATTAATGGATGGAAAACTCGGACAGGAGCAGGTCATCCTTTCCTCCTAACGGTTCTGTAATCAAAGATTATATTCCGAAGACCGTCGCGATCAGGTATGATTGCTTCATAACCCAGTATTTGCCCTTTATACTCGCAAGATCCATTTAATTCGGGTTTACCCATTAATCAACCAAGGGGTATAAAAATGAGACAGGCCGCTGTATATTTGTTGATACCAATGCTATTCCTATCCTCACTGGCGTCTCTCCCCGGTTCTTCGATCCAGGCGGCGCCCGAACCCCCTATTCCAACCCCAACCCCAGAATCTGAGACTAGCGCGCAAATTCGGCAGGCTATCGAGGCCGCCGTTACAGCACAACAGGAGTTTATCCTCGCTTACCTGGTCAACGAGGTACAGATCCAGCAAGTAGACGTGTCTGAAGACGGCGAGTGGGGTATAGGTTGGATCAGCATTGTGGATTCACAAACCGGAGAAACCATCCCGGCTGAGCCTGGTCTGGCGATCGCCCGCAATACGCCTTCCGGCTGGGAGGTGATCCTGCCCGCAGATGACCAATGGCTCGAACTGCTCATTGTCCTCCCCGATGACGTGCTCGACCCGGAGCTCAAGCAGGTCTACATCGAAATGAACGCCGATTACGGCCCTCAACCCAGCGCCATCTATGGAGGCTACCGCCTGCCCTGGGCTGCCGGACAGACCGCCTGGCTCTCCGGCAGCACGGCCCACGACGCTTATATCCCCAGCGGGAACGCTCATTATGCCTTCGACTTCTACATCCCGCAAACCATGTACCGGCTCTACGCCTCCAAAGCCGGTTTTGTCTGGCGGGTAAAATGGGATACCCCCAACGGCGATGCGAGTGGAACCGGTAATTACCTGGTCCTGCAGGATACTACCACCAGCCCGGTTACTTACCAGCTCTACCTCCACCTGGCGCAGGATTCCATACCGGTTCAATTAAGACAGCGCGGCGCCTACGTGGTCCAGGGACAGTATATCGGTATGGCCGACGACACCGGTCAGAGCACAGGCCACCACCTGCATTATCAGGTACACACCAATCCAGATTCATACTGGGGTAGAGCCGTGGATATCACCTTCGAAGATGTCGGTATCAACGGCGGCCGGCCCCGTGTGAAAAACGGGTACTACAATGATCAGCCTTACTGCGATTGGCCTGGAGATGTCTGCGCCTCCTTCCAATCATCCTATGTTTCTGGCAATGTGGTTCGTGGCGACGTGTTCCCGCCAACCGGCGATTTGTTCGAGCCGGCCACTGGCACAACGGTCAACAAGAGGAAAGTTCACATCGAGGGCTGGGCCAGCGACGTCGGCAGTGGCCTGGATAAGGCGCAACTCATCGCCAATTACGCGAATATCTGGCACGAGATAGGACCACAATTCTCTACCATCACCTTCTCGATGGATTGGGATATGTGTTCTGACCAGGTGCCGGATGGGCCGGTCAGCCTGGCGTTGCGGGTGTGGGATAAAGAAGGTAATCCGGCGATTGGGCTGCCGGGACTGAGACACCTCACCAAGGATTACCCGTGCGATTCACCGCCAGTCGACGAAAAACCGGAGGCCAGTTTCTCCAATCCTCGAACCGGAGACTTTTTCAATACCGCTGGGGAGATCGAACTGCAGGTCTCTATCAGTAATACCGTCAGTGATATCGAAAAGGTTGAATTCCTGTATCACAGCGGGAACTGGATAGCTTCCGCCTGGCAGGTGCTCGGTAAAGATACCAATGGCGAGGACGGCTGGTCATACGATTTCGATGTGAGTGGCCTCCCCGAACAGAAAGATGTCGCC
>DATDRQ010000128.1:0-2205 GCA_035291645.1 Anaerolineales bacterium
CCCCTCCACCCTGGGGTATAATCCGACCCAATTACATCCAAGAAAGATGGCGCGGAGACCAGTAGCCGTCTCGCCTTTCCAGAGAGTTGCCGGTGGTGCGAGGCAGCAGAGTCGTACGGCGAAATCCCCTCCGCCGGTTAAGTCCAAAAGCGATGTTCTTCGCTTTTGCGCCAACCTCTCCTCCCCGCAGGGGCGGATTTTGCGGCACGCAGTTTGCGTCATAAGACGCCGCAAAATTCATCGTAAGGGGAACGGGTACGCCCGTTAGCGCGCGCAGAGGCCGTCCGAAGCCAGGCAAGCAATTGCCGGCCTCGTCTGACCCGGACGGTAAACGCAGGTGGCACCACGAGCGCCCCCCTCGTCCTGCAGGACCTGGGGGGTTTATCTATTCTACGCAGGAGGTGCAACCATGTTAGACATCAACATCATTCGTGAGCAGCCCGATCTGGTGCGCCAGGCTATGCAGGCCCGCCAGATGGAGGCTGCGCCGGTCGACGCTGTGCTGGCCTTGGACGAGCAGCGCCGCGCCCTGATCCAGGAAGTCGAGGCCCTGAAAGCAGAGCGCAACGCCGTCTCAAAAGAAATCGGGCGCATGAAGGACCCGACCGAGCGCCAGGCCAAGATCGACCTCATGCGGGCTGTCGGTGACCGTATCGCCGAGCTGGACAACAGCCTGCGCCAGGTGGACGCAGACCTGGAAGCGGCGACGGCAGTCATCCCCAACCTGCCCGACCCGCGCACCCCGTGCGGAAAGGACGACAGCGAGAACGTCGTCCTGAGCACACACGGCGAGATCCCCCAATACAATTTCGAGCCCAAGCCGCATTGGGACCTGGGCCCGGCGCTGGGCATCATCGACTTCGAGCAGGGCGTCAAGATCACCGGCTCACGCTTCTACGTGCTCAGCGGGGCAGGCGCCCGGTTACAGCGGGCCCTGATCGCCTACATGCTCGACCTGCACACCCGCCAGGGCTACACCGAGAAATATCCGCCCTTCATGGTCAGGGGGCAGACGCTGTTCGGCGCCGGGCAATTGCCCAAGTTCCAGGACAACCTGTACAAGGACCACGAGGAAGACCTGTGGATGGTGCCCACCGCCGAGGTGCCGCTCACCGGGCTGCACATGGACGAGATCCTGGAGGAGGCCGACCTGCCGCGGCGCTACACCGCCTACACACCGTGCTTCCGCCGTGAGAAGATGAGCGCCGGGCGGGACGTGCGCGGGATCAAACGCGGCCACCAGTTCGACAAGGTCGAGATGTACGTGTTCTGCAAGCCGGAGGAGTCGGAGACTTATCTACAGAAGATGCGCGCAGACGCCGAAGAGACCGCCCGCCTGCTGGGCTTCCCCTACCGGGTCAAGCAATTGTGCACCGGCGACATCGGCTTTGGCTCGGCCATCACCTACGATATCGAGGTGTGGGCGGCCGGCTGCCAGGAGTGGCTGGAGGTGTCGTCGGTGTCGAACGTGACCGACTTCCAGGCCCGCCGGGCCAACATCAAGTACCGCCCGGAGGAGGGCGGACGGGCGCGCTACGTCCACACACTGAACGGCTCAGGGCTCGGCATGCCGCGCACCCTGATCGCCGTACTGGAGAACAACCAGCAGGCCGATGGCTCGATCGTGGTGCCCGAGGTCCTGCGCCCGTGGATGGGCGGGATCGATGTGATCCGCTCCTGATAAAACCCGCCAGCGACAGACTGACCGCTGAGGAGAGACGATGGAAGATGCGCTGAATTACGTCCTGCTGTTCGTGGTGCAGTTCTTCATGCTGGTCGGGCTGATCGGGCTGGTGGTGCCGATCTTCCCCGGGCTGTTGATCATGTGGCTCTCCGCTCTGGGCTACGGCATCGCCGCCGGCTTCGAGACCCTGGGGATCGTGATCTTCGTCATCATCAGCCTGCTGGCGCTGGTCGGCTCACTAGCGGATAACCTGTTCATGGGGGCCGGGGCGCGCAAGGGGGGCGCCTCCTGGCTGTCGATCTTCGTGGCGCTGTCGGTCGGGATCCTGGGCACGATCCTCTTCCCGCCAATCGGCGGGCTGATCGCTGCGCCGGTCGCGGTGCTGCTGCTGGAATACTACCGCCTGCACGACTGGACCCTGGCGCGCCAGGCCGTCTTCGGGATGGCCAAGGGCTGGGGGCTGTCGCTGGCGGCGCGGCTGGTGATCGGATTCTTGATGATGGGGCTGTGGTGGATTTGGG
>DATDRQ010000129.1:0-17672 GCA_035291645.1 Anaerolineales bacterium
CTCATGAAACGGATATCCATTGTATTCAGCCTCGTCGTCGTACTGGCCCTGTTCCTGGGCGCCTGCGCCCCGGCAGCCCCGGTCGCACCGGTGGTCCAGACCGTCGAGGTCATCAGGACCCAGGAAGTTCTGGTTCCCCAGGAAGTGATCGTCACCCAGCAGGTGATCACGACGGTCGAAGTCGAGAAACCCCAGGAGCTGCAGAAGCTGGTGATCGGTTTCTCCTGGAACGAGAAGATGCACAGCCTGATCCAGGCCTGGCAGGACTACATGGTCGCCTACGCGGCGGAAGCCTGTCCCAAGGCAGGCTATGAGTGCGAGTTCGTCTTCAACGTAGCCGACAGCGACCCGCAGCAGCAGGCCTCCAACCTCGAAGACCTGATCAACCAGGGTGTGAACGTGATCGGCGCCCGCGCCCATGACGCCGCCGCCATCGGCGCCTCGATCGTCGCCGCCAATGAAGCCGGTATCCCCTTCGTCACCTTCGACCGCGAGTCGTCCACCGCCCAGCCGGCGGTGCACGTCGGGGCTGACAGCTACACTCAGGCAGTGACCACCGCCGAGGAGTTCGCCAAGATCCTGGAGAAGAACGGAGTCGAAGGCGCTCAGTGCATCGAGCTGCAGGGCGACCTGCGTGACCAGAACGCCGTCTACCGCTCACAGGGCTGGGCTGACGTAGAGAAGAAGCTCAAGGATGCCGGCAGCCCGTTCGCCTGGACGACCGTCGTCCAGGTCCCGACCGAATGGAACCCAGAGAAATTCCTG
The DNA here is from genome assembly GCA_035291645.1 of Anaerolineales bacterium. Classification (GTDB taxonomy): domain Bacteria; phylum Chloroflexota; class Anaerolineae; order Anaerolineales; family UBA4823; genus DATDRQ01. The sequence goes on from DATDRQ010000129.1 coordinate 766, forward strand.
ACCGGGACCCAGGCCGCCCTGGAAGCGCACCCGGAAGCCAACTGCATGTTCGTCGCCAGTGACTTCGCCTTCGACTCGGTCATGCAGGCGCTCGAAGCCGCCGGGAAAGCGATCCCATCGGGCGAGGAAGGCCACATCTGGATCGCCGCCCAGGACGTCAACCCGCAGGGCTACACCGCTATGGAGAAGGGTATCATCGACGTCGCTACCACCTATGACGCTTACTTCCACGCGGTCGAGTTCGTGAACGCAGTGCTGCGCGTGGCCTCCGGTGAAGAGCTGGGCGTCAAGAAGATCCTGGTGCCCGGGCGCGTCGCCACCCTGGAGAACTTCAAAGAGCTGCCCAACATGTGGGCCCTGGATTACCAGGAGTAATTCGCCTTAGAACTGGCTTACACTCCGTAAAGGCGGCCCTGCAGGCCTGAACAACAAGCTACATCGTAGCCTACATCGTAGCCAACATCGTTGCCGCATTTACACCATCCACCCTCATCCCGTCTAGCCAGCCTCCGGCATGCCCTCACATTCGTGCAGGCATCAACGAGGAAAGGGTGAGGGTGGAACTTTCATCCGAACCTGCAAAAAAGAGGAATCTATGGAAGACCTTCTAAAAACGTTGGCGGATGCAGTCCTGGCAGGAGAAAAACCGGTCGCCGAAAAAATCGTCCGGCAAGCGATTGAGGCTGGTATCCAACCGGAAAAGATCCTGAAAGAGGGCTTAACCCCGGCCATGGATGAAGTTGGGCGGCGTTTCGAATGCGGGGAAGCGTTTATCCCGGAGATGCTGATCGCCGCCAGATCCATGCAGGCAGCCCTGGCCATTTTGAAACCCTTCTTGGTGGACACGGGTGTGGAACCTTCTGGAAAGGTAGTGATCGGAACCGTTAAAGGAGACCTGCACGATATCGGTAAGAACCTGGTGGGTATGATGCTGGAAGGCGCCGGTTTTGAGATCGTTGACCTGGGTGTGGATGTCCCAGCCAGCAAGTTCGTCGAGGCAGTCGGCGAGGGCGTGAAGGTGGTCGCTATGTCCTCCTTGCTGACGACTACCATGCCAGAGATGGTGACCACCGTAGCAGCTCTCAAAGCAGCCAGCCGGCGTGCCCAGGTCAAGATAATCATCGGAGGTGCTCCGGTTACCGAGGCATACGCTCAAAAAATCGGCGCGGATGGGTATGCACCGGATGCAGGACTGGCAGCCGGACTGGTGCGCGGGTTGCTTGGAAAATGACCCAAACGGTTAAATTCCTGGATGGAGGCATGCGATGAACTCGAGAGAACGCGTCCTGGCAGCTGTCAATCATCAAGAGCCGGACAAGGTTCCGATCGACCTGGGGGGGACGCAATGCTCGACGTTGACTCTGGTTGCCAATGATCAACTTAAAGCTCACCTGAATATCGATAAAGAAGGCGAGATGGTCGTCTGTCCTCTGACCGAGGCAATCTCCTTGTTGGATGAAATTGCGCTGCTCTTCGAAACGGACTGCCGGACCGTGCGCATGAAAGCCCCCAGAGCCGGGCGCGAGGACGAGGCAAACCTGGGCAAAGGATTCACGGCATTTAAAGTTGTACGCAACCCGGAAGGCCACGAATTCATCGACGACCTGGGCACCGTCTGGAAAAAGAACCGCTATGATTATGCCCCTGTGAAGTTCCCCTTCGCCGGGTTGACTGCCTCCGACCTGGACACCTACCCCTGGCCTGACCCGTACGATCCCGGGCGAATCGAAGGTTTGCGTGAAGAAACGCTCGCGTTGCGCAAGGATACCGATTACGCTATCGTCGCCGACATCATGGTCGGCGGGCCATTCGAACAGGCCTGCAGGAGCCGCGGTTTCGAACAATTCATGCTCGACCTGGCCTGGGATCCGGCCTTTGCACACAAATATCTCGGAAAACTTACCGATTTAGCAGTTGGGATGTGGGATGCCCAGCTGTCCGCCATCGGCGACTGCGTGGACATCGTCTGCCAGGGCGACGACCTGGGCATGCAAACCGGATTGCAGATCTCGCTCGACATGTACCGAAAGTTCGTCAGGCCCTGTCACGAGCGGATTTTCGCGTTCATTCATTCGAAGACGAATGCCAAAGCCTGGCTGCACTCCTGTGGCTCGGTCTACGCGATCATTCCCGATCTGATCGAATCTGGCGTGGATATCCTGAACCCGGTCCAGGTGCGCGCGAAGAATATGGACCTGGAACGGCTGAAACGCGAATTTGGCCGGGACATTGCTTTTTGGGGCGGGGGTGTGGACATCCAGAGCCTGCCCGATTGGAACACCCAGGAAGTGGAAGAGCAGGTCAGGCGAGTGATCGAGATCATGGCCCCCGGCGGCGGGTACGTGTTTGCCGCTACCCATAATATCCTGCCCGAAACGACCGGTGAGAAGACTTACGCCGCCTATATGAGCGCCGTAAAGTACCGCGGCTAGAAATGCAGATTGAAGAATTATCGAGCGGACCGGCCAGGGTCGGTCCACCCACCAGAGGAAAAAATTACTTGAGCACGCCGCGCATGAACAACAGCGCCTTGCGGGCCTCCTCGTCCATGTCCAGTCCAACGCTCAGGTCGCGGAAGACCTTGATATCGCGGCCCACCTGCCCGCCCGGCATCAGGAACGGCTCCATCACCACGTAGCCAGCATAGCCGATCTTGCGCAAGGCCGAGGCGATCTCCGTCCAGGGGATGTGGCCGTATCCCGGAGGCATGCGGTTGTTCTCGCCGATGTGAAAATGCCCGAGCTTTTCGCCGGCCTGCAGGAGCGAATCGCCCACGAAATCTTCCTCGATGTTCATATGGAAGGTGTCCAGCATCACTTTAGCGTTCGGGCTGCCGACCGCTTCGACGTATTCCACGGCCTCCTGGCAGGTATTCAACAAATACTGCTCGAAACGGTTCACCACCTCCATATTAAACGTTACCTGGTTATCTTCGGCGGTCTTGATCGCCTCCTGCATGCTCCGGATGCTGCGCTCTAGATATGGCCGCTTGTCCGACACCCCGGAGGGCATGGTGGCAGGCCAGCAGCTGTACAGGATTCCGCCCAGCTTCCCGCCGCCCATCTCCCCGATCGCACTGGCCATCTGCTTTAGGTAGCCGATCCCGTCCGCGCGCACGCTCCGGTCCTCAGAGGCGATGTCGTATTGCCTGGGAAGACCGATACAATAAGTCAGGATCAGACCTTTGTCGTCTGCGTGCGCCTTCAGGCTTTTCCTTTCCGCCGTATTCATACTTCCGATCGTCCCGCCGTTCACTTCCAGGATGTCGAACCCCAGGCCGGCAACTTTATCGACGAAGGGGTGGAAATCCGCATCCCAGTCGTGGGTCCAGTAGGCGTAGTAAATACCGATCTTGTTCATAGATGTTGACCTCCGCGCAGGTTATTGAATCGGCTTAATTGTAATCACAGGATTACAATTTATTATAACGAAAGCGGGGATGCCGTCAAGTCAGTAATCCCTGGGATCAGAATTTCCTGCTTGACATCCGTCAGGAGGTCTGTATAATTAACTTGTAATCACAGGATTACAGGAGGCCGCTATGGGAATCCCGTCCGCGATTGCAAAGTTCCCCAAGAACGACCAAATCGATAAGAACAGCCCCCTGCCTTACTATATCCAGCTCAAAGAGATCTTGAAAGGGTATATCGAGAACGGCGATTGGAAGACCGGCAGCCAGATCCCCAGCGAACCGGACCTGTGCGAGATCTTCGATATCAGCCGCACGGTCGTGCGCCAGGCCCTCAAAGAACTGACCTACGAAGGCTTGCTGGTCAGAGAAAAGGGGCGCGGGACTTTCGTCGCCGAGCCGAAGATCAGCGAGGGCCTGATCCAGGAACTGACCGGCTTCTACCAGGATATGACCGGGCGCGGAATGCGCCCGGAAAGCCAGATCCTCAAACAGCATGTCGTCTCGGCCAGCGCCCGGATCGCCAACTCGCTCGCCATCCCAACCGGCACACCGGTGATCGAGATCGAGCGGCTGCGTTTCGTCAACCAGGAACCGATCGTCCTGGTCACGACCTATCTGCCATACGCCAGATGTCCGGCTCTGGTGGAGGCTGACCTGAGGCAGCGGTCCCTGTATGAGTTTATCGAACAGGAATGCGATCTATACATCGACCGCGGCCGGCGGACGATCGAAGCCGTGCCAGCCAACGAGTACGAAGCGCAACTGCTCCAGGTCGAGGAAGGCAGCCCGCTGATCCTGCTGGACAGCGTCAGCTACCTGCAGGATGGAACCCCGGTCGAGTACTACCACGCACTGCACCGCGGCGACCGCTCTCGCTTCGAGGTCGAATTGGTCCGGCGGAGGGAATTTAAGTAGCCAGTTAGTCATCTCACCTATTGAAAGGAGGCGCCAGGGGTATCGGGAGACAGTGACCCAGTTCGAACGTGAAGAGTCTAAGAACATAAGTCTAAAGATCCAAGAAAACGGAGGAGATCGCATGTCTCACAAGACTTTAATTAATCTGTCGATTGCCGTGGTTCTGATACTGGCTGTGCTGCTGTCAGCCTGCCAGCCAGCCGCGGCCCCGGTCGCCACCGAAGCCCCTGCCCCGGTAGAAACCGAAGCCCCAGGGCAAGGCGAACCCACCACGATCGTCATCGGATGGACGCCGCCCGACATCACCGGCGTGTTCAAGACCGCCACGGATTTCTTCCAGGCCTCCGCGGATGACGCCAACAAGAACGGCTTCGACGTGCAGCTGATCACGCAATCGGTCACCAGCCACACGAACTTCGCCGATCAGGTCGCCATCATCGAGGATTACATCCAGCGTGACGTGGACGTGATCGCCATCTCGCCGATCGAGGTGGAGGTCATCAAGCCCGCCCTCGCGAAAGCCGCCGAAGCCGGCATCCCGGTGATCATCGTGAACCTGCTCGAGCCGATCGAAGGCGCCAAGGTCGATTCCTACATCGGCTTTGACAACTCTGTGGCGGCTGAAGTCAGCGCGTACTCCTTGCTCGACTACTTCGGCGGCCCGGGTGTACTGGGCAGCGGAGAGACAGTGGAGATCGCCCCAGATGACTACCTGGACATCGCTTTCTGGGAAGGCCTGTACGGCGGGCTGAGCGATGAGCAAAAGGCCGAGATCACCGCGCGCGGCGCCATCATCGAGGGCGTTGCCGGCGGCTTCTTCTCGACCGCCCGCCTGAACGGCTTCCACAAGGTGGTCGACCAGTATCCCGGCGTCGAGATCGTCGGCAATCCTTGCGCCGCGGACTGGAACCGCGAGAAAGGCGTCAAGTGCACGGAGGACTTCCTGCAGGCGAACCCGACCGGCCTGGACTTCTTCTGGGCAGCCTCGAATGAGATGGGACTGGGCGCCATGTTGGCGAGTGAAGCCGCCGACCGGCTGGAAGTTGCCAGTGAAAGCCCGACCGTCGGGGATGAGACCGTCGCCGTTTTCACCAACGACGTCACCCCTGAATCGGTCGAGCGCATCAAGGAAGGTAAGATCATCGCCGAGACCACCCACGGCTTCGCCGACTGGGGTTGGTTTGGCGGTGAGTACGCCGTGATGCTGGCCTGCGGCGAGACACCCTCGGCGACCTACGACATCCGCCCGCGCACCGTCTACCAGGCAAACGCCGATCAGTACTATCCGGACCCGGCTCTGCCGCCGATCGACTGGGCGCAGATCAAGGCCGATTGTAAGAAGTAACTTCTTCTTCAATTCGCAGAGCAGGGGCGCCTGGCGGCGCCCCTGCTCTAACGATGAAGGCGTGCATACGGAAGTGTCCATCCCTTCTACCTGGCAGACCAATTTATTGTTACCAGTCACCCTCAGCCCTTCGGTCCCTCAGGATAAACTCCGCGAAGGATCTATGAATCTCCGCAGAGATGCTTCGCGGAGCTTGCCCTGAGCATCGAAGGGCTCTGCAAGACAAATCGAAGGACGGAGGCGCCATGAGATTCGAGGACAAAGTCATCGCCGTAACCGGCGCAGGCACCGGCATCGGACTGGCTGCCGCGCTGGCCTTCGGACGGGAGGGCGGCAAAGTCGCCGTGGTCGACCACAACCCCGAGCTCGGGGAAGCAGCTGCCCTGGAATTGGAGCAGTGCAATTGTGAGGTGGCATTCATCCAGGCCGATGTCTCCGATCAGCAGGCTGTCGACCGCATGATCGCTGCGATCAAAACCACCTGGGGCCGCCTGGACGTCTTCGTCAACAACGCCGGTATCTACATCCAGGGCGATGCCACCCAGACTGCCCCGGAAGATTGGCAGCGCATCCTGGCCGTCAACCTGACCGGCGCCTTCCTGTGCATCCGGGCAGCCGTACCCCTGTTGCTCTCGAGCGGAGGCGGGGTGATCGTCAACGTGGCCTCCGAAGCCGGGCTGGTCGGCATCGCCGGGCAGGTCGCCTATAACGTCTCCAAGGCCGGCCTGATCGGGTTGACGCGCAGCTGCGCCGTCGATCTGGCAGCCCGCGGCATCCGCGTGAACGCCGTCTGTCCCGGCACGACCGAGACTCCCCTGGTCCAGGCCGCCCTGCAGCGCGCCGCCGACCCGGCTGCGGCCCGCTACCGCCTGGAGTCCTCCCGCCCACTGAACCGCCTCGGCCGCCCGGAGGAGATCGCCTCCGCTATCCTGTACATGGCCTGCGACGAAGCCGGGTACGCCACGGGCTCGATCCTGAGCATCGACGGGGGCTACACCACCCAATAAAATCTATTCAAGCGAGCGTGGAATGACAGCGACGGCTGAGAGACGCCCACTCCTGCGCATGGAGCAAATCGATAAGAATTTCCCCGGCGTGCACGCTCTGGATCACGTGGACTTCGACTTGCACGCGGGAGAGGTGCACGTCCTGTTGGGTGAGAACGGGGCCGGAAAATCCACCCTGGTGAAGATCATCAGCGGATCCCTGCCGCGCGATTCCGGCCGTATCTTCATCGACGGGCACGAGATCGACGGCTTGAATCCCGAGCTGAGCAAGCAGCTGGGGATCGGCATGGTCTACCAGGAGTTGAGCCTCGTGCCGGCCTTGAGCGTGGCAGAGAACATCTTCCTCGGCCAGCTGCCCCATAACCGGCTGGGCGTCGTCGATTGGCCGGAAATACACGCCAAAGCCAGGGAGAGCCTGGCGATCCTGGGTGTGGAGATCGATCCACAGCAAGAAGTGCGCAATCTCAACGTCGGCGAACAGCAATTGACAGAGATCGCCCGCGTGCTGACCAAGAACCCCAAAATACTGCTTCTGGATGAACCCACCTCCGCACTTTCCGATACCGAACGGGAGCGCCTGTTCGAGATCATCGGGCGCCTGCGCGAGCGCGGGGTCGGCATTATTTATATCTCTCACCACCTGGCCGAGGTGCCGCTGGTCGGGCAACGCGTGACGGTGCTCAGGGACGGCAGGTCAATCGGCACCCTGCCGGTCGATCAGGCCGACCGGGACACCTTGATCGGCATGATGGTCGGGCGCCAGCTGGCCGAGCAGTACCCGAAGGTAGCCGCGCTTGTGGGGGAAACCGCTTTACGTGTGGAGGACCTGACCGTCCTGGATCAGCTGCACGGCCTGTCCTGCGAAGTCCACCAGGGCGAGATCCTGGGCATCTTTGGGCTGATGGGCGCCGGTCAGGCCGAATTCGCCCGCGCCCTGTTCGGTCTGCTGCCTATCGCCGGCGGGCAGGTCTATATAAACCACCAGCCGGTACACATCCACCATCCTGCCGACGCCATAAAACATGGCCTGGGTCTGCTCACACGCGACCGCCGGGAGGGCCTGGTGCCGCTGCTCTCCATCCCCCCCAACATCACCCTGGCCGGCTTGAGCCAAACGCCATTTTATAAACGGATGAGCTTGCGGTCCGAAACCGAAACCGCCCAGGAATACATCGAAGATCTGCACATCGTGCCTCCCTCCATAGAACGGCCGGTCATGTACCTGAGCGGCGGCAACCAGCAGAAGGTCGTGCTTGCCCGCTGGTTGTTCAGTGAATCCAAGATCCTGATCTTCGATGAGCCAACCCGTGGTATCGACGTCGGCGCCAAGGCAGAAGTCTTCGCCTTGATGAACCGCCTGACCCAGCGAGGCGCAGCAATTATCATGATTTCGTCCGAGATGCCAGAAATCCTGGCCATGGCCGACCGCATCCTGGTCATGCGCGCCGGACGGTTTACCGCCGAATTTCAGACCGGCGAAGCCACTCAGGAAAAACTCTTGCAAAGCGCCAGCTAGGTGTGGAGGATATAGTGATTCAACCGCCCGACGCCAATCCAGAAACGACTCAGACCGGCCCGACCATTACACCAGCTGGCCGAACGCAAGACGTAGGGCGCACTGCGCGTGAGATCATCACGCGCGCGGGTCCACTGATCGCGTTGATCCTGCTCTCGATCTATTTATCTCTCGCCACGCCGTACTTCCTTTCGGTCAGCAACCTGACCAACGTCGTCCGGCAATCCTCGATCACTGCCATCCTGGCGGTGGGGCAGACGCTGGTGATCATCTCCTCGGGCATCGATCTGTCGGTCGGTGCGATCGCCGCGCTCTCCTCGTGCGTGGCGGCAGTCCTGATGACCCAACAGATCCATGTCGGCGGAGCGACCATCGGGCCGGTCAACTTCTGGATGGGGCTGCCGATCGCCCTGCTGGTCGGCCTGCTGGCGGGCGCCTTCAACGGATTCATCATCACCCGGGCGCGCATCCCCGATTTCATCGCCACCCTGGGCACGCTGGCGATCTTCCGCGGCGTTGCCTTGCTGATTACTGATGGGTTGCCGATCCCTTCTCACCTGACTGCTACCGAATTAAAGGGCTACCTGCCTGCGGAGATGATCTGGATGGGCAGCGAGGACCTGCTGGGCATCCCGGTCGCCGGCTGGATCGCCCTCCTGGTCGTGGTGATCGGTTGGTTCATCCTGCGCTATACCTCCCTCGGGCGATCGGTCTACGCCGTCGGCGGCAACCGGGAGGCGGCGCGCGTCTCGGGCATCAACATCGACCGCACCAAGCTGATCGTGTATGCCATCAGCGGCATCACCGCCGCCATCGGCGGCTTCGTGCTGGCCGGGCGGCTGAACTCAGCCAACGCCCTGATGGCCGAAGAAGAGAACCTGCGCTCGATCGCGGCGGTCGTGATTGGCGGCTCGAACCTGTTCGGCGGAGAGGGAGGCGTGTTTGGTTCGCTGATCGGCGCCCTGATCATGGGCGTGCTCGGCAACGGCATGAACCTGTTGAACTTGAGCGCATTCTGGCAGCGCATCATCCAGGGCGTGGTCATCATCCTGGTCGTGGTCTTCGACCAGTGGCGTCGTCGCCGGTTCATCCTCAGGCGCTAATCTCCGCAGGAGGCAAGGCATGGCAGCCCAAAAATACCTGCTCGGAGTCGATCTCGGCACCAGCGCCACCAAGGCCGCCCTGTATCGAAGCGACGGGGCGCAAATCGCCGAGGCCAGCCAGGAAGTGCCTCTGTACTATCCCAGGCCGGGTGTGGTCGAACAGGAGAACGACGACTTCTACACGTCGGCCGCCCGCACCGTCCGGGAATGCCTGAGCCAGGCCGGGATCGACCCGCGCCAGGTGGCGGGCATTGCCTTCGACAGCCAGATGGCCGGGATCGGCTCGATCGACGAAGATTTCCGCCCCGCCACGCGCTTCGACTCCTGGCTGGACATGCGCTGCCAGCCGTACATCGAATATGCCAACGACAAAGCCGGCGACCTGGTCACCCGCCTGACGGGCTGCCCGCCAACCTGCGACCACGGGCCGAAGATGCTGTGGTGGAAGAACGAGCAGCCGCAGGACTACGCCCGCATCGCCAAATTCGTCACCCCGGCCGGCTACGTGGCCGGGAGCATGGCCGGGCTGAAGGCAGACCGGGCCTTCATGGATTACACCTTCATCCACTTCTCCGGCTTCAGCGACGCCCGGACCGGGACCTGGTCGCAGGAGCTGTGCAATGTACTCAGCATGGACATCGAGAAGCTGCCGCAGATCGTCGAGCCGTGGCAGGTGATCGGCGAGGTGAGCGCGCCGGCTGCCCGGGATTTCGGCCTGGCGCCCGGCACGCCGGTCGCCGCCGGCTGCGGGGACACCGCCGCCAACGCCCTGGGGGCCGGCATCGTACGGGCCGGTATGCTGCTCGACGTGGCCGGGACGGCTTCTGTTTTGGCCGGCTGCACCGACCGGTTCGCCGCCGACGAAAAACAGCGCGCCCTGCTGACCATGCGCTCGGTGATCCCGGGCCTGTGGAACCCGCTGGCCTACATCGCCGGGGGCGGCATCGCATTACGCTGGTTCCGCGACCAGTTTTACAACACAAGGCGCGGCCAGCCGCTGCCCCTCGAGTCAGACCTGTATGATGAGATGACATCCGCCGCGGTGCAGGTCCCCCCTGGTTGTGACGGGCTGTTCTTCTCGCCGCACCTGGGCGGGCGGATCTGCCCGGCGGACCCGCAGATGCGCGGCGCCTGGGTGGGCTTTTCCTTCGGCCATACCCAGGCGCATTTCTTCCGGGCGGTGCTGGAGAGCGTCGCCTTCGAGTACGCCTACTACCTGGGCATCCTGAAGGACCTGATCCCCGGCCTGCAGCTGATCGAGGCGCGTGTGGTAGGCGGCGGGGCGCGCAGCCAGGTCTGGAACCAGATCAAGGCCGACGTGCTGGATGTCCCCTACCAGCCGCTGAAACGGTCCGAGTTCGGCACCTGGGGCGCGGCGCTGATCGCCGGGCACGCCGTCGGCCTGTTCCCCGACCTGGCCGAGAAAGCTGCCCGCTCGGCGGAGTCGCAAAGCGCGCCGGTCACGCCGCGCCCAGACCTGCACTTGCGTTATGAGCCGTTCGTCGAAAAATACATCGGCTGGCAGGAGGTCTTCAGCCGGTCATTCCGCAGCCTGGCTGATGCATGACCAGCCAATTACCCGGTATTCTTTTCCAGGCTGTAGACAGGTCAATAAATGAGGTTTCTGGATGAGTAAAAACGTTAGGTTTTGCATGATCGGGGCCGGGCGGGCCGGCCGGGTGCACATCAACTCCCTGGTGCGTTACCTGCCGGGCGCTGAGGTGGTTGCATTGGTCGACCCGGTTCCCGAAGCGCTGGCTGCGACCGGCGAGGAGTACGGCGTCGCCGGGCGCTTCGCCTCGCTCGAGAAAGCCCTCGAGAAGAGTGAATTCGAGGCGGTCGTCATCACCACGCCCACCCCGACCCATAAACCGCTGGCAGTCCTGGCGGCTGAACACGAGAAGCACGTCTTCCTGGAGAAGCCAATGGCGCTGAACCTCGCGGACTGCGACGCGATTATGGAAGCAGTTCAGCGCAACGGCGTCTTCTTGCAGCTGGGCTTTATGCGCCGCTTCGACCCGGAGTTCAGCGCCGCCGCTCAACGTATCCAGGCCGGCGAGATCGGCCAGCCGATGATGGTCAAATCCCTGACCCACGGGCCGGGCCTGCCGCCGCCCTGGGCGCGCGACCTGCGCACTTCCAACGGCATGCTGGCCGAGGTCAACAGCCACGACTGGGACACCGTGCGCTGGCTGATGGGCTCGAATATCGAGCGCGTCTACGCCGAGGTCGCCAATTTCAAAGGCCCGGCTCATAACGTCGATACGCCGGATTTCTACGACAACGTGCTGGTCAACCTGCGCTTCGAGAGCGGCGGGCTGGGCAGCATTTCTGGAGTATGCCCATGCGGCTATGGCTACGACGCCCGGGTGGAGATCGTCGGGGAACTGGGCATCATGCAGATCGGCGAGCTGCAGGGCCAGGCGGTGGTGGTGTGCACGAACCGCGACCATGGCCTGGTCACGCCCATCTACCGCACCTGGCCCGAGCGCTTCGCCTGGGGCTACATCAAAGAAATGGAACACTTCGTGCACGCCATCCACAGCGGCAGCCCGCCTGTGGTGGGCGGCGAGGACGGCCGGCTGGCGGTCGCCGGGGTTCTGGCCGGCAACCGCTCCTGGCTGGAAGAGCGCCCGGTGACCCTGCGGGAAATTCTCGATGAATCGTAGGGGCACGGCAAGATCGGAATAGCCGCGAGGATGTTTTCGATGAGGCCACTCCCCCTCTTGGAGGAAACATGTTAGCCGCCGTTTATCATGGACCCAACGACTTGCGCCTCGAGCAGGTGCCCATCCCGGAGATCGGCGTGGATGAGGTCTTGTTGAAGGTGCTCAACGCCAGCATCTGCGGGACCGATGTGCGCATCTATCACGGGGAGCACCGCAAGTACCCGCCCGGCACCGTGCGCATCCCCGGTCACGAGACCGTCGGCGAGGTCGACAGGATCGGCGAGAATGTGCGCGGCGTCGAGGCCGGGCAGCGCGTCTTCGTGGCTCCCAACACCGGCTGCGGGAACTGCGCGCAGTGCGTCTCGGGCAATAACAACCTGTGCGCAAATTATCAGGCGATCGGCATCACCATCGACGGCGCCTTCGCCGAGTACGTGCGCATCCCGGCTGCAGCCATCCAACAGGGCAACCTGATGCCGATCCGGGCGGAGGTCGACCCGGCGGTGGCGGCGTTGATCGAACCCTTCGCCTGCGTGGTGCGCGGCCAGAACGCCCTGCACATCCAGCCCGGGGAGGTGGTTTTGATCATGGGCGCCGGGCCGATCGGGATCATGCACCTGCTGCTGGCGCGCCTGCGCGGCGCCGGGCGCGTGCTGGTCAGCGACCTGGTCGCCGAACGCCTGGTCCAGGCGGTAGAACTGGGCGCCGATCGGGTCATCGATCTGAACCACGATGACCAGGTTCAGGTCCTCCTTCAGGAAAGCCAGGGGCGCGGGGCAGACGTGGTGATCGTCGCCGCGCCGGCCCACCAGGCCCAGGAGGCCGCCCTGAACCTGGCGGCCTACAGCGGGCGGATCAACTTCTTCGGCGGCTTGCCCAAGGACCGCCCGACCATCCAGTTCGATTCGAACCTGGTGCACTACAAAGAGCTGCTCGTGACCGGCACCACCGCCTGCAGCACCCAGGACTGCCGCCAGGCGGCGGAGATCGTCAATTCCGGGCGGGTGGACCTCACACCTTTGATCAGCGCCCGCTTCCCTCTAAAGGACGCCCTGCAGGCATTCGCAGAAGCTGAAAACCGCCGGGCGCTCAAGGTGGTCATCGAACCGTAAGCACCATGCTAAACCGGCCTGAGCCAGCCAGCAGAGTCATGACCGTGCAGGGGTGGATCGACCCAGGCGACCTGGGGGTGACCGACGCGCACAACCACCTGTGGATCGACCCGCCGCCAGGGGCGCCTCCCACCGCACCGCGGCTGGATGACCCGATCGGCATCCACAAAGAGCTGTCTGATTATAAGGCATCCGGCGGCGGCGCCATCGTCGACTGCCAGCCGGGAGGCTGCGGGCGCGACGGGCGCGTCCTGAAAGAGCTCTCCGCCTCCAGCGGCGTGCACGTGATCGCCAGCACCGGTTTCCACCGGCGCCTGTATTACCCGCCGGGAGCCTGGATCTTCCAGGCCGGCGCCGAAAAAGCCCGCGATTATTTCATTCACGAACTCCAGATCGGCCTGGCAGAGGCCGGCGGGCAGGCTGAATCCATCCGGGCGGGCGTGATCAAACTGGCCTGCGAGGCGCGCCTGGCGGATACTCCTCAGGCGTTGCTCGAAGCCGCCGCCCAGGCCAGCCGCCTGACCGGGGTTGCCATCGAAGTGCACACCGAGCAGGGCAGCGCAGCCGAGGACATCTTGCTCTACTTTCAGGACCATGAGGTACCCCCCACGCGCCTGGTGCTTTGCCACGTCGACAAGCGCCCGGACCCCGGGCTGCACCGCGCCCTGGCGGGCGCCGGCGCTCTGCTCGAATACGATACTTTCTACCGGGCGAAATACGCCCCGGAAATTAACCTGTGGCCTCTGCTGGAGGGGATGGTCCAGCATGGCTGGGCGAGCCAGATCGCCCTGGCGACCGATATGGCAGATCCCGGGATGTGGACCCGCCTGGGAGGCGGGCCCGGGTTGACCGGCTTCGCCCACGGCATTCGCGACCGGCTGTATGCGCTCGGTCTGGGCGCGGCGATCGACCAGCTGATCGGCGGCAATATCGCCGGTCGTCTGACCCGCCCGGTGTCTTAAGAGGCAAACAAGATTGTTTCACCTAGGAGCTCGCCTGTGGACAAACCCTTTACCTTTGAGATCCCCCTGCCCCATGCTATCCCAACCCGTTACGACGACCACATCCTCCGCACGCTGACCTCGATGGCAGGCCAGTACGCCGACGAAGAAGCTTACCGCCAGCTGCTGGCAAAGGACAACCCGGTCCTGTACGAGGTCTACGAGATCAAACGCCCGTCTGTGGCTGGCGAACTGCTGCACGGCATCTCGATCGTCCACCCCGGCAAAGTTGGGAACGAGTACTTCATGACCAAAGGTCACTTCCATACTATTCTCGAGACCGCCGAGATCTACTACTGCCTGAAAGGACAGGGAGTGATGGTGATGGAGAACAGCGGGGGCGAGTGGGCGGTGGAAGATCTGCATCCCGGTTGTGTTCTATATGTCTCGCCCGGCTGGGCGCACCGCTCGGTCAATACCGGCAGCCAGGAGGATCTGATCACCTTTTTCACCTACCCGGGGCACGCCGGGCATGACTACGCTTCGATCGAACGGCGCGGCTTCCGCAAGCTGGTGCTGGAGGTGAATGGCGCCTGCCAAGTGGTGGACAACCCCCGCTGGCAGCCTTCGGGAGGGTGGGCATGAAAGCCCTGGCAGACTGCCGCGTCCTGGTGACGCCGACATCTTATGCTAAGAACGATCCGCGCCTGATCACGGAGTTGCAGCGCCAGGTCGGCGAGGTGATCGCCAACCAGACCGGGCGCCCGCTCTCGTCACAAGATGTTGCGGAGCTGCTCCCCGGCTGCGACGGCTACATCGCCGGCCTGGACACTATCGACCGATCCGCATTGCAAGCCGCCGACGGGCTGCAGGTGATCGCCCGCTACGGCGTCGGACTTGACAACGTCGACCTGGACGCCGCCAATGAAAAGGGGATCATAGTGACTTATACGCCCGGCGCGAACTCGGCTTCAGTAGCCGAGCTGGCCCTGGGGCTGATCCTGGCCCTCGCCCGGCGCATCCCCCAGGCGGTCGCGGCCACCCGCGGCGGGGAATGGCCGCGCTGGGGCGGCATCTCCCTGGAGGGCAAGACGATTTGCCTGCTAGGTCTGGGGGCGATCGGCAAGCAGGTCGCCCGGCGCCTATCCGGTTTCGACTGCCGGGTGCTGGCCTATGACCCCATCCAGGATGCTGCCTTCGCCCAGGCTAACGGGATCGAGCTGGTCCCGCTCGATGTCCTGGTCGGGGAGGCCGATTTCATCTCCCTGCACCTGCCTCTCCTGCCCGAGACGCGCGGCCTGGTGAACACCGATTTTCTCCAGCGCATGAAGCGGGGAGCATTCCTGGTCAACACCGCCCGCGGCGAGCTGATCGACGAAGTCGCCCTGGTGGAGGCCGTGCGGGCCGGTCACCTGGGCGGGGCTGCCCTGGATGTGTTCACCCATGAGCCCCCCGGGGCGGATAATCCGCTGCTCAGCCAGCCCGAGGTGATCGTCACCCCGCACTGCGCCTCCCACACGGACGGCGCCACCAACGCCATGGGCTGGATGGCGCTGAACGACTGCCTGGCGGTGCTGCGCGGGGAACCGCCCATGTATCAGGTCGTTTGAACGTTAGATAAAACGGGAGTTACAGCTTTGAATAAACAAGAAACGCTAGAACAATTGAAAGAGATCGGACTGATCGCCGTGATTCGCGGGCCCGATCCCGATACCACCATCAAAATGGTCGAGGCACTCTACGCCGGTGGGGTGCGCGCCATCGAGATCACCTATACCACGCCTGACGCCCCCGGAGTGGTGCGGTCCCTCGATGGCGAGTTCGGCGAGCAAATCGTCCTGGGCATGGGCACGCTGACCGAGCCGGACCAGGCCGGTGAAGCCCGGCAGGCCGGGGCGCGCTTCCTGGTCAGCCCGATCTGCGAGCCCGCCCTCGGCGCGGCCATGGTCGCCACCGGCCTGCCGGTGATGATCGGCGCTATGACCCCGACCGAGGTCTTCCAGGCGTATAAATTGGGCTCGGACGTGGTCAAGATCTTCCCCGGTTCGTTGGTCGGGCCGGCGTATATCAAAGCGTTGAAAGGGCCGTTCCCGTTTATCGAGATGATGCCGACCGGGGGCGTGAACGCCGCCAACTTAAGCGATTGGTTCGCCTCAGGAGTCTTCGGCGTGGGTGCGGGCAGCGAGCTTTGCCCGACCACCTGGGCGAATGAAGGCCGCTTCGACCAGATCACCGGGCGGGCGATGGAGTTTGTCCGAGCAGTCGATTCTGCGCGCGGGAAAATAAAAATATAACTCAAGAGGAGCTGGCAGTTGTGTCAGACAAAACTGTTTACCTTCCGGATCAAGTCAGAAGAAAAACCACACCGACTTTTTATTTCATCGGGGTGACCACCGGCAAATCCTCCATTATGAAGGTGTTCCCACTGTGGGCGCAGGAACTGGGTCGCCCGGAGATCGTCATGCAGGGCATCGACCTCGATATCCACGACGAGCCGCAGAATTACCGGGCGGCGGTTGCCCAGATCAAATACGACCCGCTCTCCCTGGGCGCGCTGGTGACCACGCACAAGATCGACCTGCTGGAAGCAGCGCGGGACATGTTCGAGTACCTGGACCCCTACGCCCGGATCTGCGGCGAGGTCTCCAGCATCTCCAAGCTCGACGGGCGCCTGGAAGGGCACGCCAAGGACCCAATCACGGCCGGGTTGAGCATGGACGCCATCGTTGGAAAGGATTATTTTAGCCGCACCGGCGGGGAGGTGCTGATCTTCGGCGCGGGCGGCTCCTCGGTCGCCACCCTGCTGCACCTGATCAATAAACCAGATCCCGGCGACCGCCCGAACCGTTTCGTGGTGGTCAACCGCTCCCAGAAGCGCCTGGAAAGC
>DATDRQ010000130.1:0-11663 GCA_035291645.1 Anaerolineales bacterium
GATGGCTATTGATCATTGTTTTTTCTCCCCTGCTCCCGCGCGCCCTAGCTTTCAAGCTTATCCTTGAGCATTGCTTTCAGCGCCGCACGGCGCTGGCGGTATGCCTCTTCGGGCAACTCACCAGCCTGGTACTGGTCGTCCAGGGCCAGGATGGCGTCCAGCAGGGTTTCGGCGTCCTGCCCTGCGTCGCTGATTGGTAAGGATTCCATGGTTTGATCGGGCTCGATCTCTTCACCCCTGAGGGAGCGATTGCGGGCGAACAGCCACACACCCGCCCCGATCAGGACCAGGCCGAAGGCCAGGGCGCCGATCAACAGGTTGGTGCTCGTTCCGGCGATCAGCCCCCTACCGCCCGGCTTGCCCGAGATGCGGATGGACAGGGACGTACCGGGCTCCAGGCGGCTGGCATTGTACATGTGGTAGGACATCCCCTGTACGTCTCTCACCCCAGCGTCTTCGAGCTGCTCGCTCTTCACCTTTAGCCCATCTTCCGGGATGAGCACCACAGCGGCGTTGGTCGTCAGGTCGATCGGCTGGATCAGATCGGCGCGGCGCTTGTAGGGCAGGTCGAAGGAAATGACCACCTGGTGGTTGCCGAAACCGGGCCGGATCACGGCGGTATCGCCGAAGCCGCCCTCGACTTCTACGTAGCGCTCGCCCAAGGCGCCATCCTGGAACTGCAGGTTGGTTGCGCCTTCCGGCAGGCGGAAGGTGACGGTCGGCTCGCCCTCCTTGGCTGCTACCAGGGTGCGGTCTCCCAGGTTCGAGATGATATACAGCTCGACCACGCGCAGCGTATCCGGTTCGGTGTACTCGAAAAGGAAGTGCAGCCGGTCGACCGAGAGCACCGCCGGATCGGTGGTGCTCTCGTAGATGGCGAACGGTAGTTGCAGGTCGGTTGCGCCATCCTCGACCACGGCGACGTCGGAACTGTAAGCGATGTCCTGGTATTCGGCGCTGGCGATAAAGGCTCGCCCCGGCGGCATCGCGACGTCCTCGAAGCGGAAGGTCCCATCCGGCTGGGCGGTCGTGGTCGCGCTGTAGGTCTGTTGCATCTCGTCGAAGCCGTGCAGGGCGATCGTCAGGTCAGTGGGAAGATCTGCGCCGGAGGCGTTCAGCACCTGCCCGGTGATCAGGCCGGCATTGACAGCGGGAGTCCCTGCAACCGGGGTGTTAGCGCCGGTTCCAGGGACGGCGGAACCCGGGATTCCGGTAGCGTTCGGTGTCCCCAGAGCTTGCGTCACGAACGGCCCCTGTGTGGCTGGGCTGGCGGCTGCGGTATTTTCCCCCGGTGAAGTGAAGGAGAGCGTTCGCAGGTATTCCGCCAACGCCCAGCGGTCGTCTTCCGAGATCGTGTCTACAAAGGCGGGCATGGTTGGGGGAACCCCGGCGGTAATCGCCTGATACAGGTCGGCGGCGGACTTCCCCGCCATTTCCTCCTGGTCGGTGAAGTCTGTAGTTGAGGCTTGAAGCGAGGCCGCTCCCAGGCCGTCGCCCCGCCCGTTCGCGCCGTGGCACTCGGCGCAGTTGGCGGCGTACAATTCTTGACCGCGGGCGACCGTTTCCTTGGGAGCGCTTAAGGTATAGGCATACGCCACTACATCCCAGCGCTGGCGGTCGGTCAGGCTGTTGAAGGGCGGCATGAAGCGCTCTAAATTACCCTGCGTGACCATGGTATACCAATCGGCGGGTCTGGCCTGGCGGGCGACCAGCGCGTCGCCGAGCGGGATGGGTGGATTGGGCAGCTGATTGGCTTGCGGGCCATCCCCCCGGCCCGTATCTCCATGGCATGAGGCGCACTTTTCGGCGTAGATCAGCGCGCCGGCAGCCGGATTGGGAGGGATCATTGGGTAGAGCGGACCGCTGATCTCGGCCTGGGTGGGCATCGTAGCGGGCAGCTCCGAGCCGGGCGGCGGGGTGATGTCCTCCGCCAGCGAGAACGAGCAAGCGGACAAGAACAATAGCGCGAGAGGGAAGATGAGAAATCGAAAGCGGGGTCGAATCATTTGAACAGATGAACCTATCTCGGTTAGAGGGTACTAAAGACCTTACGAAGAATATTCCTTGTGGATGTCCTAGACAGCCGGATCAGGGGAGGGCTGTCCCACAGCCCGGGCAGAAGCGGTCGGATTTTTGGACCGGGCGGCCGCACTGCGCGCAGAAACCGGCCGATTTATCCTTGCGCTCACGCCGGCGGGAGGCCAGCCGGGCTTCGATCTCGTCGTCCACCTCAACGACCTGCGCGGTCGAATCCGGGAGACGCAGACCGGTTCGAACGGCGTCCGCCCGGCGGGCAGCGATGGCAACCTCCAGACGTTGTTCGCCGCCGTGCCCATCCGGTTCAGGCTGTAACTCATCCAGCTGGCGGAGCACCTCGGCGCCCTGCTGCACCAATGCGGCGCGCTGCACCGGGAAATCCTCGTCTGGGATTTTCCCCAGGGTATGGTCGAAATCGATCTCTTGCAGAGCGTCGAGAACGCGGTCACGTTCAGCCAGCAGGGTGGAGAGCTGGTGATCCTCTCGCCCGGTACGTCCATTAACGATGGTCGCCCGGCGGTCGAAGATCGGTCGGGCGATGAACAGCCCGACCAGGGTGAGCAGGGCGAAGATGAGAAGGATTGATCCGATATCCATGGCGAGTGTATGTAGAAACCCGTATTTCCTGGGCGGGTTACGGCTGGAGCAGCGGGTCGATCATCCCCTGGATCTCGCCCAGGGAGGTGAATGGCCCGATCTTGACGCCGGATAGAACTCCATCGGGAGCGATGATGTAGGTCTCGGGGACGCCGCGGATGCGGTAAGCCTGGGAAATGCTTGTGCGCAGGTCGGGGCCATTTGGGTAGGTAATCTTGAACTTCTCCAGATACGCCAGCGCCTCCGGCTCAGTATCGACGTAGTCGACCCCCAGGAAGACGACATTGCCGCGTGGTCTATAGTACTGCCAGGCGGTCTCCAGATCGGCGGCTTCTTCCTCGCAGGGCTTGCACCAGGAGGCCCAGAAATTGACCACGATAACCTTGCCCGCCAGGTCGCTCGTATTGATCTGTTCCCCGTCGAAAGTGTTCAGGGTAAAGGCAGGCGCGACTTCACCGGCCGAGACGGGTCCTTTCTGTGCGCGTACCAGCCCAAAGGCAACCAGCGCCAGCAGCGTCAGGATGCCGGTCCAGGCCAGCAGGGCTCCGATAGAAATGCGACTGCCGAAGAGCTTGGCTCGCCCCCCTTGAGTGGTGGGGGGCGCCTGGGTCTCTCTTGACGAAGATGAAGATTGCAGTTCGGTCATGTACAAGCTCCACGTCCGGCAGGGGATGGTCCACCGGATTGGTTGTTATCTCCGGCGCAGCTCTTCTTCCAGGCGGGCTGCGTACGGATCGGTCGGCCCTGTAACGGGTTGGCCTGGTTCGCCTGCAGAGGACGGCGGCTGTTTCCAGGAGCGCAGCGCCCGGTACAGAATAAAGGCGCCGATGGTGAGGATGACAGGCGGGATCAAGTACACCAGCCAGTTCAAACCGCGGGCAGGCGGGGCGGCCAGCACCCGGTCTCCGTACTGGGCGACGAAATAATCCTTGATCTGGGCTTCCGACCAGCCCTGGCCCAGCTTTTCTTTAATCAGGGCGCGCCACTGGGCGCAGGCGGTCGTCGGGCAGACGTCCAGCGGGATGTTCTCGCAAACCGGGCAGTACAGCTGCTTGGCGACAGCGTTGACCTGGTCGTCGGTCACCCCGGGTGGTGTAGACTGCTGGGCTTGAGCTGGTCCACTCGAGCCCAGGGAAACAGCCAGACCTGCCAGCAGGAACAGGGCGAGAAGAAGCGGAAGAGGTGATCGCAAGGACTTCATGCTTCGGCCGGTTTATAAGCGGTCCGCCGGACGGGCACGCGGGCGGTCTCGGGATCGCGATCGGGCCAGGCCGCTACCAGTGTCCCCAGGATGAAGACGAAGCCGCCCAGCCACAGCCAGTTGACCAGCGGATTCTCGTAAATCTTAAAGGTTGCCCCTTGAGTGGAGACGGGCTGCCAGTCGACCAGCAGCACGTAGAAGTCGTCCTCCCAGGTGCTGCGCACGCCGGGGATGGTCATCGGCTGCTGAGATTCGTAATAGTAATCCCGCCGCGGGTGCAGCTCGCCCACATACTGTCCGTCTTTGAAGACACTGACCACGGCGCGCGCCACGTTGCGCCCGTCATTCGTATCGAAGTTCGCCAGGGAGTCGAATGTGATGCTGTAGTCGCCCAGGGTGAGCTGGTTACCTTGAGGGATGGTACCCTGGGTTTCGCTTTGGAACAGCTCGATGCCGATGATGCCGATCGCCATCAGCACCACTCCCAGGTGGATAACGTAGCCGCCGTAACGGCGCCGGTTGCGGCCCGCCAGGCGCCATAGCGCCAGCGGCAGGCTCTCTGCGCGGGTGTGGTGGCGCGCCTGTGCGCCGCGCCAGAACTCGTACAGGGTAACAGCCGCCACGAAGGCGCACAGCCAGAAACCGAGCAGGGCTATCGGGTTACGCACGCCGGTCAGCAGCACGAAGGCCAGCACGACCAGCGAGGCGATGAAGGGCTTCCACATCGAGCGACCCAGGGTCTTGGCAGTCGAGTGGCGCCAGGCTGCCAGGGGAGCCACGCCCATCAGTAGCAGCAGGCCCCCGAATAACGGAGCAGTCGCCCGCTCGTAAAACGGCGGCCCAACGGTTACTTTCTGACCGGTAAAGAGCTCCGAAATCAGTGGGAAGAGCACACCCCAGAAGCACACCACCAGGATGCCCATGAAGAGCAGATTGTTGAGCAGGAAGAGCGCCTCGCGTGAGAGCATGGAGGTCATCTGCGCTTCGGATTTAAGCTCGTTCCAGCGGCGCAGCAAAAGGGACAGCGAGACGATGAAGGTCAGGCCGATGAAGCCGAAGAAGACCGGACCGATGGCGCTTTGGGCGAAGGCGTGTACGGAGGAGAGCACGCCCGAGCGGGTCAGGAACGTGCCGAAGATCACCAGGTCGTAAGTCAGGATGACCAGGATCATGTTCCAGTGCTTGAGCATGCCGCGCTTCTCTTGAATCATGACCGAGTGCAGGAAGGCGGTGCCGGTCAGCCAGGGCATGAAGGCGGCGATCTCCACCGGGTCCCAACCCCAGTAACCGCCCCAGCCGAGCACGTCATAAGCCCAGCGACCACCCAGCAGCAGGCCCAGGGAGAGGAACAACCAGGCAACCAGGGACCAGCGGCGGGTGAGGCGGATCCAGCGGTCGTCCGTGCGACCGGTGACCAGGGCTGCTATGGCGAAAGCATACGGGATTACGAATGAAACGAAACCCAGGTATAGCAAAGGCGGGTGGATGATCATGCCGGGGTGGCGCAGCAGGGGATTCAGCCCGCTGCCGTCAGCAGGGACAAAGGAGACGGCTCCCGCGGGCTGCAGCATGGCGCTCACTACCGAGCCGGTGCCGGTCTGCCACAGGCGCACGAATGGGTTCTCGATGAAGATGCTCAGGCTCAAGAAGAAGGCCAGGGTGACCAGCGAGACGACGATCACCCAGGGCAGGAACTCGCGGTCGCGCTCCCACTTCCGCAGGGTGACTGCCGAGGCAAAGGCGGACATCAACCAGGACCAGAAGATCAGCGAACCGGCCTGCCCGCCCCACAAGGCAGTTACTTTCAAATAAAATGGCATGCTGTTGCTGGTGACGCTGGTCACGTACTCGACCTCGTAGTGGTTGGTCACCAGCAGGTAGATGATAGTGAGAGCTGCCAGGGATACCAGGGGGAAGGTAAGCAGCATGGCGTTGCGGGCGCTGTCGATCCAGGCCGGATCGTTCTTGCGCACCCCATACAAAGCAGCACCCGCCCCGTAGAGCGATATCAGAAAGGCGATGACCAGCGCGCCATACCCTAGGTTGGCTACCATATAAATACTCCCGAGTTATTGGTACAAAAAACGTGAAACGCTCTCCCGCGGTGCGTTTCACGTTGTGCATTTCTAAACGTTTTCGGATGCATCAACCTTCAGCCTGTTCCGGTACGGATTCTTCGTACTTGGTCGGGCACTTCAGAAGCAGCTCTTCGGCGTGGAACACCCCGTCCTCCCCGATCTGCCCGGTCATGATAGCCTGGGCTTCGTTCCGCAGCAGGTCGGGCTTCGGGCCGACGTAGATCACCTCCAGGCGGGTCCGGTCTGGATCGACAGCGGCGGCATGCAGCACCTCGGCCAGGCCACCCTGCGCTTCGATGTCTTTGTTATCGCCCGGTACGTGCGCCACGGTAAAGCTTAAGGTCAGGGTCTGCGCATCGTACTGGATGGAATCCCCCAATACCGCGCCGGAGACGCGCACATCCCGCCCGATGACCTCCTGCTGCCTGGCAGCCAGCTCATCAACGGTTAAGAAGTATTGCGCGCTCGCCTGAGTGGAGGTGATGATCAGATAAACGATGGCAGCAACAATGAGCAGGCCTCCTATCAGGAATTTTGCACGGTTGGCGGTACCGGTTCGGGTTGTTACGGCTTGTTCCATCTATTAGACCTCCGAAGTGCGATGCCTTATCAGCGAAAGTGACTTGATCAACACGAGTGCAACTATTGATTCTGTCACAGGATGATTAATGGAACCTGAGAACATCCGGAAAATCGAATGAGAATGCTGAGGCTAATCTTCAAGGCGAATCAGACCGGAACGGATGGCGAACTTGACTAATTCGGTTGAAGAATGCAGGTTCAGTTTGTTCATCACCCGCTCACGGTGCCGGGCGACGGTCTTCGGGCTGATCCCCAAACGCTCACCGATTTGCTGGTTGGTAAGTCCCTCGGCAACGGCCTCCAGCACCTGGCGCTCGCGGTGGCTGAGCACATCCAGACTTTTCGCCAGCGGCTGACCGCTTCCCGGAGTGCTCCTCGGGCGGGTGAACTCATCGACCGGCTGCTCGGAGAACAAGCGGCGGTAATCCTCGAGCAGCCAGCGCGCCAGGGCGGGTTGAAGATATACGTTCCCGACGGCGACGCTACGGATGGCGGTCACCAGCTCGTCCGCTGCCACCTGTTTGGTGATGTATCCGGTCGCCCCAGCCAGCAACATCTCGAACAGGTATTGCTTGTCTTCGTGTACGGTCAGCGCCAGCACTTTACACGCCGGGGCGATCTGTTTCAGCCGCCGGGTGGCCTCCAACCCATCCATGCTGGGCATGGTGATGTCCATCACCACAACGTCTGGTTGGGCCTGCTCGACTCGCTGGAGCGCTTCGATCCCACTGCCGGCTTCGGCGACTACCTGGATGCCTTCCTGGGTCTCCAGGAAGGCCTTCAGACCGGTGCGGACGATGTCATGGTCATCCACCAACATCAAACGGATCGGATTCATAAGGCTCCTCTTCGGCATATTTCAAGCCCGGCTCTGAGATCGGGACGGTCACTTCGACCAGCGTCCCGTGGCCCGGCTGCGAAACCAGGCTGAACTTGCCGCCAATCGATTCGGCCCGCTCGCGCATGCCAGCCAGTCCGAGACTGCTCAGGAAGGAGGGGTCCGCGCTGGGCTTCAAACCGATACCCTCATCCTGGACGCGCAGGTTGACTTCACCAGGCCTGAAGCGCAGCTGCAGACGGGCCTGATCGCAGCGGGCGTGCCGGGCCACGTTGGTCAGGGCTTCCTGAGCGACTCGGAAGATGACTGTTTCCACCAGCTGGTCCAGTCGTTGGCAGGCTCCGTCGATCTCCAGGGTGACCTTTAGACCGGTGCGTTGCTGTTCTTCTTCAGCCAGGTACTGGAGGGCTGCTACCAACCCCAGATCATCCAGCTGGGCTGGGCGCAGGTCATGCACCATGCGGTAGATGCCTTGCGACATCTGGCGGGTCTGGTTTTGCAGTTGCGCGACGATCTCTTCGATCTTCAAATTGAGGGGGACGGAATTACGCAGGGTTGCCAGATTGAGGCTGAGGGCGGTGAGAAACTGGGCCGTCTCGTCGTGCAGCTCCCGGGCGATGCGCGCCCGCTCGTCCTCCTGGGCGATGACGGTTCGGCGTAGTAGCTCTCGGCGCAAGGCTTCCCGCTCGACCAGATCACGCTGCACCAGTTCCAGGGCTTCCAGGCGCGCCTGCTGGGCAGCCAGCAGCTTCTCCTCGCGCTCACGCTCGACGGCCTGGATAGCGCGCAGCAAGTTCAGGGTGATCAGGACCGCCATTGCCGCCCGCGCCACTTGTACCGGAAATCCGAACGTAGCCAGAAAGAAGGCTGAATTTATGCTGCGGGCGAGGGCCATGTCCACCGGGGGGACGAAGACCTGGGTCAGTCCGTACACGGCAAAACCTAAGGCCGCCCACTCGAAAGGCGTGGCGAGGTTCGGACGTTTTTCTGCCCGGAACTGCCGGGCACGCGCCCGCAATCCCAACCCGGCCAGGATGCCGCCGGGGATCGCCAGGAGATAGCGTGCCAGCGCATCGGCACGCGGCAAGAAGCTGTCTGGATCCAGGCGGGCGGCATACAGGACCAGCAGCAGATAAAGAAGCAGCAATCCGAGTGTGATGGAAAGGCCGGTGTAGCGGTAGCGCTGTTCGGTACGCTGCAGCATTAAAGCGCCGAAATAGACCAGGGGGATGAACGAGATCGCCAGCATCCCGACCCGCACGCTGGCCAGCTGCGGCGGGAAAGGCACCCCCAGCCAAATACCCTGTAACAGGATGATCTCCACCCACTCGTGCATACCGTGCAGCAGGCCAAACAAGGCCAGCGGCCGGATCGCGCGTCGTTCCACGAGCACCGGAGTGCGGCCAGATTCAAGCGCCAGGGCGATGCCCATGCTAAAAAATGCCAGTCCATAGATGAAGAAGACCAATACCAGATCGAAGCGAATGCCGGTAGTACTCATCGAGCGGCCTTATCCGGTGAATAAGTTTGGGCGCGGTCTCTGGACCAGGCCTGAGGATTCGAAGATTATCGTATCAAAAAGTGATTGTATAACAACTTCCCCAAACGATCCGGTCAGAGATGTTGACATATGTCATGGATCACGGGTTACATTTGAACTCATCTGGGATTAATTATAGGGTAAAATATGGGTAATTTCCCCCAATAGCACCTTTCAAAAATTAGAAAACCACAGATAGAACCCTGTCATTCGTAGGATCATTTTATCCGGCTAGCGCCGAGTAAGCCGACCAACTGAGGAGAATGAACTATGAAGCGGAGATGGATCTTGATGGCAGGTGCATTGCTAGTCATGCTGACCTTGCTGGCTGCCTGCGCCGGTCCTCAAGGCGAGCTGGGCCCGCCCGGACCTCCTGGCCCCCCAGGTCCGGAAGGACCTCAAGGCCCGCCCGGCGAGGAAGGCCCCGCCGGCCCAACCGGGGCGGAGACCGGAGGAACTGCCGGAGCCGAATACGCCGGCAGCGCTACCTGTAGCGGCTGCCATAAGGATATTTACGATACCTTCGTTAGATCGGGCCACCCCTGGAAGCTCAACAAAGTCGTCGATGGCCAGCCGCCCGACTATCCTTTTCGCCAGCTGACCGAGCTGCCGCAAGGGTATACCTGGGCGGATATTTCCTACGTGATCGGCGGCTACTGGTGGAAAGCCCGCTTCATGAATCAGGAAGGTTATATCATCACCGGTGCGCCCGGCGAAAGCGGCAACACGGAGTACCTGAACCAGTTTAATTACGCCAACCCGACCCTGGGCATGGACGATGACTGGGTACCTTACAAGTCCGGCACAGAAAACCTCCCCTACGACTGCGGCGCCTGCCACACGACCGGCTACAGCCCCCAGGGTAACCAGGATGGCCTGCCCGGGATCGTGGGCACCTGGGCAGAGCCCGGCATCCAGTGCGAAGCCTGCCATGGCCCGGGCAGCCAGCACGCCCAAAACCCACCGGGCGTGAATATGGTGGTGAACCGCGATCCTGAGCTGTGCGGGAGCTGCCACAGGCGCGGCGAGGTAGAGCAGGTCGACGCCAAGGGCGGCTTCATCGAACACCACGAGCAGTATGAGGAGCTGTTCCAGGGCAAGCACGTTGTGCTGGACTGTGTGACCTGCCACGACCCCCACACCGGCGTCAAACAGCTGGATGAAGCCAACCTGCCGACCACCCGCACGGAATGCGCCAACTGCCACGTGGACCAGGTGCAGTATCAAAAGAACCCCCGGCACGTCCAGCTGGAAGTTCCCTGCATTGAGTGCCACATGCCGCGCATCGTCAAGTCCGCCTGGGCGAGCCCAGAGTTGTTCAGTGGCGACATCCGCACGCACCTGATGGCGATCGACCCGGCGCAGATCGAGCAGTTTTACACAGAAACCGATGCGGACGGAAATGAAGTCCAATATTCATACTCTCAGATTGGCCTGAACTTCGCCTGCCGCCATTGCCACTTACCGGATACCAATGCGGCGCTTGACGATCAGACTCTGGTTGATGCTGCGTACAACTACCACCAGAAGCCGGTTGAGGCCCCCACACTGCCGACGGCTATGCCAAGTCCTACCGCAACTCCATAATCGAACCGGAAGGTGTCCTGGCGCGTTCTTGCGCCGGGACGCCTGTTTTAACCCCGGGCGCTGGTTGCCCTTACCGGTCAAACAATCTTACAACGCTGTCGAAAAGGCAGGGGTTTAGAAGGATAGGCGATGAAGGGATTCCTACAAAGGGTTAAGCGGTTCTTCTTCCCGCCAGCAGGTTCTCCTCGATGGGTGCGGGTACTTCCGTATGCCGTCCTCGGATTATTAACATTTGTGGTGTTGATCGCCGGGGCCTATACCTGGGAATACACCAACTCGCCGCAGTTCTGCGGCACCTCCTGCCACACCATGCCGCCCGAGTATTCGGCCTACCTGGCCTCGCCCCACGCCCGGGTGGATTGCGTCGATTGCCATATCGGGCGTGGTTTTATCGCCACGCGCATCACCCGTAAAGCAGGTGATATCCGCCATGTCACCGCTACCGCTTTCCGTTCGTACGAATACCCGATCCGTGCTCGCGAACTGCGCCCGGCGCGTGAGACCTGTGAGAAATGCCACTTCCCGGAAAAGTTCTCGGATGACAGCCTGCGCGAGGTGAAATCCTTTCTGCCGGACAGAGCCAATACCGCTATATCCACCTTCCTTGTGCTGAAGACGGGCGGCGGCAGCCAGCGGCAAGGGCTTGGGCGGGGCATCCACTGGCATATCGAAAACAAGATCGAATACCTGACTACGGATCCTGAACAGCAAGACATCCCGTATGTTCGCGTGTACAACGAGGATGGCTCGGTGACGGAATATGTGGATCTGGAATCCGGTCTGGATCCGGCGACGGTGAACCCGGATGATCTGGAAGAGATGGACTGCATCACCTGCCATAACCGCATCACCCACCGGGTCAATTCGCCGGAGGACACCATCGACGACCTGCTGGCAAAAGGTCTGATCCCTGAGGATATCCCCGAATTCCGCCGCGAAGCCGTGGCGGTGTACGGGGCTCCTTACGACTCTGTAGAGATGGGTGTGAACGCCATCTCAGGCCTGACCGGTTTCTACCAGACCTATTATCCGGATTACTATGCTAAAAACCAGACAGAAGTGGATAGTGCGGTAAAGTTGGTCCAGGAGAGGTACCAGCAGAGCGTGTTTCCGGAACAGAAATCTGACTGGACAACTCACCCCAACAACATCGGTCACAAGGATTCGCCGGGCTGCTTCCGCTGCCATGATGGCAAGCACCTG
>DATDRQ010000131.1:0-13042 GCA_035291645.1 Anaerolineales bacterium
TACTAGTGGGTCGTTTGACCCGGGTATAGCCATAAACGGGATTGGGTAGTAAAATGCGTCATCCTACGAAATCGTAGAGGTGGACGTATGAGCAGACGAAAAAAAGAACCCCTCCGTACCTTGACAGACGAAGAGCGTACCTGGCTAGAACGCATCAGCCGTTCCCAGAGTGAAGCAGCCAGCCATGTAGCCAGAGCCAAACAGATACTCAATGTAGCCAACGGATACTCCTATCAGGAAGCTGCCTTCCTCTCGGGGCGAAAATCTGGGGATGCCGTCTCCAACTTGGTGAAGTGGTTCAACCAGGAAGGCTTGAACGCTATTCAACCTCGGCATGGAGGCGGTCCCCCAGCCAAGTATGGTCCGGCTGAGCGCGAACGGATTTTGCAGGAAGTCCGACAGAAACCGGACCCTGAGACGGATGGCACGGCCACCTGGTCTCTGAAAACCTTGTGTCAGGCGCTGCGCAAAGCTCCGGATGGCTTGCCAGAAGTGAGTGAAGACACCATCCGTACCAGCTTGCTGGAAGCTGGCTTTAGCTGGCAAGAGGCGCGGAGCTGGTGCGAAACGGGTAAAGTGACCCGCAAGCGCAAGCGAGGCAAGGTCACCGTGACCGATCCGGATGCGATGGCCAAAAAAACTTGATCGAAAGCGCTTATCGAACCGGCGAAAAGCTGGGATTATCCGTGTGGACCCAGGATGAAGCCGGGCCTTATCAGACCCTGCCTTATCCAGGAGCCAGTTGGCAACCGGTGGGCCATCCAGCCCTTCAGCCGCACGAATATATTCGCAATGGAACGGCCAAGTTGTTGACACTTTTTCACCCGGCTACCGGTCGCGTCCGTGTCAAAGGCGTCACCAGCAGCGCCAACGTGGTTTTGCATCCCTGGCTGAAAGCGGAGTTGAGCGCTATCCTCCAGTCGCTACCCGAAGCGCCGCTGATCGAGGCGGAAACCAATCGACAGCTATGGGAAGCCTGGCAAGAAGGATTATCGCTGCCCATCACTCTTCCCCAAGAACTTCCCGCTTTACGGATGCTTTTGATCTGGGATAACCTTCGCGGGCACTACACACTGGAGATCGTCCTTTGGTTGTTTGCTCATGGCATTATGCCGCTGTACACCCCTTTGGGTGGCTCGTGGCTGAATATGGCCGAGTCAATGCAGCGTATTCTGGTCAAACGCGGGTTGGCCGGACAGTACCCGGAAACACCCGATCAAATCATCTCCTTGTTGGAGGGGGTGACCAATGGCTGGAACCAGGACCCCACCCCGTTTGAATGGGGCGGCAAACGCACAGCTCGCCGTCAACGAAGCCGGCAGCGGCGTCATACCTTAGGTGGTTCAGGCGCTTGCACTCGCCGTCCGATCCGTCATCGACCATCCCTGTTGCAGAAATGGCAGTCATCATGCCAAACGACCCACTACTTTTCCGATTTGTAATCTACTCAGGTGGGAACTAATATCCATTTTTTCTCGTTTTGTATTAAAATAACATAAGCAAAGCATTTTGCTGGAGTTGGGAACAATTGTTTGATAGAAATGCAGAAACAAGGAGCAAGGCGCTGATGCAACTCACCCAGTCACAGCGTACAAATGTACGGCGTACAAATGTACGGCGCACAAATGTACGGTGCACAAATGTACGGCGAACACCTGTGCGGCGGACCCGCCTGGGCGATGTCCTGGCAGCTTGCCTGCTCGTCCTGGCCCTGCTGGCGGCGAGTTTTACGCCCGCTGCAGCCGATCGCGAAGACCAGTTCCACGATTTCGAGCTGGTCTATGGAGAACCCCAGGAGCTGGTCCTCGGCAAAGCCGGGATCGTGGTGACGAAATCCTATTACAACGCCATCGGCGTGATCGGGCGGGTCCAGCCGAACCCTGATTACCCTCCGGATAACCTGGATTTCGCCGATCGCTGGGTCGATTATCACATCTTCGACTATTATGGTACCCCATACACCGTCTTCTACGGCCTTAATTACGTCTACTTCGAGCTGATCGAGGCCACCCAAACCGATTGGGAGGAAGGAGAGCTGAGCATCTATTACTTTAACCCCGTTAACCGGCGCTGGGAGGTTTGCCCAACCTTCTTCGTCGACGGCAACGGCAAGCATAGAGACCGCCTGACCTGTGTTATGCCCGGTTTCGGTCTGTACGGGCTGGCGGTCGAAAAGTAAACAGGCCACGAGGAGCATTGGGTCGGCTGGGTCCATTTCCCAATTCCGGGGAGATCACCGGGGGGTGCAAGTGGACGAGGCGAGCATCATACTTTCTGGAGGAGGATATGTCCACTTTACGTAAGCTCACCATATTTCTATTGATTGCTGCTGTCCTGGCTGTGGGGATGGGATTCCGGGCACAACCCGCCCTGGCAGCCAACTGCACCCAGTACTACTGGGTCAAGTGGGGGGACACCCTGGCCGGGATTGCGCGCTGGTACGGCGTTTCCTGGACCTACCTGGCGAAGATCAACGACATCAAGAACCCCGGCAAGATCTTCGCCGGGCAGCGGCTGTGCGTCGCCAAAGGCAGTACGTCGACTGGCACGAAATCGGGCACCTTCCCGACCTTCTCGATCGTCAAAGTGGTCGAAGATGAGGACGTAACCATCCAGACTTTCAATCTGCCGGCGAACGATACGTTCAAGGTGACGATGGGTGAGATGGGCACCAAGGGGGTGGGTGGTTACAGCGCCGGTTCGTTTAAATCCGGAAACGGGGGCTCGAAGAAGTTCACCTTCGACATCCCCTCGCAGCTGGAGGGCGAGAACCGCATCGCCATCCGCATCCAAAGCTCTAAGTCCGGCTTCTTCGCCTACAACTGGTTCTTCAACAACACCTCCAGTGGCAGCGGTACCGGCGGCGGCACCACGCCCACCAAGCGGTTCACCGGTATCCCCACCTTCAAGATCACCGCCGTGGACCGCAACCAGGATGTTTCCATCCACACCAACAACTTCCCGAAGGACGTCAAATTCCGGGTGTACATGGGCTACTACGGGACGCAGGGTATCGGCGGCTGGCTCGTGGATACGATCAACTCCGGCGACGGCGGCGCGTTCAACGATACCTATGATATTCCATCTCAGTTGAAGGGCGAGTCACGCATCGCCATCCGGCTGGTGGCGACCAGCGGCGGGTACTTCGCCTACAACTGGTTCTGGAATAACACCTACCCGTAACAGGACATTCTTAACGCAAAGAAGCCAAGGAAAAGATAAGGCGCGAGGTTGGGTTTTTTAAACAACAACTTTGCGCCTTATCTTCGCATTGCGACTTTACGTTAAATATTCTTTGCCGCCAAGCATGCCGTAGGGCGGCTTTCCGTGCAACTGAAGGTTGCCTGCCGCCAGCTGACCTTCGGCAGGCTCAGGCCTCGTTAAACGCCGGGGGAAGCACCCGCCGGCGCGACAACGCAACGGCGATGGCGGCAAAATACGCAAAATAAGCCAGCACTTCGGTTAACGAGGGGTCCCCGTTGTAGCCGAACAGGGCGGACAGTATCTGACCGGCAGGGGAACCTTCGTCTAAGACGGGGTTAATATCCCAGAGCGGATCGATCAGGGCGGGGACCCAGCCCACCTCGACCAGCTCGTGCACGCCGTGCGCGACCAGCCCGGCGGCAAACAGGATCAGCAGGGCGCTGGTGACCTGGAAGAAGCGGCGCAGGTTCAGCCGGACGGTAGTGGCAAACACCAGCCAGCCGAGTAAAGCGGCAAAAGCCAGCCCCAGCAGCCCGCCCGCCAGGGTCAGCCGGGCGCTGGTTGAGAAGGTGGCGGCGGTCAGGAACAGGCTCAGCTCGATGCCCTCCCTCAGCACTGCCAGGAACGCCAGGAGAAACAGCGCCTGGCTCCCGCCGCGCAGGGTCGCCCTGCGCACCCCGGACTCCAGTTCGCTTTTAATCGTCCTGGCATGAGCCTGCATCCAGAAGATCATCCAGGTGAGCACGCCCGCCGCCAGCAGCATAGTGATCCCCTCGAAGATTTCTTCGGCAGCTCCTTCCAATGAAGCCCCCACACTGAACAGGATCACCGCCGCCAGCACACTAAGCAAGACTGCACTGGCCGCGCCCAACCAGACATAACGGTTCAGGTCGGGGCGCTGCATCTTCTGCAGGGCGCCCAGCACGATGCCGATGATCAGGGCTGCTTCAAGCCCCTCCCGCAGTGCCAGCAAGAAACTCGGAAGCATGGTACTCCTCCAGGACGTTTGGTGATGGGATATGCGCGTTTCGCCGATCGGAATGAAATTTAATCATGCACATCGATTCGGAGAACACAGCATGGCAGAGGTAGTATAATCAATAATAATAATATTTATCAAGATTATCATGTTTATTCAATTTTCAAGGGTGATTGATCTCACTTTTCAACCCCGGTTGATCATTTATCCGGCGATCGCGCTAATGGGGAGAGTTTTTCGAACATGATCACCCCGACCATGCGACGCTACGCCGCCGAAATCTACCGCATGCAGGAAGAGCGCCCTTACGTGAGCCTGGCCGACCTGGCCGATGAGGTGGGGGCCTCCAGCCAGGCTGTCTCCCGGCTGATCGCCCGCCTGCGCGAGCGTGGCATGGTCGAGCACGAGCCCTACCGGGGAGTCCGGCTGACCCGCGCCGGTGAACAGCTCGCCCTGCCGGCCATTCGCCGGCACCGCATCACCGAGGTATTCCTGGTGCGGGTGCTCGGGTTCGGTTGGGATGAAGTCCACGAGTTCTCGGACCGCTTCGAGCTGGGCATCGACGAGCGCATCGAGGAGCGCATCTTCGAGGCTGCCGGGCGCCCGGCGCGCTGCCCGCACGGCGAACCAATCCCGGGGATAGATGGGCAGATGCCTGTGCTCCAGGATGCCAGCCTGGTCGAAATGAAGAGCGGCGAGGATTACTGCCTGAGCCGGGTGCGCATCCACGAACCCGAGAAGCTGCGTTACCTGGGGGAGCTGGGCCTCTACCCGGGTACCTGTTTCAGGCTGGTGTCGCAGGCGCCTTTCAACGGCCCGGTGCGCATCCGCAGCGGCCGCCAGGAGATCATCCTGGGGCACGACCTGGCTGCCGGGTTATTTGTGGAAGCCGTCAGCGGTCAGTCATCAGCCACCAGCCATTCGCGTTCAGAACTGTAGGGCAGGATTCTATCCTGCCGTTTTGGTTTAAGAAAAGCTCTGCCAGTCGCCTGGCAGAGCTTCCTCATATAAGGGTAGGTCTAAGGGATTAGTTAATACTGGTAATACCAGTTGGCGCCGTCCGGCGTATCGTCCAGGTGGATCTTCTCCTGGGAAGGCTCACCCGCGTTGGCAGCGCCCTCACAATTGGTGATCACCAGGCGGGTGAAGTTGTTCAAGTCGACTGTCCCTGAGGCGGACGTGCCACAGACAAAAGTGGTGTGGTCGTAAACCAGGCGCTCCACCGTGAAATAGCGCGTTTCGCCGGCCGGGACGGCCAGGTAGTAGATAGCCGTACCGCTGGTCAGCGACAGGGTCGCTGGCTGGTTCGACTGGTTGATCACGGTTACCCCGGCCAACGCTTCCTCCGCCGCGACGCTGAAGACGGCCAGGGTCAGCGCCAGGATCAGGACGATTGCAACAGCAATCAGTGAGTTCCGCAACATGATGGACCTCCTTGCTACTTGTTCACGGGATACAAACATGTGCGAGGATTTTGCAATCCTCACCTGCGAGGTAGTTTAATCGATTCTCACCTCCTTTTCCCCCTTTCATGAAGGAGCAACGCCGAACGATGGGCAGCCGCCTGATTCGCAGGGCTGGCTACTGGCAGCAACCTCATCTGCCAACTTTAAGATACCTCAAAAACTGAAAAAGTCAAGTTAAGACTCAGGGCAATTTACGTATCCGCAGGCGGAAACCTCCCAAGAACATGCTCAGGGGGAAAATTAGTATCTGAGCAGGTAGAATATAAATTTAAGGTATTCGCTGCTAACGAACGATCGGGAGGCCGCTTCCTTCCACCACTGGCGCAAGTAAGGAGATGCTTCAAATGGGATCGGGGCCATCCAGACCGAGACGCTATCACCCAGCACCCGCCGGTACGTCCAGCGCGCCCGGCGCGTGTGATGCGGGTCGCTGACGACGATGACCGAGCGGACCGGATCCCGGCTGCGAGCGATGAATTCTTTCAGGCGGACGGCCTCGTCATACGTGCTGCCCACCTGATCGCCATCGACGGTGATGGCATTCTTGGGGATGCCCTCTCGCTCCGCCAGGTCCGCACAGCGGTGTTCCCGGGGGGCGTCTTGGGACTGGCATCTGCCGCCCGTAAAAAAGATCCTTTCCCCATAGCCTTCCTGATAGAGCTGGATAGCGTACCTCGCCCTGTGGTCCGGTCCGGCGGAGACATGGATCACGTCTGCAGGCTGCAGACCGTCCCGGATGACGAGGTAATCCCCGATCGCCTGGAGAACCGGCCCGTGGAAGAAAAGCAGGAGGGCCAGAAGAAACCCGGCGGCGGTCAGGACCGTAAAACAGGCCAGCAGCTTACCGGTCATTTCGCAGGCTAACCCGAAGCGGGCTTACCCGATTCGGGCATACCCGGATCGCCGAGCGGGGGTGGGATGGGTCCGTCCGGGGTGAGCACCAGGATGGGGATGGCGCGTTCGCCGCAGCGCGCCCGGTAGGCGGCGTATCCGGGGTAAGTCGCCACCGCCATGCTCCAGTAGCGGTTCCATTCCTCGGAGGTCGCCGGGCGCGCCAGGTAGACCGCCTGGCGCCTATCTGAGGAGAGGGTTACCCGGGGGTGAGCGCGCAGGTTGTGGTACCAGGCCGGGTGATGCTTATTCCCGAAGGCTGAAGCGACCAGCACGACCGCCTCGCCATCCAGCAGCGGCACGAGCGGTACGCTGCGCGGCTGGCTGCTGCGCGCCCCGCGCGTGGTCAACACAACCACCGGAAGGCCGGTGAGCAGGGTGGTCAGGGTGAGGCGGCCGCCTGTGAGGCGCAACAGCCAGCGGTCGGCGGGGCGCAGCCCGCGCGCCAGCAGCCTGGAGACCGGGCGCGCCACGGTCAGCCGCTGGACCATGCGCTGCCAGGGGCGCGGGGCTGGAGGGGTTATATTCAGGGACACTGCCCCTATTGTAAGGGAAAAGGCGGAAACGTGAAACAGGATTCAACGTCGAGACGCCAGGACGCAAAGTAAAAAAAGTATTTTTATTCCTTATGCACCTTGGCGTCCTGGCGTTAAATTCTTCGTCTAGCGTTTCAGTATACCCGCCAGCCGGCCGGGGTCGTCGACGATCAGGCCGTCCGCCCCCAGCGCCAGCAGGATGCGCATGACCAGCGGGTGCTCGATCACGCCGAACCAGACGTATACCTGCCGCCCGTCCTGGTGCGCCTGGCGGATCATCCACGGGTATAGCAGGGCCATCTCGCCCATCGCGCACACCTGCCGGGCGCTCTCCAACCCTGGCTGGTCCAGGTCGAACTGCCACAGCCCGAACAACGGGCAGACCTGCAGGTCCGGGTTGTCTGCAGCGACCTCAGCCAGCCCGTCATAGGCGAAAGATTGCAGGATGGCGCGCTCCAGGTAGCCCTGGGCGCGCAGCGCCGCGACCATCTCTGCCTCGATGCCCGGGTAGCGCGGGGCGCTCTTGGCCTCCGGGAAGAAACCGACGCCGGCTTGTTTGGCAAGCTGGATGGCTTCCTCGAAGGTGGGCACGCGCTCGCCGTTCCCGGTATCCAGCGACTGGATCTGCTCCAGGGTCAGGTCGGCGACCTGCCCGCTGCCGTCGGTGGTGCGTTCGACGGTCTCGTCGTGGATCACGACCAGCTGCCCGTCCTTGGTGCGCTGCACATCCAGCTCGAGCCAGTCCGCCCCGGCCTGGATAGCCGCCCGGAAAGCCGCCAGGGTATCCTCCGGGGCGTGCGCCCGGTCGCCGCGGTGGGCGATTATCTGTGGATCGGCCGGGCGGTCCGCCTGGAACTGGAGATTGGCGACGAGATAGCCAGCGTAATAGCCGACAACGATCACCACCAGCCAGAGCAGGATGATTTTCAGCCACCCAACCATGCGCCGCCTCCTGCGCCAGGACAGCCTTCGCTTGGATCTCCCCGCCATGCTCGCCTCCTGAGCGTGAATAATTCGATATCGTGACCGTAGTAACGACTTTAGTCGTTTTATTTCCTGGATCCAGAAGCGACTGAAGTCGCCACCACAACGCTTTTTTCAGCCCTCCTTCAGCTCGAACAATATCAGCGTGCCAAGCTGCTCGGACGGGGCTTCGTTCGGGTCGCCGAAGTAGAACTCGTACACCAGCCCGGTCGAGGTGAGGGTTTTCTCCTGCATGAAGCGGTTGAGGGCTTCGTAGGCTTCGCTCAGCCCGGTGTATGGTCCGGTGTACATGCAGGTGGCGTACATCCCGGCAGCCATCTCGCCGGCCTGGATCTCGCCTCGCTCTGGCAGCGGCGCCACCACCGGGAAGCCGGCCGCTACGTCCAGGTCCTGCATATCCATGTTGTAGTAGGCGGCGAACGGCGGCCCGGCCGGCCCCTGCCCTAGCTGGCCCAGGTAGGCGCCGATGGCGCCGTAGGCCCGCCCCAGGAATTGGGGCAGCTCCTGCACCGGGCTCCTGCCCCGCACCGTAAGCACCGGCTGGGCGGTCCGCTCTTCTACGTTGCACTGGTATTTCATTGAATTCTCCTTGATCATCGTCTACTCGCCCGCGGTCTGGGCAGCCGGGAGAGCTTCCGCGAGTGTTACGGGCGCCGCCGCCAGCCGGCTGACCGCCTCCCGGTAAGCGTCGGCGTACAGCGCGCCTCCCACCAGCAGCTGGTACACGGAAAGCACCGCCATCACCAGGGGCGCCAGGAAGCAGAAAATAATGGTCAGGAAAATGACATTGAGAACCATATAGAGCAGCATCATCAACCCGAGCATAAATATGAATGCCACCAGGAAACCGCC
The DNA here is from genome assembly GCA_035291645.1 of Anaerolineales bacterium. GTDB lineage: Bacteria > Chloroflexota > Anaerolineae > Anaerolineales > UBA4823 > DATDRQ01. The sequence goes on from DATDRQ010000131.1 coordinate 8,913, forward strand.
CAGGTTGGCGCGCAGCACGCGCCACCATTCCCGCACGTGGAATGCGGCGGCGAAGGAGTCCCGGGCGATCAGGTGGGTGATGGCTACTGGCGCAAGTATGGCAGTCGCCAGCCAGACCAGCATGCTGGCGCCCATCAGCCACAGCCCGGCGAAGGAACCGCCCAGCATCAGCATGGCGAGCGCCTCCGCCTGGCTGGACTGCTCGAAGAAGGGGACCATTGCCGGGGCCAGCAGGGCGGCGTAGCCCACCCCGAAGAACAGCAGGGCCGGGATGGAGTAGATCAGCACCGCCGCGCCCGCCTTCAGCCCGGAGATGAACAGCTCGCCCCAATCCGCCCATTCGGGCAGCTCGGGTGCCCCGCCTCCAATTATGCGCCGCATCAGCCGCGCCAGATATCCCAGCACAAACAGCGCCGGGATGAACAGGAACAACGCCCCCAGTACGGACATGGCAGCGCCGATCAGCAGCTTCAAGGCCCAATCCTTGCTGCGGAACGGGAAAACGAACAGGTCTGAAAGCGAAGCGCTTGAGGTGAGAGTCATGTGGGTATCCCCTGATTCGGGTAAGAGGTATTCCGCACCATGGTTGCCGAGCGGATGAGGCTTGGTCTGCTGGTTATGGAGAGTGTATAGCTTTCGTTGGCGAGAGTCAATCGAATTCTCCCAGAGCACAAAGCCGTTTGCTTTCCCCGCTCTTCCGAATAAAATCGAGGGTAAACACGTTAACCGATCAAATGAGATGGATAAGCAGCCGCAAAACCAGACCAGGCCGGGACCAGGCAGTCTTCATACCGAAGCGGAGCTGGTCACCCGGGCCCAACAGGGCGACCGGGAGGCCTTTGGCGAACTGGTGCTCTCCCACTACCCGGGGGTGATCGGCGTGGTCTACCGGATGTGCGGAAACGCCGCGCTGGCCGAGGACGCCGCCCAGGAAGCCTTCCTGCGGGCCTGGCTGCGCCTGCCCGCCTACCAGCCGCGCAACCCGCTGCGCAACTGGCTGTACCGCATCGCCGTCAACGCCGCCCTGGACGCCCTGCGCCGGGGGCCGCGCACCGTCCCGCTTGACGACCTGCCAGGGGCAAATCTGCCAGTGGGAGACTCCCACCTGGACCCCGAACAGCGCCTGGAGCAGCGCGAGCGGGAAGCCCTGGTCCAGCAGGCGGTGCTTGGGCTGCCCTCAGCCAGCCGGGCGGTGCTGGTGCTGCGCGAGTACCAAGGGCTGTCCTACCGGGAGATCGCCGAGACCCTGGATATCCAGATCGGGACGGTCATGTCCCGCCTGAACTACGCCCGGGGTCGTTTGCGAGAGAGGCTGGAGCCTTATTTCCAGGAAAGCGAGGCGGACGATGAGTGAGCATGTGAAGCAATGGATCGACGCCTACCTGGACGGCGAGCTGCAGGGGGTGCGCAGGGAGCATGTGGAAGCTCACCTGGCTGGCTGCGCCTCCTGCCGTCAGGAGCTGCAAGCTGCCCGCAGGCTCTCGGGTTACCTGCGCAGCTCCCCGCTGTCGGAGGACCTGCCCTTCGCTGAAGACTTCGCCGCCGGCCTGGTGAATCGCCTGCCTGAGCGCAGCCGTGCAGCGCCGCGCGGGACTACCCCTGGGCTGGTGTGGTGGCTGATCCCGCTGGGGATCCTGGGGGCATGGATATCCGCCCAGCTGCTCTTCCTTTTGAAGGAATGGAGCTGGGCGCTCGGCCCGCTGAGCTTCGTCAATGGGGCGCTGGCCTGGCTGGCGCCGAACCTGCTGGGGAACGCCTGGCTGGACCTGGCAGCCGCACCTTTCCGGCAGGCGCTGGGGCAGGCCGGGACTGCCTGGGCAGTCGAATTTACCGCCTTCTGGCAGGGAGACCTGCTGCGATTCGCCTTGAACGCCGCCGTCGCCCTCCTGTTCCTGAGCTGGCTGGCAGGGTTGTGGGCCAGGCGCGCCCACCTGTCCGTCCAGCCGGTGCAAAGTTCCGAAACACCAACCATTAGAAAGGAAGGATAATTAGATGGAACCGCTAGAAATCTTAAAACGCTCCTGGAAGATCCTGTGGAGCTACCGCGCCTTGTGGGTGTTCGCCCTGATCCTGGGACTGACCGCCGGGGGAGGATCGACCGGCTGGGGTGGAAATGGCAACCGCTTCCAGTACCAGATGGATAACAACCAGGACTTCCGCGAGTTCATTCGCCAGCTACAGCGCCTGTTCGGCGGCGAGCTACCGCGCATGAACATCCCCGGGGACGTTTGGACCACGGTCATGTGGGTGATCCTCGGGATCATCCTGGTAGTTCTGATCGTGGCTGTCGTCTTCACCATCCTGCGCTACGTTTCCGAGGCGGCCGTGATCCGCATGGTGGACGCGCAAGAGCGCACTGCGGAAAAACCCGGCGTGCGGGCCGGCTTCCGCCTGGGCTGGTCGAGGGCGGCCTGGCGCTTGTTCCTGATCAACCTGCTGGTCAACCTGCCGCTCTTCTTCATGGTGCTTTTCCTGGTGCTGGTCGGGTTGGGCTTTTTCTGGACGGCCATGCAGGGGAGCTTGCAAGCCACGTCAATCCCCGGGTGGATCGTCCTGGGGCTTGTCCTGGCGCCGCTCACCCTGGTTGTGATCGCGCTCAGCGTCGTGCTCAACCTGTTCCGCCAGTTCTTCTGGCGGGCCAGCGCCCTGGAAGGGATCGGTGTGGGCGAAGCCTTCCGCCGGGGTTATGCCCTGGTACGGCGCAACTGGCAGAACGTCGCCCTGATGTGGCTGATCCTGGTCGGGATCGGCATCGCCTGGGCGGTCGCCATGTTCGTGGCCTTCTTCCTGCTGATCCCGGTCTACATCGTCACCGGTCTGGCCGGGCTGATCGCCGGAGGTCTACCGGCGCTGCTCGTGGGCGGGATCGCCAGCCTGTTCCTGGGCGAGTGGATCCCCTGGGTGCTGGCGGCTATCGTCGGCCTGCCGATCTTCCTCCTGGTGACCTTCTCGCCGCTGCTCTTCCTGAGCGGCCTGGGCAAAATCTTCACCTCGACCGCCTGGACGCTGACCTACCGGGAGCTGGCGGCTCTGGAGAGCCTGGCCCCCGCGCCTGAACCGGCCGGATAAAAGATTCAACGCAAAGCCGCGTTGGGAATTTTGTAGGGGCGGGTCTAAGGGAGGCCTCTAAAACTAGAGAGCGCTCTCTAGACCAGCCCCTACCAGCCCTTCCATACTTTGCGGCTTCGCGTTAAAAATACCTATGGCTGACGAGCCTGGCCTGAATCGGGGTCGATCATTAAACCCGAGACGTCCACCGCCTCCAGGTCGGCGCCCTTGACCCGGCCCAGCTCGTGCAGCACGTCGTTGTCCCAGCGCTCGTCGGGTGCCCCTGAAATGTACCAGGGCGAGCCGTTGTCCGCCAGGATCATTCCGTAGGTCTTCAGCGCCTGTAAGATCACCCGCGACTGGGGCGAGAAACCCGACAGGTCGTAGCCGGCGCGCAGGCGCACGCGCAGCCCCATCGGCGGGTACTGCGCGCCGGTCAGGTCAGAGGCGTAATGGCGGGCGGGCCACAGGTAGGCTTCGCGGGTCTGCGGGGCAGTGAAGCGCAGGGCGTGGCGGATAGCTCCGGCGGCGGCCTCGTCGAAGCGGACCAATCCGGGCAGGATCGCCAGCCCGGCCGCGTCCGCCGAGGTCCAACCGGCGGTTCGCAGGGCGTGCGAATGAAGGTCGAAGACGGCCCCGTTGCCGGCCTGCCAGCTACCGTCCGGCTGGGGGTAGGCGGCGTACAACTCGTACAGCCTGCACGAACCCTGCTGGAGCACCAGCACGTGCCGGTCGCCGTCCGCATCCGGCCCACCTTCGATTGGGGCGTTTTTCGGGATGGGGTACGGGCCGGGATCGCTCTCCTCGGGCCACCAGACGAACTCGACAGGTACCTCAGGCTGGTCGCCGGGCACTACAACGAAGGGGATGCCGATCGGGCTGTTCGAGCCGGGCGGCCAGACGCCCGCGCCGAAATCGGGATGCAGGCCGTTATCGGAGCCGATCGTGGCGATGTATGCCGCCGAGTTGGGATGCAGGGGCAGGGTATCGATCCGCGTGTTCCAGATGTTATCCGCCGGGAAAACCGGGCAGCCGGCAATGGTGGGCGGCGCTTCTCCGGAGGTCAGGACCAGGGGCAGGTA
>DATDRQ010000132.1:0-43878 GCA_035291645.1 Anaerolineales bacterium
TGAATCTTGGGCACACCGAACGGGCAGATGCGCACGCAGGTCAGGCAGCCGGTGCACAGGGCGGGATCGACCGCCGCGACTCGCCCACCGGCGCTGAGCGAGTCCCGGCTGAGCACACGCCCGGCGCGGGCGGCTGCCGCCTGGGCCTGGATCAGCGACTCCTCCAGCAGCTTGGGATAATGGGCCATGCCTGCCATGAAGACGCCATCCGAGGCGAAGTCAACCGGGCGCAGCTTGACGTGCGCTTCCAGGAAGAAGCCATCCGCATCGGTCGAGACCTTGAACAGGGTTGCCAGCTGGTGGGCGTCCGGTCTTGGGATGACCGGCATGCTCAGTACGAGCAGGTCGAGATCAAGCTGCATCCAGCGGCCCAGGGAGGCGTCCCAGGTATGCACGGTCAAGGGGCATTCATTTTCTTCAGGCAGCCCGACCTGCGGTTTGTGAGCGTCGTCGTAGCGGGCAAAGAGAACACCCTGCCGGCGGGCCTGTTCGTACAGCCTTTCTTTAAAACCGTAGGTGCGAATGTCCTTGTAGAGCAGGGTCACCTGTAGTTTGGGGTTGAGCTCTTTCAGGCGCAGGGCGTTCTTCAGGCTGACCGAGCAGCAGATGCGGCTACAGTACTGCTCCGCCGGCCCGACGCACAGGACCATCGCCACCGATTTCAGCCCGGCAATCCGCTCCGGTTGGCTGGCAATCAGGGCTTCCAGTTCCTGCTGGGTCAAAATAGCGGGATGTTGGCCGTAACCGTACTCCGGGCCGCGGTACTCCTGCCCGCCGGTTGCCAGGATGGTGATACCGTGTGGGATCTCCTGGCGTTCGCCATCTTTACCCTGGATGGTGGTGTTGAAATTGCCTATGAATCCGGATGTCGCCACGACCTGGCTTTCCAGGTGCAGCTTGATCCCTGCACTTGAATGGATGGAATCGACCAGGGTCACTAATGTGGCTTGTGGGTCGCGCGGCCCCCCGCCCCGTTCGGAGGGAGGAGCGGTATGCACAGAGCGAAGGTTGCCTCCCAGGGCAGATTCCTTTTCTACCAAGTGGACCGGGTAACCCTGTTCGGCCAGGTTCAGCGCGGCGCTCATCCCGGCTGCACCGCCTCCCACAACAAGCGCCGCAGATTGAACCGGGACCTCGATGGTGTGCTGGGGGGCGAGCAGGGCGGCGCGGGAAGCTGCCATCTTGACCAGGTCCTTGGCCTTTTGGGTGGCAGCCGGGCGGTCGTTGGAGTGCACCCAGGAGCACTGGTTGCGGATGTTGGCCATCTCCATCAGATAAGGATTCAAACCGGCTGCCCGGATGCTATCCTGGAAAAGAGGCTGGTGGGTGAGCGGGGTGCAGCTGGCAACCACCACCCGGTTCAGATCGAGCTCGCTCACCCGCCGGGCAATGAGCTGGATCGAGTCTTGCGAGCAGGCGTAGAGGGTATTTTCGGCATGGACGACGCTCGGAAGCGAGCGGGCGTACTCGGCGACGCCGTGCACATCCAGGAAGCCAGCGATGTTCGATCCACAATGACAGACGAAAACTCCGATGCGCGGCGGCACAGCAGACACATCTCGTTCGGGTGGGTATTGGCGCACCCTGGTCAGCGACCAGCGAGCATTCGATAGCAGGCTGGCGCTGGCAGCGGCCGCCCCGCTGGCCTCCACCACCGACTCGGGGATATCTTTCGGCTCACGGAACGTGCCAGCGGCGTAGATGCCCGGGCGGCTGGTCTCGAGCGGGTTGAAATTCACGGTGTGGCAGAAGCCATACTGGTCGAGCTCGATGCCCAGGCGGCGTCCTAGGTCTTTCACAGAGGCCGAAATTTCCATGCCCACCGAAAGCACCACCAGGTCGAAGCGATCCGTGCGAAGCGTGCCCTGCTCATCTAGGTAACGCGTGAGAAGATCGTGGGTCTCAGCGTCTTCCCATAACGCACTGATCCGGCTGCGGAGATAATGGACGCCATATCGGTCGCGCGCTCGCTGGAAGTAACCCCAGTAGCCCTTCGAGAAAGCGCGCATATCCATCATGAAGACATATGCCTCGAGACCGGGCAGGTGCTCCTTGGCGATCACAGCTTCCTTGGTGGCGTACATGCAGCACACCGCCGAGCAGTAGTCGTGGCTCTGGTCGCGGGAACCAATGCATTGCAGGAAAGCGACCCGTTTGGGAGCTTTCTGGTCTGAGGGGCGGCGTACCTGGCCCATCGTCGGGCCGGAAGCCGAGAGCAAGCGCTCGAACTGCAGGGCGGTGATCACGTTGGGAAAACGCCCGTAGCCATACTCTTCTGAGAGCTCAGCATGGTAAGCCTGATAGCCGGGAGCCAGGATAACCGCGCCCACATTGATCTGTTCCAGGCGTGTTACCATATTAAGATCTATTGCGTTTACCCCACAGGCGTACACACAGGCCAAACATTCGGAACAGATCCCACATTGCAAGCAGCGTTGGGCTTCTGCGCGGGCCTGATGTTCTGTCAATCCCAGGACAACTTCCCGAAAACTTGTGACCCGTTCAATGGTTGGGAGCAAGCCGGGTTCGATTTTCGGTAGCGGTTTGATCTGGCCGTTTGCCACTTTTTCGGCCAGCTCCTGGCGAGAAAATTTCACGACAGGCAAGGAGGGTGGATCGACTTGGTCAAGAGGCTGTTCTTGTAAGTATCGGTGAATCGACCTGGCCACCCGGTGCCCGAGTGCGACCGCCTCTATGATGTAGCTGGCTCCGGTCTTGCGACCACTCACCACAAACAGGCCAGGGATGCTGCTGGTCAGGGTTTGGGGATCGCCAGCCAGCTCTTCAAAATGCGCGTCCAGATATTTCAAGTCCGAAAACTGGCCCACCGTCCCGATCACTGTATCAACCTGGAGGGTGAATTCTGAACCGGGGACGATCTTTGGCCGGCGCCGCCCGCTGGCGTCTGTTTGCATACCCTGACCGGTCTGGGCTAGTTCGACCCCGATGACTTTGTTTTCTTCTGAAAAGATGCGGGTGACGCTGGAACGCTCGTAGAAATGTATTCCTTCGGCTTCGACGGCGGCCATCTCATAGTGGTAAGCGGGCAGCTCGCCGCGTGGGCGGTCCAGGATGAGGTAGACCGATTGAGCTCCTAAACGCCGGGCGACGGCGGCGGCGTCGAGGGCGGTGATGCCCCCGCCGAGCACGGCCACCCGGTCGCCAATGGTGATTTTCTCGCCCAGGTTGATCTTTCGTAAGAACGTGGCTGCCGAGAGGACGCCTTCCACTTTCTCGCCGGGAATGCCCAGGGAATGGTCCGGAGAGGATATCCCAGTGGCCAGGCAGACCGCGTTGTAACCTTGCTTCAGGAGCGCAGTGGGGTCTTTAATCGGGGTGTCGGTCTTAAGCACCACCCCTAAGGCCAGGATGTCGTCGATATCCTGTTGGAGGACTCCCTTGGGTAAGCGGTGGGCAGGAATGCCAACCCGCATCATCCCGCCAGCTACCGGCAACGCTTCGTAAACCGTAACGCCATAGCCGAGTTTTACCAGGTCATGAGCGGCAGTTAAGCCTGCTGGACCAGCACCAATCACGGCTACCCATTCCGGTCGAGTATGAGGCGCGGGTTCTACCTTCTCGCGGCCGAAAGCCAGGGCGTGATCAACGACGAAGCGCTTCAGCGACATGATGCCTACCGCCTGGTCGACCAAGGCACGCGTACAACTGCCCTCGCAGGGGTGGTGACAGGTACGGCCGCAGACGCTGGGGAAGGGATTGTCCTCTTTTATAACGCGCAGCGCCTCGGGGTAGCGGCCTTCGGCGATCAGGGCGATATAGCCTTGGGCGCGCTGCCCGGCAGGGCAGCTCCCCCGGCAAGGGGCGATTCCTGATTTTTCAATGGCGTAAGCGCCGGGGACAGCCTGGGAGTACAGGCGGAAAGCGGCTTTACGCGTCTTTAGACCCTCTTCGAACAGGTCGCGTACCGAGACCGGGCAGACTTGCGCGCAATCCCCGCAGCCGATGCACTTGTTGATATCGATGTAGCGCGGCCGGCGAAGTAAGGAAACGGTGAAGTCCCCGGCCTGGCCGTCTACACTGATCACATCGGTATCGGTCAGGATATCGATATTGATATGGCGCCCGGTGTCCACCAGCTTCGGGCTGATATTGCACATGGCGCAATCGTTGGTGGGGAAGGTCTTGTCGAGCTGCGCCATATGCCCGCCGATTGCCGATTTCTCTTCGACGAGATAGACCTTAAAGCCTTGATCGCCCAGATCTAGCGCAGCCTGCATCCCGGCGATGCCGCCGCCAACAACCATGACGGCACCGACCTGGTTTGCCTGCTCAGAACTGGATAAGTTCACTCTGGCCGATTGGCTGCTCTTCATCGCTCCCAACCTATCGGGACTCTTCTAAGGGTTGTTCGGCTTCCGCCGCCATCCACTCATGGCGACGCATCTCTGGAGTCTTCAGATCACGCGGGATGTAGACAGTGAAGCGAGTGCCGGTTTTCCCGATCTCGGCGGTCACGTTTCTGGCTAAGATCTTGCCCTGGTGGGCTTCGATAATTTTTTCGGCGATCGAAAGCCCGAGACCCGCGCCTTGAACCTGTTCAACGTTACTGGCCCGGAAGAAATTCTTGAAGATATGCGGCAGGTCTTCTTCGGGTATGCCTGGCCCTTCATCTTCAACTTCGAAGACGACTGCTTCCGGCTCGTACCAGGCGCGAAAAAAAACTTTACTATCGGGAGGCGAATATTTTATGGCGTTGTTCAGCATGTTCGTGAAGACCTGCCGCAAGCGCCGCCGCGCCCCGACGATGGGCTCGAATTTCTCAGGTGGTTCGACCATGATGCGGATATTTTTTTCCGCGGCTGCAAGGCGTACATCCTCGATGGATTCCGTGCCCACTTCGCCCGGGTTGCACCACTCAAAATCGGCTTGGATCTGCTCCGGGCGCATGCGCGCCAGGTCGACAACATCCCCGATCAGTGCGCGCAGATCAGCCACACGCAGGATGCTACGTTCCACCATGCGTTTTTGCTTTGGGTTGAGCTCGCCAGCGAAACCAGCCAGCATGGTTTGAAGGTAATTCTCAATTGCCGCGAGCGGTGAACGAAGTTCATGGGATACGATGGAAAGGAAATAAGTGAGCGTGTTCGTGGCGTTGCGGTAGCGGCTGCTGATGAGCGCCGCCAGTATCTTCATCACCTTGAGGCCAGCTGCTGGATGTGTTTCCAGGTAGTGGCGCAAGGCTTCCCCGTCTACCGCGATGCCCCGCGTTGGTTCGAGGCACATTGCGGAGGTTGAATATTCATGCGGCACGCTCAGGGTTGAGAAGCCGGCAATCTTCCCCGCTTCGACATAACCAATGGTGGCATTACGCGGCGTAGAGTGCCGGCCGATTTGGATTTTCTTTTCTAACGCTAATTTGCCTCGCTCGACAATGTACAACGTGTCAGCCGGCGCACTCTCCGAAAGCACGATCTCTCCTTCCTGGTAGGATACCTCACGGCAGAATTCAGCGATGGCAATCAAATCCTCATCGCACAGCTCTCTGAAGATCTCCGAGCGACGCAAACGTTCCACAGTTACCGAAAGAGAACGCGACTTGACTTCAAACATGGATTTTTAGCAGTTTCTCTACCCGCAGGAGTAGATCGGCCGGGTTGGCTGGTTTTTGTACGTAATCCTGGATGTCTATCGCCATCCCGGTTTCGAGCTCATACCGGCGTCGGCTGGCGTCTTCGATGACTGTGGTTAGCACCATGATGGGCACATGCGCGTAGCGTGGTTCGCTGCGCATCTCGCGGATCACGCCCCAGCCATCCATGCGCGGCATAAGCAGATCCAAGATCAATAAATCTGGGATTTCCTGCCCGATCATCTCCATACATTTCTTCCCATCCCTGGCGGTGGCCAGGCGATAGGACCGGGACTCAAGGATTGTGCGGATGCCTTCCAGGATGTCTGGATCATCGTCAACGATGAGGATATAAGGCTTTTTCTCTATCTCCGCCATTTCACTCCTCCTTTATTCCATCTATTCCATCGCTTACCCGACCGGCTTCAGTGGATGGGTCTGAAGGGGGAGGTCCTCCTTCAGATCCGTTGCCTCTCAATGGGTTAGGTCCGAGGCGTGTGATCTCAGCCGTCATTTCTGCAGCCGACCAGGCGAACTGGCCACCCATGGCCGAGGAAATGTTAATCATCTGGATGCGCTGGCTTTCCAATCCGATTTCCTTCAGCAGTTTCTGTGCATATTCAACTCGCCGGCGGGCGTTGAGATTACCTTCCAGGTAATGATAATCGCCCTCCAGTCAGCCGGCGACCATCACCCCGTCGGCACCTGCCTCGAAGGCGCGCAGGACGTACAGCACATCCAGCTTGCCTGTGCAGGGTAATTCGACCACCTTAACCGAGGTGGGGTATTCCAACCGCATCGACCCGGCCAGGTCGGCAGCGGCGTAGGCGCAGTAGTGGCAGCAGAAGGCGACAATTTCGGGATTGAAATCATGGTCGGACATTAACGCACCTCGAGGCTAGTTACCGGGATAAAACCGGCCTTATCAGATTCAGATCTGAGAAGCGCATCCAGCTTCATGTTCGTCTGAATGTCGGTGTAGTGCATCAACTGAATGGCCTGAGCTGGGCACTCTGCAGCGCAGGTGCCGCACCCATGACAGATGGCTGACTCGATATAGGCGGCACCAAATATATTGCCTACGCCAGCAGAATCACCGCGCACTTGAGGTACATCGTACGGGCAGATGCGTACGCAAGTCAGGCAACCAACACATCTTTGTGGATCGACCACCGCCACGCGGGCATTGGTCAACATACTTTCTTGAGATAGGATGCCCGCTGCGCGGGAAGCCGCAGCCTGGGCCTGGGCGATGGTTTCATCGAGGAATTTGGGATAATGCGCCAATCCGGCCATAAAGACGCCCTCGGCGGAGAAATCCACCGGGCGCAGCTTGACATGCGCTTCCAGGAAGAAACCGTCCATGTCGAGTGGCAGCTTCAGGCGGCTGGCCAGCTCGCGCGCACCTTTAGATGGAACAACCGGCGTGCTCAAGACCAGCAGATCAGGAGTCAGCTCAAACTCCCTGCCTAGTACTGGTTCCCAAACACGCAGGTTGATCGACTGGTACTGATCGCTTATGTGAACAACTGGCTTGCGATCAAACTCATAATGAATGAACCGGACTCCGGCTTGGCGCGCTTGGGTATACAGGCGTTCCTTAAATCCATAGGTGCGTATGTCCCGGTATAGAATCGTCACCTCGGTTTGCGGGTTGAGTTCCTTGAGCTGCAGGGAGTTCTTCAGCGCGGTGGAGCAGCACAGGCGGCTGCAATATTTCTCGCCTGGACCGATGCACTGGATCATGGCCACGGAGTGTAGATCGCTGATCTCTGAGCCCTGATTTGCGAGCAGCTCCTCGAATTGGAGTTGGGTGAGGATCCCGGGGTGAGAGCCGTAGCTGTATTCGCTTCCTTTGTATTCGACGCCGCCTGTCGTGATAATGATCACACCGTGTTGGATTTGGACGGTACGGCTGTCCTGGCGGATCGTAGACGTGAAGTTGCCTTTGAAGCCACCGGTATCGAGCAGTTCAGCCTGCGTGTATACCTGGATCAAAGGGTGCCAGGTAACCTGAGCGACTATTTCGGTTAGGTATTCCTGGGGGGAAGAATACGGGAGCGTTTGCGTCGTCGTTGGGGGCAGGAAGAAACGCAGATGGCGTAGATTGCCACCTAATTGATCTTCGCGCTCGATGATATGTACAGGAAAGCTCTGATCGGCCAAGGTGAGGGCAGCAGTCATCCCGGCTATTCCACCGCCAATAACCAGTACGGCATGGTTGACGGGCATCTGGGAAGTTTTCAGCGGTTGCAGCTCCCGGGCACGGGCAACGGCCATACGCACCATAGTCCTGGCCTTAGCAGTCCCTCCCTCCCAGTCGGATGAATGCACCCAGGAACATTGATTGCGGATGTTGGCCATCTCGAAGAGATAAGGGTTGAGACCGGCCAGGCGGATGGCGTCCTGGAACAGAGGTTCGTGGGTAAGTGGTGTGCAGGAGGCAACCACCACGCGGTTCAACCCCAGCTGCTTCACTTGTTCAATAATGTGAGCGATGGTATCCTGGGAACAGGTGTACAGGTTGTCCTCGGCGTGGGCAACGCCGGGCAGCGTGCGGGCATACCCGGCCACCCCGGGCACGTCGAGGAAGCCGCCGATGTTGCTTCCACAGTGACAGACGAACACACCAATGCGCGGCTCCTCTTCCTTGACATCGCGTTCAATTGGATAGCTGCGCGCCTGGGAGAGGGTGTTGCGCGCCGGTGCGAGCAGGCACGCGGCGTTCGCAGCCGCCCCGCTGGCTTCCATGACGGTCTCGGGAATATCCTTGGGCTCGCGGAACGGACCGGCAACGAAGATACCCGGCCGGCTGGTTTGCAAGGGATGGAACAGGGTGGTATGGCAAAATCCATAGTTGTCGAGCTCGATCCCAAGATTACGCCCCAATTCTTTGACAGATTCGGATATCTCCATCCCTACGGACAACACAACCAGGTCATACTCTTCTTCGAGAACTCCGGGAATTCCCTGATACGGCGCGGCATAACGGACTCTTAGATCTTGGGTGAGGGGGTCCTCCTTGATATCACTCAACCGGCAGCGGGTGTACTTGACACCGTACTTTCCCTCTGCCCGGCGGTAATACTCTTCGTATCCCTTGCTGAAGCTGCGGGTGTCCATGAAGAAGACCTGGCAATTCACCTCGCCGTCACCGTTTCCGGAGCGCGCCTCTGCTCGGGCGTGCTCGACGGTCATGATGGCTTCCTTAGCGGCATACATACAGCAGACTGACGAGCAATAATCGTGGCTCAGGTCGCGACTGCCAACACACTGCAGGAAGGCGATCCGTTTAGGTTTGCATCCATCGGAGGGGCGTTGGACATGCCCTTTGGTCGGCCCACTGGCAGACAGCATGCGTTCGTACTGCAGGGCAGTAACCACGTTGGGATAGCGACCCAGCCCATATTCTTCGGAGAGGTGGGCATTGTAGATCTGGTAACCAGGGGCCAGGATCAGTGCGCCGACCTGAAGTCTCTCGATCCGCTCGCTGTCGTTATGGTTGATGGCGTTTACCCCGCAGACGAAGGTGCAGCTCATGCACTCCGAACAGATGCCACAGGCCAGGCAGCGGGCCGCTTCGGCCTGGGCGCTGGCGTCGTCGTAGCCGCCTTCTACCTCGGCGAAATTGGCGAGGCGCTGCTCGACGGGCAGCTCGGGCAGCGCTATCCGCCCGTTGCGGTGAATCTCGCCTCTGGCAATGCGCGCCTGGATCTCCTGCTGGGTAAGGTGGACGACGGGCAGCTCCGGGCGGTGGGGCGGTTCCAGGCGCTCGCCCTGCAGGTAACGCAGAATGGACGAGGCGGCTTTGTGCCCGCTGTCCACCGCTTCGATGACGAAGGCCGTCCCGGAGACGCTGTCGCCGGCGGCGAACACCCCGGGGCGGGTGGCAGCGAAGGTGTTGGGATTGATGGCGATGGTCTTTCGCTCGGTCAGGCCGACCCCGGCATCGGCGGGGATGAAGGCCAGGCCAGCGCGCTGCCCGACCGAGAAGATGACCGTATCGCAGGCCAGGATATGGTTCGAGCCGGGGACTTTCTCGACGTTCAGGCGCCCGTTCTCATCGAAGCTGAAGGAGCTGACCTGCATGCACTCGACGCCCGAAGTGCGCCCGCCCTCATCCGGCAGGACGCGCTCGAATGACCGGCTGGGGAATATCGATACGCCCTCGGCAATGGCAGCCTGGATCTCCCACTCATGAGACGGCATCGTCTCGCGGCTCTCCAGGCAGGCCATCGAGACCTGGCAGCCCAGGCGGACGGCGCTGCGGGCGACGTCGATGGCGACATTGCCGCCGCCCAGCACCAGCACGTTCTTACCCAGACCGGCGTGGTCATTTGTTCCGGCGTATTTCCCCAGGCGGACGTCGCGCAGGAAGTGGGTGTTGATCAGTACGCCGGGCAGGTTGGCGCCCGGTATCGGCAGGCGGATGCCCTCATGCGCGCCGACGGAGATTAACACCGCCGAGTAACCCTGGTCGAACAATTTGTCCAGGTCGTCCACCTGTGCGTTCAGCCTTAGATCGACCCCCAGGTCGACGATCTCGCGCACTTCGCGTTCGATGATTTCGGTCGGTAAGCGGTATTCGGGGACGCCCAGCCGCAGCATGCCTCCGGCGACCGGCATGGCCTCGAAAATGGTCACGGGAAAACCGGCCCGGATCAGGTCCTGGGCGGCGGTCAACCCGCACGGGCCGGCGCCGATGATCGCCACCCTCCGGTCAGGGAAGCGGATCTCGGCAGGTGCGGGGGGCTGGTAGGGATCGGCGTAGACCTTATCGGTCACGAAGCGCTTGAGGGCGCGGATATTAATCGGTTCGTCGACCTGGCCGCGATTGCAGGCGCTCTCGCAGCGATGGTTACAAATGCGCCCGCAGATGCCGGGGAAGGGGTTGTCCATCTTGATCACGCGCAGGGCATCTGCCCAGCGCCCCTCCCGGATCAGGGCGATGTAGCCCTGGGCGCGTTGACCGGCCGGGCAGGCGTCCCGGCAGGGGGCGATGCCGCGCTTCTCGATGGCGAAGGCGTTCGGCACCGCCTGCGGGTAGAGCTTATAAGCGGCCCGGCGGGAGGCCAGACCTTCATTGAAGGTATCCGGGATGATAACCGGGCAGACCTTGGTGCACTCGCCGCAGGCGATGCAAATAGATGGGTCGATGTAGCGTGGTTCGCGTTGGACGGTGACGTTGAAGTTGCCGGCCTGGCCGGTCACGTCCAGTACGTGGGTCTTAGTCAGGATCTCAATGTTCGGATGGCGTCCGGTCTCGACCAGCTTGGGCGAGATCGTGCACATGGCGCAGTCGTTGGTCGGGAAAGTCTTGTCCAGCTGGGCCATTTTGCCGCCAATGGCGGACTTCTCTTCGACCAGGTATACTTTGAAGCCCTGGTCTGCCAGGTCCAACGAAGCCTGCATGCCCGCGATTCCACCACCGACGACCATCACCGCGCCGATGGGAAGGGATTGTTCGGGATCTTGCTGAGACAAGAGCACGCCTTTTTCTCCGATTGCCTAGCCGGGTTTAGGACGCCGCCCGCGGTATTCGGGTTCTTCTTCCTCATCTTTTGGATCGTGACCAGACGCGCCGTTCCCATTCGTCGGATTCAGCGGGTTCGGGCCGAGCTGGCGGATGCGCTCGGTCATGGTCTTGACCGCTGAGGAGAAGGTGTGGGCCTGGCTGCCGGACATGAAGAACATGTCCAGCCGCTCACTGCCCAGACCGACCTCGTCCAGGATCTTCTTGGCTCGTTTGAGCCGGGCCAGGCCGCGTTCGTTGCCGCGCACGTGATGGCAGTTCCCGATCGGGCAGGCGACCACATAGACGCCATCTGCCCCCTGCTCGAAAGCCTCCAACAAATAGCGGATATCGGTCTTGCCGGTGCAGGGCATGCGCACGAACTTGACGTTGGCCGGGTACTGGAGATGAAGCGCCCCGGCGGAATCGGCGGCCATGTAGCCGCAGTAGATGCAGTAGAAGGCGGTGATCTCAGGCTCGAAGGCCTGGTTGTTGTGTGTCAAAGTCATTGACTCGCCTCATTTAGGGCCGGCTGCGAGGGATTGAACCGAACTGGCAGCCGGGTCATGAGTTACTGGTCACAGGGATACGCCAGACGCCCAGCCCGCCGATCGAGCGCAGCATCATTTGCTCGTCAGTGTAGTTGAACAGCTGGATGGCATTCGCCGGACATTCGCCGGTACAGGTGCCGCAGCCCTGACACAGGGCCGGGTCGATGTAAGCCGCCCCGCCCATGCCGCCGACGCCGCTGCGCCCTTCGACCTGGATGACCTGCGGGATCTCGAAGGGGCAGGTGCGGGTGCAGGTCAGGCAGCCGACGCATTTCTCCGGGTCTACCTGCGCGACGACGCCGCCCAGGTAGAGGGTTTCCTGGGAGAGCAGGGTCAGGGCGCGGCCAGCCGCCGCCAGGGCGTGGCTGATGCTCTCCTCGATGAACTTCGGATAGTGGGCCATGCCGGCCAGGAAGATGCCATCGCGCATGAAGTCCATCGGGCGCAGCTTCAGCTGGGCTTCTTCGTAGAAGCCCTCGCTGGAGAGCGGGACGCGCAGGATGTGCGCCAGGCGGTCGGTCCCTTCGGACGGGGAGATGGACATGCTCATAGGGACCAGGTCGGCGGGCAGGTTCAGCCAGCGGTCCAAAGAGAGATCGTACACCCGGACGGTCAAATCCTTGCCGTTCTGAACCACCTGGGGCGGCAGGTCATCCGTGTAGCGGATGAAGACCACGCCCAGGCGGCGGGCTTCGGTGTAGTGTTCCTCGCGGAAACCGTACGTGACGATGTTCTTGTAGAGCACGCTCACCTGGCAATTGGGGTTGAACAGCTTCAGCCGGATGGCGTTCTTCATGGTGTTCGTGCAACAAACCCGCGAGCAGTAATCCGGCGCGCCTGCGGGCCGCACGCATTGGATC
Organism: Anaerolineales bacterium; assembly: GCA_035291645.1. GTDB lineage: Bacteria > Chloroflexota > Anaerolineae > Anaerolineales > UBA4823 > DATDRQ01. The sequence continues at coordinate 12,514 of DATDRQ010000132.1, forward strand.
ATGACCACATGGCGAAGGGCGGCGATCTCCTCCGGGTGGTGGATGATCTTTTCCTCTAGCTCTTGTTGTGTGATTACTTTCGGCTGGCGCAACAAGGGGTGGTCGCGGTTCTCCTGTGCGCCGGTGGCCACGATCGTCACGCCGTGTTCCACGCTGGAGGTCTCGAAATGGCTGTTCCGGCGTGAGATCAATTGGGTCGTAAACTGCCCCACATGCCCGTTTTGAGCCAGCACTTCGGTGCGGGTGTAGATGTTAATGCGCTGGTGGGCGCGCACCCGGTTGACCAGGTCGCGCAGCAGGCGCTGCGGGTTGTAGCCTTCGGCGACGTAGTACAGGTTGCGCAGGTTGCCGCCGAGCGTCTCGGATCGTTCGACCAGGTGGACATCGTAACCGCTATCGGCGATCGCCAGGGCAGCCGTCATCCCGGATACACCCCCGCCGATCACCAGGGCAGATGGCAGGCAGCGGTAACTCTCCTTGTTAACAGGTCTGGCCACGGCAACACGGCCGACCGCCATGCGCACCATCTCGAACGCCTTCCGGTTCGCCAGGTCTGCCTGGTTCTGGTGTACCAGGCTGCACTGCTCGCGCAGGTTAACGACCTCGAGCAAGTATGGATTGAGGCCAACCTTGCGGATGGTCCGTTGAAAGAGCGATTCGTGGGTGCGGTTGCTGCAGGCGGCGATGACGACGCGGTTCAGGCCTTCCTGCAGGATAGCCTGGCGAAGCGATTCTTGGGCTTCCGGGAAGCAGGCGTAGTCGATGATGGCAGTGCTGACCACGTCCGGCAGGTGGCTGGCCTGGTGCAGGAGGGCAGGCATATCCAGGACTTCGGAAATGGTCTCGCCGCAGTGACAGGCGAAAACACCCACGCGGGCGGGTTCCTGAGAGACATCTCTTTCCGGCGGGAATTCGTTGGTCGAGAGGAAGGGCCAGGCGCGCGAATAGGGGTGGGTGTGCAGGCGGTCGTTGAGCAGGCGCATGACCTCGGCTGCCGCACCGCTGGCGTCGATGATCGTTTCGACGATCTCTTTTGGAGAGGAAAAGGCGCCGCACACGAACACGCCTGGGCGGGTGGTCTGCAGCGGGGTGAACTTGTCGGTCTGGCAGAAGCCGTAGGGATTCAGTTCGATGTCGAGCAGCTCTGCCAGCTGCCCGGCCGATTCTGGGGGCTGCAAGCCGGTCGCCAGGACGACCATTTCGAAGCGTTCCTCGTACCGCCTGCCGTCCGGTTCGGCGTAATGCAGGATCAGATCGTGGGTTAGAGGATCTTCCTGGATGGATGAAACCCGGCAGCGGTTGTAGCGGATGGCGTGCTCGCCGCGGGCAGTGGCGAAGTAGGCGCTGTATTCCTTGTTAAAGGCGCGTTCATCCATGATGAAGATGCTGCAGTCCACGTCCGCGCCCAGGCGCTGCTTGGCGAGGATGGCCTCTTTGGTAGCGTACATGCAGCAGATCGATGAACAGAAGGGGTTATTCTGGTCTCGGGAGCCGATGCACTGCAGCCAGGCAATCGAGCTCGGCTTCTGCCTGTCGGAGGGGCGGGTCAGGATGCCTTCGGTCGGGCCGGAGCGGCTGGCCAGGCGCTCGTACTGCATCGCCTGGACCACGTTCGGGTAGCGCCCGTAGCCCAGCTCTTCCAGACCGCTGGAGTCGTAGACTTTGAAACCAAGCGCCAGGATGATGGCGCCCACCTCCAGAGTCAGCAGGCGCGGGGCCTCGTGAAGGTCGATAGCGCCGGTTGGGCAGACCTGGGTGCATTTGCCGCATGCGTCGCAGTAGGGGAATTTATCGATGACGAAAGCATCTGGTGTGGCACGCGCCGCCACCTTGTAGGCCGCCTTGCGCTTGGTCATGCCCAGCTGGTAGGTGTTGGGAAGCTCGATCGGGCACACCTGGGCGCACTTGCCGCAGCTGGTGCAGCGGTTTGGATCGACAAAGCGTGGTTCCTGGCGCAGGGAGACGGTGAAATCACCGGCTTCCCCTTCTACATCCAAGATGCGGGTGTTGGTCAGGATCTCGATATTGGGGTGCTGGTTGTGCTGGATATAGGCCGGGGAGATCGAGGGGCGCGTGCAGCCGTAACCATGGTCGGCGGTGCCGCGGCACAAAACGCAATCATGCTGCGGGAACATGAAGCCGAGCTGGGCAACCCGGCCTCCCAGACAGGGAGTTTGCTCGACCAGGTAGGCTTTCAAACCGGCATCCGCCAGATCTAGCGCAGCGCGCATACCACCGATGCCGCCGCCCACAATAAGGGCCGCGGCCGGTTCACCACGGATGATCCGGGTCGTTGGATTCTGCATTGAAACCTCCCCGAGAAGGTTCAGGGAATAGCTACGATGAACTTTAAATGACCATTCCGGTCTTTAAACCAATACTTATCAATATTATAGAAGCACGGCAGGCGAAGCGGGATGTGTCAAATGTCAATGATTCACGCGTCGATCGTCCCGATTCTGCCGTGCGGGATTCGCAATAATGAAAGGAGTGAGAGAAACCCGATCCTGGAGTCTCCGAGACCAGGTTTCTCGAATAGAACACCTACAGTCGTGGCAACAGGTATTCGTAAGCGCTCAGGGCAGCCTTGGCGCCCTCGCCGACCGCCACCAGAACCTGTTCGGCATAGGTATCGGTGACGTCCCCGGCGGCGAAGATGCCTGGGATACTGGTGCGGGCAAAGCAGTCGATCTTGATGCGCCCTTGCTCGTCCAGGTCGACCAGGTGAGCGACCAGCTGCGAGTTGGGGATCAGGTTCATCTCGATGAAGGTGCCTTCGGCTTCGACGATCTTCTCTTCGCCGTTCGGGCTCTTCAGCACCAGTTTGTCGGCAAAGCCGTTGCCTTTCACCTCAGTGACGGTGAAGTTCTCCAAAATGGAGACGTTCGGTGAGCTGCGCAGCTTCTTACCCAGGTCCGATTCAAAGGCCGGCCCGCTGGCGCCGATCAGGGAGACGTGCTTGGCGACGGTAGCCAGCTCGGCAGCCGAGCGCAGCGCCAGATCGCCATCGCCGACCACGACGGTCTCGCGGTCGATGAACAGCGGGGCATAGCTCAGCGCAGAGTAGCACAGGCCGCGCATGATGAATTCGCGCTCGCCGGGTACGGTAAGGCGCTGTTGCTTGGTGCCGGTGGCGATGATCACTGCCTTGGCCAGCAGCTCGCCGCCGCCGCGGGTGTGAAGTACGAAGCTTTTCTCGTCCTTGTCGATGCGGTCGACCGGCTCCATGTGGCGGGCGAACTTGAGATATTCGAGTTCGCTGCGGAATTTATTGACGACCTCCAGCCCGCGGATGACCTGGTAGTCCTCGATCCAGGGCAGAGAAAGTCGAAAATTCGTCTTTCCGCCCAGGTCTTTCGAGACCAGCAGGACGTTGAGGCGCTTGCGGATGGCATAGATGGTTGCGGTCAGGCCAGCCGGCCCGCCGCCGACGACGATAAGATCATACATAGTTCACCTCTCTCCTCAACTCTCCGGCGCTTCCGGAATGAAGTTTTCTTCCATCATCCGGTGAGTCAGGTCGCGCGAGCGCTTGATGATGGTGTGAGCGTTCTGGTAAAGCTCGTCGTAGGTCAACTCCAGGCGGGCGACGCCCAGCTCCTGGGCTTTCATCGCCACCGCAGCCGCCTCGCGTGGGAAGACTTCCCAATCGTCCATGTTCGGCAGGATCATTTCTTCGCTCAGCCGGTCGCCGACGTGGTCAGCCAGGGCTTTGGCTGCGGCGAAGCACATCTCGTCGGTGATGGTGCGGGCGCGCACGTCCAGGGCGCCGCGGAAGATGCCGGGAAAGCCCAGCGAGTTGTTCACCTGGTTGGGGAAGTCCGACCGGCCGGTGGCCACGATGCGCGCGCCTGCCGCCTTGGCTTCCCAGGGCCAGATCTCCGGCACGGGATTGGCGCAGGCAAACACGATCGAGTCCTTCGCCATGGTTTCAATCCACTCCGGCAGGATCACCCCGGGACCCGAGCGCGACAGGCCGATCACGACGTCCGCGCCCTTGATCGCGTCGGGAATTTCTCCCTGGCGGCCTTCGGCGTTGGTGACCTGGCACAGGTGCCATTTGTCCACATACTCTGCCTTGCGCATCTCGAGATCGCGGCGGTGCTTGCCCAGGATGCCCTTGCTGTCGACCATGAAGCACTTTGCCGGGTCTGCTCCCCAGCCGAAGATCAACCGTGAGCAGGCCACGTTAGAGGCGCCGCTGCCGATAAAGGCGATGCGCACCTCGCTCATCTTCTTGCCGACGACTTTGAGGGCGTTGATCAGCCCAGCCAGGGTGACGGTAGCGGTGCCTTGCTGGTCGTCGTGCCAGACGGGTATCTCGGCCTTCTCGCGCAGCGTGTCCAGGATGTAGAAGCACTTCGGCTGGGAGATATCCTCCAGGTTGACGCCCCCCCAGCCGGGTTGGAGCATGAGGACTGTATTGATGATCTGGTTAGGATCCTTGGTATCGACCATGATCGGGATGCCGTCGACTCCGCCCAGGTACTTGTACAGCAGGGCTTTGCCTTCCATGACCGGCAAACCGGCTTTCGGGCCGATGTCACCCAGCCCCAACACACGCGTCCCGTCGCTGACGACCGCCACGGTGTTCCATTTGTTGGTGTACTCGTACACTAACTCAGGATCGGCGGCGATGGCTCTGCATGGCGCGGCAACCCCCGGCGTGTACCAGATGGCAAAGTCGTTAAAATCACGGACGCAGCACTTGAGGACGGTCTCGACTTTGCCCCGATAGAACGGGTGCAAAAGCATGGCATCCGCGGAGGGTTTGGTGGCCTTCGCCAGCAGCTCCTCGACGTTGATCGGTTCTTTTTCTTTCAACATATGGCGCTCCTTGAACTCAGGCAGGAAATAGGAAATCGAATCGCGGAAGATCTACTGTTGAAGATACGAATCCGCGTAAATCACCTTGTTGAGCAAGATCTGGACGGTCTTCCAGATCTCGACCTGCTGCGGGTCGCTCATGTCGATGCTCTCGATAGAGGGTTCGTCCATGGCAGCGGTGCAATCGGCGATCTGGAGATACAGCCGGTTGACCGGGGTCGAATCATCGCGTTTTTCGATCACCCGGATCGTCTCGCGCAGCCTGGTGTCCAACGGGTCAGCGATCATCATCTGCAAACCGACGCCCATCAACATGGCGCAGTACACCCGGTTGATCAGGTCGCGATTCGCATGCGGGACGGCGTTGGAGACGTTCGACAGGCCGACCGAGATAGCGGGCGGGGGGTCCCAGGCGAATTGCAGGGTGCGCACCGCTTCGAGCAGCTGGGGGCAGTATTCCTGGCAGCCGGAGACGGTCAGCACCAGCGGGTCGATGATCAGGTCTTGCATGGGGAAGTCGATCTCCATCATGCGCGGGATCAGCTTCTCCAGGGCGATGGTCACGCGCTCGTCGGCAGCCACCGGGATGCCAGTGGCGCCCATGGTCAGGGCGACCAGGCGGGTATTGTACTGCTTGGCGATCAGCGGGACCTTCTCCAGCCGCTCCGGTTCGGCCGAGGTGGAGTTGATAATCGGCTGAGCCTTGGTGACCTTCTTGAGCCCGGCTTCGATGCCCAGCAGGTTGGTGCTGTCGAAGCTGAGGGGGATATCCACGACCGCTTCCACCGTTTCGACGATCCAGGGGAATATTTCTTCCCAGTCCTTCTTGCGCGGGCCGAGGTTCAGGTCGAGGGCGTAGGCGCCGGCTTCCGCCTGCTTGACTGCCAGTTCCTGGAAAAAGCGGGCGTCCTTCTCGGCCAGCGCCGCTTTCACCTTATCCGAGATGATGTGGATGTTTTCGCCGATGATGTACATATTCTCTTTTCCTTTTCTGATGCGACGGTCTTCAAAACCAGATGCGTGGTCCGGAGACCGCGCTCAAACTCAAGCATTCTTCGTCATGGCTGCTTCTACGGTCGGGAAACGGGACAGATCGGTGTGGGGTAAGAACATCGCCGACATGAACGCGTCGTAGAAGTTGTTATCCGCGGATAATTCGATATAGGTCATGCGGGAAGCGATCTCCCTGACCTTCAGGCGAGCCTGTTGGTCCAGCAGGGAGAGATAGGCTCCCCGCACGGCGGTATTTCCCAAGAACTGGAAGCGCTCCCAGGGCAGGTCGGGCAGGAGACCGATCTGGATGGCCTTCTCTACGTTGATGTATTTGCCGAAAGAACCGCCGATCAAGACCTGTTCCGCCCATTCGAGCGGGATGCCGACGCTGTCCGCCAGGATGGTGAACCCGGCATAGATGGCGGCTTTGGCGCGCAGCAAGTTGTCGACATCGACGTGGGTGATGACCAGGTCGTTGCCCAGGCTGGTGCCAGGCTCCCAGGCAATCACATATTCCCAGCCGTGTTCGCCCTGGCGGATGCGTGGGGTGTCGAGCGATGCGTTGAAATTGCCCGACTTATCGATCACCCCGGTCAGGAACATCTCCGCCAGTAAGGCGATCAACCCGCTACCGCACACGCCTTGCGGCTTGACGCCACCGATGACCCGGAAGGAAGGTTCATAGGTTCCGCCATTGATCCAGATGTCCTCGATGGCGCCTTTGGTGGCGCGCATCCCGTGGACCACTCCGGCTCCTTCGAAAGCGGGACCCGCCGAACAGGCGCAGGTGACCAGCCATTCCCGAGAGCCCAGCACGATCTCGCCGTTGGTGCCGACGTCCATAAAAAGGGTCACTTTTTCGGTTTCATGTATACCGGAAGAAAGCACGCCAGCCGAGATGTCCGCGCCGACGTAGCTGGCGACCCCGGGCAGGCAGTCGACGGTGCCATCCGGGTGGACCGCCAGGCCTACTTCTTTTCCGGTCAGGGTGGGGATGTGGTTAGCGGCAGTTATAAACGGCATCATGCGGATGTTTTCTGCCGGGATGCCCAGCAGCAGGTGGATCATGGTGCTATTGCCCACCACGGCGGCTTTGAGGATATCCTGTGGTTTTACAGGGGGATCGGCTTTGACCCGCTTGCAGGCCTGTTCGAGCAGTTCGTTGATCGTATCGAGCACCAGGTTGCGCAGCTGGTCCCCGCCGCCGTTCTTGCTGGCGAAGATGATGCGCGAGACGACGTCCTCGCCGCGGGCGATCTGTTTGTTGTATTGGGCGACCTGGGCGACGACCTGGCCGGTGATCAGGTCGACCAGCCAGACGGTAACGGTGGTCGTCCCGATGTCGATCGCCGCGCCCCATAAAGGGGGCAGGCCGATGTAAGATCCAGGCAGGAGGTCGATCAGGCGGGGCGGCTGTTCCACGCGGTCCCAGGCCTGCAAGTCCAGGAGAGCGGTCACCTGCCAGTCGCTGCTGCGCAGGAGGTAGCCTAACTTCTGAAGCAGGCCCAGCGATACCTGAACTTCCTGGATGCCGGCCTGCTGGCGCAGGGCGGTCTGGACCCGGCTCCAGTCGTCGGTCTGGTCGCTCATATCCGGCGGATCGAGCGACAGCGATACGGCCTGGATGGTCTGGTCCAGGCGGATATCGTAACCGGGCGGGACGGCGACTTCCCCGACGGTCCGGTCGCTGGTCAGTAGCCGTTCGATCTTCTCCTGTGGAGGGACGGCGACGGTGAGGTCGCCTTCGATGACCGTCTGGCAGGCCAATGCAAAGCCGAGGCCCAGGTCTTCGTCGGACAGCCGGATGGTGCTGCGCCGGCGTACAGCGCCGGAGGTAACCTGCATGGCGCAGCGACCGCAGCGCCCCTGGCCCCCGCACGGCTGTGCGATCTCCACACCTGCCAGGTGCGCGGCCTCAGCCAGCAGTGTCCCGGTCGGCACCCTGACCGGCTGTTCAGCGCAATCAAACAGGACGGTATGCTCAGCCATGAATCAAGAAAGTGTCAGGTGTCAGGTGTCACGTGTCTTGTGTCACGTGTCACGTGATACTTTACACATGACACTTGACACAGATTAAAGAGCTGTCTTCATGAAGGCCGGCACGTCGACCGCTTCGCGCGGACCGACGCGGATCTCCCAGCCGGGCAACTCCTCCTCCAGCTCTCCGGAAAGGACCGCCACGTGTCCGGGCAGGACGACACGCTTGCGGCTGATCTTTTCTGCTACGTTGAATTCCTTGACGGCCTTGGCGATCCGCTCGGCGTCGAACTTGCCCGCCGCCCAGGCAGTCAGCACGCTCATCCCTTCCGCGTCAGTGACCAGCAGCCAGGCGGGCAGTCCCGATCCCTCGACCTCGTTTGCGACGCTGAAGTAAGTGATGCTGAAGTTGGTGGTGACCAGGACCGGGTCTTCCGGCTTGGGATTGTTAATCTCGTACAAGCCTGGTAGGACCTGGATGGGCTTCTGCGGGTCGGTATAGATATTTTGCCGAAGCACGAGCAACGGGTACACCGCTTCGGGGCTGAAGTTATCCAGTACGATAAACCCGGCGTACTTGGCGATGGCCTGGGCTGCCAGCATCGGCTCCAGGCTAGGGTCGCCGGCATCGCCAGGGAAGGCGATCACCGGGTAGCCCAGGGGGCGGAAATTCTTCTTAAGGGAGAGGCGCCGGATCTGCGTGCCAAGAGTCAGCCCAGAGCCGAAGGTGCGCCCGCCGGGATCGAGGACCAAATCCTCGACGCCCTTCGTCTTGATCTTCTCGGTGAGATCGGCCAGCCCTTCCAGTGTAGGGGCGATCACCCCCAGGGCGGTCTTGTGCTGCGCAGCCAGGTCTGCCATCGCTTCCCAGTTACTGGCATCAGCTCCATACAGCAAGGGGGTTTCCCCATCGACCGGACGCAAGCCGGCTGCCAGGATGTCTGGGTTGCGGCTCATCAAGATCAATGGCCGCTTGCTCACCTGGCGGACAGCGCTGACCGCGTTGGCGAATTTCGCCGGGTCGCCGGAGACGGAGGCCACGGCGAAACCGTCCATCGTCAGGTCGATCCCGACGTAATTCACAGAATACTGGTCCGCGGCAGTGATCTTCGCCTTGATCGCCTCCGGGTTCTCCGAATCGAGCACCCGGAAGAACAGGCCGGGCTTGTTGTAGAAGGTCTTCTCGTGGCGGAAAAGGACGATCTCGTTGCCGGACTTGACTTCGTAACCGTTCGACTTCAGCGCCACCAACCGGATGGGTGGGGTGGAGGATTCGGCCAGCTGGGCCTTGGATTCTTCGCTGACGTAGGGACAGGCGGTCAACTCCACCTGTTTTGCAGCCAGCTTCATGGCGAAAGCCAGGCAGGTGGGGAATCCGCATTCCTTACAGTTTGTCTGAGGGAGGAGCTTGTAAATCTGGATACCGGACAAAGCCATGGTGGTTCTCCTTGGATAGGGTGACCCTTCGAGACCGAAATCAGGCGACTTGCGGGACAGCCATCAAGTCCTGGATGGCTGCCCGGACGCGCCGTAGGCTCTCCGGATGGCGCAGGACGACGATGTCCGCGCCGGATTCGAGCAGGGTGATGCAGGTAAGCGTCTCCCAGTTGACGGCGCGCGCGGCCCAGTCGCCCCAGGCCTCCGGAACACCTGCCCCGACCTTCGATTCCTTTGTCTTCCAGGCTTCGAAGCCGGGCGTGACGATCATCGGTAGCTGGGTCATGCCGTCGCCTTGCAGAGCGGCCAGGCGCAGGCGCTCCATGGCCGAGTAGCCATACTCGATCCCGTAACCCAGGGCACCTGTGGTGGGGTCCATCAGGATGCGGTCCATAGGGAAACCCATATCGCTGATCAGGATGTTGAGCTGCTTGGCCAGGTTGACGTCCATGGGGGTGCGGGCGGTGACCAGGTGGCCGTTCGCCAGGGCGGTGGCGACGATCGTGCGGTAGTTCTTGTCCTCGCACAGGCCCAGACCGAGGCGTTCCCCTTTGGTGGCCTCGGCCACGGCGACGAGCAGTTCGTTGTCCACCTCTGCCTGGCCCGGTCCGTAGACGAGCAGCGGCAGACCTGTAGCTGACAGGACGGCTTTGACGCTGGCTACCGCTCCTTGCGGTGTGGTCGGGTTGCCAGCCTGGTCTACCAGGCTGAGGGTCATCTGGATCAGGTCGGCTCCGGCCTGCTCGGCCGCCTGCGCCCAGGTGGCTGGGTCGTTGATGACCTCGCCCCAGACCTGGAGCAGCAGGGGAGACCAATCATCCGGTCGCCGGTCGCGGATCTCCACTGCGATAATGGGTGGATTGGGGATCTCCGTTTCGAAATGCATGAACGGCAGGGTCTTTTCGCCGCCAACCGTCACGGTTCTGGCGCGGGAGCCGCCCTGGTCGGCGGTAGCGCCGATCGTGGCGGACCGTACGCTGCCCGGCCATTTATCAGTTGGGATTTCGATGGGCATGGATTTTTACTCCCTTTTAAAAGATCGGGTCCATGAGCAAGGCTGGATGATTGTTACCCTCCAGCCAGGCCAGCAGCTCGTCCACCGTGGTAGCGTTGCGTTCGTCGGCGATGCGCCCGATCAGGTCGGGATCGCCCTCGCGGGCGACGACCGCCGCCAGCTCCTCGGCCATGCTTTCCTTGAGCACGCTGCTCATCCAGACGACCCGCTTGAAGCCGCCGTCGGCGTAGATGAACTTGGGGCTGATCAGGTAATACTTCCCTACCCCCATCACCCCTGGCGTCTGCAAGCCGCCTCCGGCGACTCCCGCCAGCGTGCTGAAAGTCATCCCGGCCGGTGTCATACTCGGGTCCTCACGGCTGACGACCATAACGCCGTTGGCTTCCGGGATCAGCATCACGATGCACTCGAAGCAGCCGCAGGCAGTCATGGGATTCTCCATGATGGAGTACATGGCGACCTCTTCGACGACGCCGTGCGAACCGATCTTGGCATAATCGTTGGTGCCGGTCCAGTAACCCTTCTGCGGATCGATGGGTTTACCGAGCTTGATCGGCTGGTTGGGGCCGGTTGGATTGATGTTGAAGGAGGCTTTGCAGTCCAGCCAGTTGTAAGCGCCGCACAGGCCAAGCCGCTCCGGGCTGACCACGCAAACGTGGTTGGGGGCGAAGGACTGGCACAGGGTGCAGGAGTAGAACTCTTCCACCGAGTTGTCGGTCAGGTCAGCCAGGCGTTTGTTGCGGTAGTCGTAGGTAGCCCGCGCTTTGCCCAACCACTCCTGGAGCAGATCGGGGTCGGTGAGGATATTGACCTGGACCTTATCCACGATGGCGCCGAAATCGGCGTGAAAGCGGGCGTGCAGGATCTTGCCGAAATGCTCCAGGTTAAAGCCTTTGTCGGCGGCGTTGTCCGAGATGCGGATCCAGGCGATGTCGCGCTGCCCGATGTGCTGGATGCCGGAGGCGCCGTTGATGAAGTAGTGGATCTGGCGTTCGAGCACCGGCTCGAAGTCTTCCTGCATCTGACGCCCGGCGACCTTGACCAGGATGCCCATATCCATGTGACCCTGGGCCGGGATGTCGGCGAAGTTCGGGCCGGTGACCTCGACCTTGCCGTCGACGACCTCGTCCATGGGCGCCATGTGCAGGTACTCGAAGCAGCGCGAGTGCTTGCCGCCGAACTCTACCCGCATGTCGGTCTTGCGCACCACTTCTCCCTCGAAGGCTGAGCCGTAAGGGACGGGGACGGGCACATCGGCGACCTTGACCTTCACGCCGCGCACTTCGATGCACTTCTGCACCAGGCGCTCGGCTCGCTCCAGATCGTCTGCCCCTTCGATCTCGTTGAAGGGCAGGCTGACGACGTGCTCGTAGGTGGTCACGCCGGTGGGCAGGATCTCGGGGATGACGGTATCGGCAATGACGGGGAAACCGAAGTTGATCGCCCCGGCGGCGGCGGCGTATTTGAGGTCATCGACCTCTCCCAGAGCCAGGACGAAGGCAAACACCCGGTTCTTGTTGTACATCAGGATGTCGCGCGCCATGCCGCCTTTCATTCCGCCAAAGGTCAGGGCGGAGCGCACGGCGAATCCCAGGGCGTAGATGGCGCTGATCGTGTCCGTGCCGAAGGGCACGGTATAGGTGTCGTAGCCCAGTTCGACGCCCTCTTCGGTCAGCTGGTGGATGATGCTGCGCCCGTTGACGTTGCCGGAGAGGAAGCACAAAATGTTGCGCCGCTGGAGTTCCCGGACGATCTTCACCGCGACTTCGTTCGACTTGGCCGCGCCGACGATGGCTGCGAACCCAGGCATACGCCCGTCGACCAGCTGGATGCCCCAGGAACGCAGCTGGATGTCGTCGATCGGGCCGTTCAGGTGCCCGTCTGCGCCGTAGCTGCCGTTGCCGCCGTTCGGGCTGGTAAAAGCCGTGCCACCGGCCAGTTTGAAGCCCGGCATATGTTCTGGCTGCAGGCTGTAGATGAAGCGCACGGCTTCGATGGTTTCGGCAGCCAGCAGAGTGGCCATACCGCTGTCCAGGGTTTCACCCAGGTAAGGGGTCCACTTGCGATCGGCCGGGATGGGGTGCAGGAGCTGGCGGGCATGCTCGAGAACGGGTTCGAGCTGGCCGAGAGTCTCGACCTGCCGTCCGGTCATGCCCAGGATCAGGGGCAGGTAATAGGCGGTGTTTGGGAAGGCGACCGGGGTCTCCGGGCCTTTCTCGCGGAGGGCTTTATCGAGCATGATCTCCGCTTCGGTGACCAGGGCATTGGCGCCGCGGATGGCGCGAGTTGCAATATATCGGGACATCGAAGGTTCTCCTTAATCAGCAGCCACGCCGTACAGAGCCGCAATACGCTCCTGGAGTGGCAATTCTTCCAGTGCAAGCATGCGTGTATCACCACTCTTGCCAAAGCGCTCCGGATCGTAGACCGGCAGTCCAAGCGCGGCGCGCTTCTTGTCGATGTGATCCAGTGTCCTGCGGATCATCTCGTCGGGATCGGCTACGAACTCCAGTTTTCCACCGTACAGCTTTTCCCAGCCCTCGCTGATGTAACGAAGGACGATGTCGCTGTCCTCGACCCGGTCGGGCATGCCGCTGACGGGGGAGGAGCCGCCGAAGATGACGTAGGCGCCTGAAGCCACGCAGTAGGTGGCGATTGCCAGGGCTTTTTCACTCATCCATTCCGGGGCCAGGCCGACGGCCGGGATCTGGTCGATGTCATCGCCCAGGCCGCCCTCCTCGACCATCTGGGTCAGCACGGTCAGTATGCGGGTGTTATCCACGCAGGAGCCCATGTGCAGGACGGGTGGGATACCGATGGCTTCACACACCTCGCGCAGCCCAGGTCCGACCTGGTCTAACCCGGCTTCGCCTAACAGGAAGCCGAGCTTGGCGCTGGCGATGGCACCGCAGCCGGTCTGGACGACCAGCACGTCCTGCTTGAGCAGGTCCTTGACGACCTTGGTGTGCAGGTAATCCTGCGAGCTGCGCGGGTTGTTGCAGCCGACGATAGCGGCTACGCCGCGGATGCGCCCGGCGATGATGGCGTCGTTTAGCGGGCGGAAGGAAGAGCGGTAGGAGCCGCCCAGCATGTAGTTGATGTACTCGTGGGAAAAGCCCGGGATCAGGTCTTCTTTGATCTGGGGGATGTGGGTAGCCCCACGGTTCTTGTAATTGTCGATCGATGCCTTCAGGATCTGTTTGGCGATGGAATAGGCATGGTGCTCGTCGAACTCGATGTGGGTGGCGCCTTTGATGCGCACCTTGGGCGAAGTGGTGATGACCTTGGTGTGAAAGTTCTCTGCCAGGCTCACCAGCGCCTGCATGATACATTGTACGTCGACCACCATGGCTTCGACCGCGCCGGTCAGGATGGCTAATTCCTGGTGCAGGAAATTCCCGGCGGCCGGGATGCCCTGGCGCATCAGGATCTCGTTGGCGGTGCAGCAGATACCAGACAGGCTGACGCCTTTAGCCCCGGCAGCTTTCGCATATTCGATGATCTCCGGATCCTGGGAGGCAGCCACGATCATCTCGCTGAGGGTCGGTTCGTGACCGTGCACGACCACGTTGACCATATCGTCCTTCAATACTCCCAGGTTGGCCTGTCCAAGCAACGGGGCAGGCGTGCCGAATAAGATGTCGGCGACGTCAGTGGCGATCATGCTGCCGCCCCAGCCGTCCGCCAGGCCGGTGCGAATAGCGTGCTGGAGGATGTGTTCGGGGTCCTGGTCATCGCCGATGTGGGTACGGTGCAGGGCTTCGACCACCTCGCGATCGACGCCGCGCGGGATCACCCCACGCTCCCTCCACAGCTCCTGGCGTTTCTTAGGAGCCCGGATGATCGGCGCAATCTCCCCTCTCTGCTGTCCAAACTGCGACAGATAGAGATCGGCCAGATCGTTGGCGATCTCTTCGGGGGCGCGCTTCTCGATCGGGATGCCGTACTTGGAAGCGATCGTGCGCAGCTTGGCAACGTCTTTGATGCGGTAGCCTTCGGCCTCACCGTTCGCCGTAGCTTTAAGCGTGAATGCCATGTCGCGGCCGTGATCGGAATGGGCTGCGCTCCCGGCAGCGATGGCGCGGATCAGGTTGCGGGCCTGGATGGTGTCGATAGTAGCGCCGCAGATGCCGGTTTGCCCATCCTTGGTCAGCCGGCAGGGTCCCATGCCGCACATCTTGCAGCACATCCCCGCGCCTCCAATATTGCAAGGTGCCATGTTGTCTGCCCGGGAAAAAGCAGTGCTGAGGCCGAGTTCGTCCGCCCGGATCAGCATCGCTTGTGCTGCAGGATCGATCGTTTTCTCCTCGAGGCTTCTTTTCTGAGCCATGGTTATTTTTCCTCCTCCACGGATTTCACGACGCCCATTCCTGGACAAGGCCACAGCGGACGCCCGACATAATTTACGTTCTGCGCAAAGCTAACAAACTGTTTCGTATGTTCATATACCTCGGTGTGCCGGAAGAAGACTCCTTCGGAGAAGGCTCCCTCGCTGGCGCGCGAAACAGCCGGCAGGCCTTTCTCGGCGACAACCGTCCATTCACCCAGGTAGCCGGCTTCATCCAACTTGACCGCCAACTCCAGGTCGTTGACCCTGTCCGGGTCGTAGGTTACTTCGACAACCCGGAACGCGCTGCTGGCAAAGACATCCACAACCCCGGGGGTCTCGAGCAGGATGCGCCTGACCTCGATCACGTGATGATCTCCGTACATCGTCGGGACTTCAAAGGTTTTCTTTTTCATGAGCACCTTTCCTTTTTTGATCCGACGGTCTCCGAATCCGTGCTTGCACGCAAGCCTGCGTGGTCCGGAAACCGCGCCAAAACTTATTAGGCAGTCGGTCGATTATGTTTTTGTGGGTGATGACTGGAAAGAATCGAATCATTAGCGGCCCCTTGAATCATGCGATTAGAATCAAAGGTATATCGAGGCATGACGATGGAATTTATCCGGTGTTCTCAGGGGCGGGTCTCCTTTGATTGGAATTGTTCTGCCAGGCGCAGTTCGATCTATTTAGAGTAAGAATTCAAGCAATTTCCCTGGTTATAGTATAAATATTCGCCGGGGATGTTTTTAGTACCACCTGTCACGAATTGTTTAGATATTTGTCACCAAGGAGGTTGAAGGTCAGGGAATGCTTGACGATTTCTGAATTCGATTTTATAATCTGGATATATTTAGTCCAATCTAAATCATCTTTTAGATGCCAAGTAGATTGTTTGCTAACACGGAGTGATACGGTGTGATTAAGAGAATTTTGGAGAAAACCAGATGGGTATAAAAGGAATTGCTACCCGGACTTTATCACGAAGAGACTTTCTCCGGGCGCTGGTGACCGGGAGCCTGGCGATGAGCGGGGTAACCGCAGTGGGAAGCCTTGGAAGCAAGGCCTCCACCCGGCCGGGCGGACGGCACGCCAATCATCCGGATTCGGGTTTGCCCCATACTGAAACGCACCCTCATGGACTGTCTGGGACGGTTGGCAGGGTGAACCACCAGGCCAATGGCTTCGATCCGTCCACGATGCTCACGGAGTGGGATTTCGGCCGGGTGAGCACATTGCCGAACGGGCAGACCTTGCGGGAGTACCACATTGCCGCGATCGATAAAGAGATCGAAGTCGCTCCAGGGGTCTTCTTCCCGGGCTGGGTCTATAACGGCCGCGTCCCCGGCCCCAGCCTGCGCTGCGTGGAGGGCGATCGCGTCCGGATCAAATTCGTCAACGCTGGCACCCATCCGCACACGATCCACTTCCACGGGATTCATTCCGCCAGCATGGATGGCGTCCCGGGCGTCGGAGCAGGCTTGATCCAGCCAGGAGATGAAACCATCTATGAGTTTGACGCCTACCCTTTCGGGTGCCACCTGTACCACTGCCACGCCACTCCACTCAAACGGCACATTCACAAAGGCCTGTACGGGGCTTTCGTCATTGACCCGGACCCGGCCAGATATTCCGGCGAGGAGCAGCAAATCGCCCGGACTCGCAACCATCTCTATCCCGAAAGCAAGGAATTCAACGAGATGGTCATGGTGATGAACGCCTTCGACACCAACTTCGACGGGGAGAACGAAATCTACGCAGTCAACACCGTGGCCTTTGCCTACATGGACCAGCCGATCCAAATCAAACGCGATCAAATGCAGCGTATTTATCTGGTCAACATCACCGAGTTTGACCCGATCAACTCACTCCACCTGCACGCCAACTTCTTCGATTACTATGACCACGGGACGACTCTGAAACCGACATCAAGAACCGTCGATACGATCATGCAATGCCAGGCGCAGCGAGGCATCCTCGAATTCTCATTCAAAGGGTTCGAACCCGGCCTGTATATGTTCCACGCCCATCAGAGCGAGTTCGTCGAGCTCGGCTGGATGAGCTTTTTCGAGGTAGTCGAATGAGCAAGGAGGCGGGAGTATGGCGACTTTAGATAAAAAGGAAGCGGCAACCCCGGTTGGTTTTCCTGGATGGGCAGCCTGGCTCCTGCCGTTGTTGGCGCTCGGAATTATGCTGGCAGTATTTGCCCTGAGCAACCCCCTGGCGTTATTTACCGCAAATCTGCCACCGATCGAGCAGCTGAACTTCGAGCGCATCCGTGTCCTGGAGGGAGGCTTCGAAGCTACCCTGGTGAATGGTGGTCCCGATCCGGTCACCGTCTCACAGGTTCAGGTAGACGACGCTTACTGGCAGTTCGAAATCTCCCCCGAAGCAACCATTCCCCGGCTGGGCCGGGCGCAAATCTCGATCTCTTATCCGTGGGTCGAGAACGAACCCCATCAAATCAAGGTACTCACCAGCACCGGGCTGGCTTTCATCGGGGAGGTGGCCCTGGCTACTTTGACCCCCACACCCGGACTGGAGGAATTCCTGGCATACGGGCTGCTCGGAGTTTACGTGGGGGTCGTCCCGGTCGCGCTGGGGATGCTGTGGTTTCCGGCAATGAAGAAGATGGGCCGCAGATGGCTGGGAGCCATCCTGGCGCTGACGGTCGGCCTGCTGGTCTTCCTGCTGGTGGACACCTTCCTGGAAGCGCTCGAAGTGGCGGCGGAACTGCCGGGGGTTTTCCAGGGGATCCCGCTGGTGCTGTTTGCGGCTCTGATCACCTGGTTGGCATTGCTGGCGCTTGGCGCGCAGCGCCGCAACACGACCGGCAGAAATAATGCGCTCTACCTGGCGATCCTAATCGCCGCGGGCATCGGCCTGCATAACCTGGGGGAGGGCCTGGCGATCGGAGCGGCTTTTGCCCTGGGCGAGGCGGCCCTGGGTTCCTTCCTGGTGATCGGCTTTATGCTGCACAATATCACCGAAGGGATCGGCATCGTCGCCCCGCTGGTTCCCACGAAACAGAAGCCGGAAATGGCGCAGGAGACGCCTGAGAGTCCCCGGATCGCCATCTTTGCCGGCCTGGCCCTGCTGGCTGGCGCGCCGGCGATCCTGGGCGCTTGGTTGGGCGGGTTCGCCTTCTCGCCTTATCTGGCAGCCCTTTTCCTGGGGATCGGGCTGGGCGCCATCTGGCAGGTGATCGTCGAGGTGGTGGGACTCTTGCGCAATTACGCCGAGCGGGAAGGCATGCCGCTGTTTTCCTGGATCAACCTGGCTGGTTTTCTCGTTGGCCTGGGGATCATGTACCTGACCGCATTTCTGGTGAAGTTCTAAGGAGAAAAAAAGAGGAGCGCCGTTATAACCGGATCTCCTCTTCAGGCTGGGGGTCGAGGATTCGAACCTCGGCATACGGATCCAGAGTCCGCTGTCCTACCACTAGACGAACCCCCAACGCTATCGGAGGGGGATTTTACCATATGGGGGTGGTCTAGTCAAATGGGCTGCCAGTTGAATGAAAACTCGACAGATTCGGCCTCAGGACAGGTGGCTTCGAACCTAAAACCTGGATATAATTACCGCCGACCCAGTCTAATTATTGGGCAGAGCTGCTCAGACACCCTGGAAAAGTTGGGCGCGGCTAACCGACCACGCGTAAGGATTCGAAGGCCGGCATATCAGAAAAGAAATCCGAAAATGAAACAAATCGATTCGACTCCCTCGACAGATTTCATTCGTGAAATAATTAATGAAGATTTTCGTACGAACAAGTTCGGCGGGCGGGTGCAGACCCGTTTTCCACCGGAACCCAACGGCTACCTGCACATCGGCCACGCCAAATCCATCTGCCTCAACTTTGGCGTCGCCAGGGATTACGGCGGCCTGTGCAATCTGCGCTTCGACGACACCAATCCAACCAAGGAAGAGGTGGAGTACGTCGACTCGATCCAGGAGGACGTGCGTTGGCTGGGTTTTGATTGGGATGAGCGGCTTTTCTACGCTTCGGATTACTTCGACCGGCTGTATGGTTTTGCCGTGGAGCTGGTCAAACGCGGCAAGGCGTATGTTTGCGACTTGAGTGCTGACGAGATCCGTGAGTATCGCGGCACTTTGACCCAGCCCGGGAAAGATAGCCCTTATCGCAACCGGAGCATCGAAGAAAACTCGGAGCTATTCGCCCGCATGCGCGCCGGCGAATTCCCGGATGGCTCACGCACCTTGCGGGCAAAGATCGATATGGCCTCGCCCAACCTCGTGCTGCGCGACCCGGTGCTATACCGGATTTTGAATGTCTCACACCACCGTACGGGTGACGAGTGGTGCATCTATCCGCTGTACGATTTCACCCACTGCCTCTCAGATTCGATTGAGGGGATCACTCACTCCCTGTGCACGTTGGAGTTCGAGAACAACCGGCCGCTCTACGACTGGGTGCTGGACCAACTGGAGGTCTACCACCCGCAGCAGATCGAATTCGCCCGTCTGAATCTCAGCTACACCGTGCTCAGCAAGCGCAGGCTGCTGCAGCTGGTGCAGGAAGGGGTCGTCAGCGGCTGGGACGATCCGCGCATGCCGACCCTGTCCGGCATCCGCCGGCGCGGCTATACCCCGGAGGCGATCCGGGCTTTCTGCACGCACATCGGCGTCGCCAAGGCCAACAGCACGATCGACATTGCGCTGCTGGAGCATTTCGTGCGCCAGGACCTGAACCAGCGCGCGCCGCGCGTGATGGGGGTGCTAAACCCGTTGAAGGTGGTCATCGATAATTATCCCGAAGGCCTGGTTGAAGAGTTTCAGGCGATTAACAACCCGGAGGACCCGGGCGCCGGCACCCGCAAAGTCCCGTTCTCGCGGGTGCTGTTCATCGAACGGGAGGATTTCCGGGAGGATCCGCCAAAACAATTTTTCCGCCTGGCCCCCGGGCGAGAGGTACGCCTGCGCTATGCCTATTTCATCACCTGTGTGGGGGTCGTGAAAGATGAAAAAACCGGTGAAGTGGTCGAGCTGCACTGCACGTACGACCCGGCGACTAAAGGCGGCGACGCGCCGGATGGGCGCAAGGTCAAGGCTACCCTGCACTGGGTATCGGTAGACCATGCGCTCCAGGCGGAAGTTCGTCTTTATGATCGCCTGTTCGCCAAGGAAAACCCGGACGAGGTTGAACCGGGCCAGGACTTCAAATCGAATATAAACCCGGCCTCATTAGAGGTTTTGCCCAGTTGTATGGTTGAACCAGGTTTGTTAGGAGCCGCGCCGGGGAGCATCTTTCAGTTCGAACGGCAGGGTTACTACTGCGTCGACTCAAAAGATTCAGGAGACCAGAAGCTGGTCTTCAACAGGACCGTTTCATTGAGGGATAGCTGGGCAAGAATCGAGGGTGCCCAAAATAAAACGTAAAGCGTAATCCGTACGGGCCATGGCGCTAAGCGGCGTAATTCTCGAGCAGGTCGATGGCGTTACGGATGCGCCTCACGACCGTATCCTTTCCGATGACGCCCATGCTTTCGAAGAGCGGGGGGCTGACGGTTTTACCGGTCACCGCCACGCGCAAGATGCCGAAGAGCTGTCCTGCGCTCAGATCGAGCTCCTCCGCCAGGGCGCGGAAGGCTTCTTCGGACGATTCGCGCCTCAACTCCGGAAGGCCGGTCAGAATCTGTTCGGCGCGTCGCAGAGCCGCGGCTGAGTCCGCTGGGGTCATATTATCGCCGACCAGATCGACGAGGTTGGGATAGACTTCCTCTTCGAAGAAAAAGCCTCCCATTACCAGGGCGTCCTCCAGGGTGACGATGCGCGGCTGGACCAGGGGGGTGACTTTCAGCAGCTTATCCTCGTCTATTTTATGGTACCCCGCCTTCTCGAAGAACGGCCTTAATCGCGCCGCCAGGTCAGGCGCTGGCAGTTTGCGGATGTGCAGTCCATTGAAATGGTCGAGTTTGGAGAAATTGATAGCGGCGGGAGAAGGATTCAGCCGGTCCAGGCTGAATTTCTCGATCAACTCGGGCATGGAAAAGAATTCGGTGCGATCGTCGTAGCTCCA
Organism: Anaerolineales bacterium; assembly: GCA_035291645.1. GTDB lineage: Bacteria > Chloroflexota > Anaerolineae > Anaerolineales > UBA4823 > DATDRQ01. Next base: position 33,127 of record DATDRQ010000132.1, read on the forward strand.
TCCCATGAGCGCGGTCCAATTGACTACTGCTTCGGGCAGGTAGCCCAAATCCCGCAAATCGGTCAGGTAGATCGAGAAGCCGTCTTTCATCAGATCGGCAGTATCCCGCTTACTCATCTTTCCCTTGCCGCTAGGCTTCAGGAAAATCGAGAGATGTACCCAATCCGGTTCTTCCCATCCGAAGGCGCGGATGATATGGACGTGCAGCGGAAAAGTCGGCAGCCATTCGGAGCCGCGGATCACATGGGTGATTTCCATCAAGTGATCGTCGACCATGGCCGCCAGGTGGTATAAGGCCCAGCCATCAGATTTAACGATGATGTAATCATCCAGATTGCGGTTCTCGACGGTGATCTCGCCGCGCAGCCGGTCCACACCGGTAGTCGATCCTTCCTGAGGCATTTTAAAGCGGATGACGTGTCTTTCCCCAGCTGCAACCCGGCGAGCCGCTTCGTCCGGATCGAGACGGCGGCAAGTGCCATCGTAGCGCGGCGGCTCTTTCCGGCGCTGCTGTTCCTGGCGGATGCGCTCCAGCCTCTCGAGGGAGCAGAAGCAGAAATAGGCATGCCCCATCTCGACCAGCAGGTGGGCATGCTCCAGGTAGATGTCCTTCCTTTGCGATTGGTGGTAGGGGGCATGCGGCCCCCCGACTTCAGGCCCTTCATCCCACTGCAGACCTAACCAGCGCAGGCTTTCGAACAACTCGCGTTCAGAATCCGGGCTGTAGCGTTTGCGATCGGTATCCTCGATCCGCAGTATGAACTGCCCGCCAGTCTGGCGGGCGACAAGGAAGTCATACAGGGCAGTGCGCCCCCCGCCGAGATGGGTCCTTCCGGTCGGTGATGGGGCGAAGCGTGTTCGAGCTGGCTTGGCGGCATGGGTGGACATGAGGTCTCGCAGGAAATGGATTTATGACCGGATGATAGCAATCACCCAGAAAATTTAGAATTCCAACGATTTGTGGCGAAGTACGACGCTCTCGACCAGCCCGATCCCAAGCAGCAAAGTCAGGAGTGAGCTACCCCCATAACTAATGAATGGCAGGGTCAGGCCAGTCGCAGGGATTAACCGCAGGTTCACGCCGATGTTTGCCATGGCCTGGAAAGCGATGATCGTGGCAACTCCATAGCAAATCAGTGCACCGAATGTATCCTTGGCGATGCGCGCCGCGTACAGGATGCGGTAGATTACGAACAACAGCAGCACGAGGACCAGCAGGGTGCCGACGAAACCGAACTCCTCGGCCATGGCCGAGAAGATATAATCGGTATGGCGAACTTTCAAGAAGCGCAGCTGCACCTGCGTTCCGAGGTTGTAGCCTTTGCCAAACCAGCCGCCCGAGCCAATGCTGATCAGCGCTTGTTGGATATTGTAGATATCTCCAAAGCGGGCATTGGGGTCCGGGAAAAGAAAACTAACGACGCGCTGTTGCTGGTAATCTTGTAAGAATGGAAAACCGATCACCGGCAGGATTAAGCCAACCGCGGCGAACAGCGCCAGATGTTTAAATTGAAGTCCAGAAACCCACAAGAGGGAAAACCACAACACCATCATCACTATGGTGGTGCTCAGGTTTGGCTGGAGAAAGATCCAGATGACTATCCCCATCGTCAGCAGCAGGCTGCGCCCGATCCAACGCAGATCATGGGCGCGTGATTGGGAGCGGGTGAAGAAATCCGCCAGTACCAGGATCAATATGATCTTAGCGGGCTCGGAGGGTTGGATAAAAAAGTAGCTGGTCTCGAACCAGCGGGCTGATCCAAAAAACGCGGTACCGACAACGAATAGCAGGATGAGCACCGCCATCATCAACAGGTACATCAGCCGGCTGGTCGATGACCAAAAATGATAATCGATCGAGGCAACCAGGAGGATAACCCCGAAACCCAGGGCGACAAAAACAATCTGGCGCTGGACGATGGCGGCCTCAGTCAGCTCGATGTTCCCAGCTACCGTCGAGCGGATCATGGCGATGCCAAAGATGCACAGGATCGCCACCGCACCGAGCAGCCAAATATCAAAGTGTCGCCAGGTTAGAGATAAGCGGTCCATGAATGAGGGTATTCTCTCGCTGGTTCCAACGCAAACCAACGCTATGATTGTTAACGGAGTCTTCTTCGGGTTACCGGGTTGAGCGGGATGTCGGCGATCAGGCGCTGCTGCCTGCCGTCCTGGGTCATCTCAATTCTTACCGTCCTCGGATCGATATCCACATGCCGGGATATGGCTGTGATCAGGTCATCTTTAAGCAGGTTTAAGGTTTCCGTAGTCAAATCGGTGCGGTCATGGATCAGAACGAGTTTCAGGCGTTCTTTTGCCTGTCGGGCGCTCTTCTTCTCACGTCCGAAGAGGCGTTCCAGCATGGCGTTCAATTTACGCGCCTCCCGGACGGATCAGGCGGGTAATGCGTCCAAAGAACCCGTTGGGTTCGGTCAGGTCCATGAATGGTACCTGCTCGCCTCGCAGCCGGGAAGCGATGTTCCGGAAGGCCTGACCGGCTTTGCTTTTACCATCCAGCACGATGGGAACGCCCCTGTTCGTGCTCAGGATCACCTCTTCGTCTTCTGGGACGATACCGATTAGCTCGACAGCCAGCAGCTCTAAAACGTCATCCGGGGAGAGCATCTCCTCCCGTTTGACCATGGCCGGTTTGACCCGGTTGATTACCAGGCGCGCCGGGCCTTTCTCATCTGCCTCGATCAAGCCGATGATCCGGTCGGCGTCGCGCACCGCCGATATCTCCGGATTTGTCACCACCAGGACGATATCCGCCGGAGCGATGGCATTGCGGAAGCCACGCTCGATTCCTGCCGGGGAGTCGATCAGGATCCAATCATAATCCGGGCGGATTTCGTCGCACAAGCGCAGCATATCGCTGGGAGAAACGGAGCTTTTATCACGGGTCTGAGCAGCCGGGATCAAATACAGCTCCGGCAGGCGTTTGTCCCGGATCATCGCCTGGCGGAGCCGGCAGCGCCCTTCGACTACATCGACCAGATCGTAGACGATCCGGTTTTCAAGACCCAGGACGACATCCAGGTTGCGCAGACCGATGTCGGCGTCGATACACACGACTTTGAGGCCATTTGCGGCCAGTGCACTGGCCAGATTGGCGGTTGCGGTGGTCTTACCAACTCCACCCTTCCCAGAGGTCACCGTTACGACTTTAGCTGCCATCGTTCCATCCTGCAAGATCCAATGCCCGGAAGCCAATTTTGATAATCAACCGCCCAATCAGGGCCTGCGATTAGCTGCTGTTCCCAATCATGGCAAGCTTCATAGCACGCCTACGTGCCGGCCGGTTTCCAGGCTTCGGCAACGACTTGACCATCGATCAGCCTGGCTATCTCGGGTTGTGGTTTACCACGCCGGGAGGGAGTCAAGGCGATCTGCCCGGCGATGCGCAGCTGGGTTGGTGAAAGGAACAGGGCGCATACAACAACCCCGGTATTACCCTCTGCGCCGGCGTGGACCATACCGCGCAGACGCCCCCATACCACCACGTTCCCTCCGGCGATGACCTCTGCCCCCGGGTTTACGTCTCCGATAACGGTGATATGCCCGGAATGCTGCAGGCTGAAGCCGGAGCGCAGGGTACGCTGTACTAGTACGGCGTTTTCACCGGTCAGGGCGGTGTCTGCATAGGAGGTGGAGCGTTCTGGAGGAGGCTGGTTGACGCGCGTCGCCAACCCTAAGGATTGAGCGTTCTGTTGCGTGATGGGAGAATTGCTCAGGACTGCCCACAGCGAGAGGCCATTATCAGAAAGCAGATCGCGCAACTGACCCATCTCGGCAGCCCGCAGCACCTGGTTGCCGACATCCAGGAGCAACCGGCCTCCGCGTAAGAACTCGGCCTGTCCCTGGAGGTGATCCAGCAGGGCAGTGCGTGTTTCGGGCCAGCTCTCTTCGCTTACCGAGATCAGCAGCCCCTCGCGAATGCCTTTGATCTTGACCTTAGGGTGCTCCTCCATCCCTTCCTTAATTGCCCGTATAATTCCCAGAACCCCTCTGATTCGGTGAGTTTAGACCGAATTGGTGAACGTTTGGAGCGATTATAGCACGAACTCTTAAGGATTTCCTCCCCCCGATTCGCCCGCCTTGATCTCGAAATAGGCGTCCAGCAGCTGGCGTACAATCGGACCGGCTACGCTGGCGCCTTCACCTCCGTTGTAAACAAAGGCAACCACGGCGATCTCCGGGTCATCGTACGGGGCGTAGGCCACGGTCCAGGCATGGGTCGGCCAGTTGCCGGGGATGCACAAGTTCTTCTCGTTGGCGTATTTGTCGCAGTACTCGGCGGTTCCGGTCTTACCTGCGGCAGAGAGTCCGGGTGAAAGCGAGAATTCCCGCTCAAGAGTGCCCTCCAGGACCGCCAGACGCATGCCTTCCTGAACTTTTTCGATCACCCAGGGCTGGACGGTCTTCTTCTCTCCAGTCAACTTGCTTTCACAGCCCCCCGGGCTGTTCGGATCGGCGATCACATCGATCAACGGGTCTTTGGTGATATCCCACTCCGGATCCGGCAGGAAGCTCTTGATCACGTTGCCTTCGCTATCCACGATTTCACGCAGGATGGTTGGGCGGACAAGCACGCCGTCATTGGCGATGGTTGCAGCCGAGAGCAATACCTGGAGCGGAGTGGCGATCACGAATCCCTGGCCAACACCGGCAATGTAGGTATCACCGAGCGACCAGTTCTGGCCTTGATTGATGCGCTTCCAGGTCGGGTCAGGGATAAGACCATCCTCCACCAGGGGCATTTCGATGCCAGGATAATCTCCGTAGCCGAGGGCGCGCGCGTAAGTGCCCAGCCGGCAGATGCCCAGCCCCTCGGGGACTTCATCTTGATATCCACCGCCCAGTTTGTAGAAATAGATGTTGGAGGAGTTAGAGATCCCACCCAGGAAATCGAGTTCCCCGAAGCCGGCTTCATTCCAGTCGATGAACTCGCGTGGGCGCGGGTTCAATTCGTTTACCAGAGATTTATCTTCGATGGTGATCTTAGGCGGAGCCTTGATAATATCCTCCGGATCCACCACCCCTTCGTTCAGGGCGCCAACTGCGGTGACCAGTTTGAACACCGAGCCGGCGGGCAGTTCATCCCCTACGGCGTGGTTGAGTAAGGGGTTGCGCGGGTCTTGAGAGAGCTGGTCGTAATAATATTCCGGGATCTCCCTGGCCATGCGGTGGTTTTCGTAAGACGGGTATGAGACCATCGCCAGGATTTCCCCGGTCTTGGGATTCAATGCGATGACGACCCCGCTGGTCGAGCGGATCGTATCCAGGTAAACATTCCAGAAATTGATCTCCTTGATTAAGATGGCTTCCGCCGCGCTCTGCAGGCGGGTATCCAGGGTCAGGTTCAAGTTGAAGCCGGGCGCCGGTTCGATTGGCGGGGCTATGTCCCGTAAGATCTGCCCGGCGACATCCACCTCCACCAGGCGCCTGCCGTTGCGCCCTCCCAGGATGCTCTGGAAGTAACGTTCAACGCCTGCGTAGCCAACCTTATCCCGGTTGGGGACGAAATTGCGATCCAGGAAGTACTGTTCCTCAGCGGCGGAGATCGGCCCAAGAAAACCGATCGTCGCGGCCGTGAGCGAACTGGTAGGGTAATCGCGCACCGATTCGATCTCGATATCTACCCCGGGCCAGTCCACGGAACGCTCTTTGATTACCATCGCCGTATTCCGGTCAACATTGCACTCGATGCGAACAGGTTCGTAGGGGGCGGTTGTCTCACCGTACTCGACGATCTGCGTGATGCCGTGCTCCGAGCGGCAGGGCACGTACGGGTTATCCGGGGTGACCTCGTTCAGGTTGACCGGAACGCGGACAAGCTCGGAAATCTTGCGGTAAATCTCCTGGATTTCTCCCGGATCATCTGGCAGCTCGGCCGGTGTGATCATGACGTTAAACGAGGCGATATTACGCGCCAGGATGTAGCCGTTGCGATCCAGGATGATGCCGCGCTGGGTAGGCAGGTTGATCTCACTGATGCGGTTCTCTTCTGCAAGCGCGACCCAGTCCTGACCCTCCCGTATCTGTAGGTCAAATAAGACGCCCAGGTAGATCAGGAAGACCAGGCCGATCGCAGAGGCAAAAACCGTGATCCGCCAGGTGGGTAAATTATTATTCAGATTGGCGTTGCCGTTGGCGGTTGCGCTCATATGTTCTCATTATAAACGAAGGTAAAATACCAGCAGAGGCAGATAAGCAACTTCTCAGATTTCGATCACTTCCGGGTAGAGCGAATTTGCCAGGTCCCCGACCAGAGCATACACCGGGATAGCCAGAAGCAGGTTCAGCAGGGCGGATGGCAGGGTGACCAGGTTGACCGATTCGACCAGCGGAATGGCTGTTCCGGTGAAGCGCAGGGCACTAAATGCCAGGGCGTGCGTGATCAGCGTGGCAGCAAAAGTCGCCGCGATCATCGCCAGGAAGGGCCTCTGCCAGAAAACGCGCTTGAACAGTAAAGCCGCCCCGGTTGCCAGCAGGTACCCGAGCACGATCGCCGGCATGGGGACGGCAGAAACCACGCCGACCAGCAGACCGGCGACCAGGCCCCAATGCCAGGCGGTCTTCACCCGTTCTTGCACCGCCCATGCAACCAATGTTAGGAGCACCAGGTCAATGCTGCCGTAGAGCAGCCGGACCTGGCTGAAGATGGCCGATTCCAGCAATACCAGGATTCCGAGTATAGGGATGGAGACTAGGATAGCCATGATTAAACTACCGGTCTGTCAGGTCATCCTCCGGGAGCCGTTTATTCACCCGGCCGGGGGATGAGCGGGGCCAGATCGACCGGCTGGAAGTTGACGATCACCAGGACGATCTTGAGCTGGGAGAAGTCCACGACAGGCTGGATGGAGGCGGACTGGAACAATTCCACCGGGCGCTGGCGCACACCCGTAATCTGGCCGATCAAGATGTCGGGCGGGTAGTTCCCACCCAACCCGGAGGTCAGCACCAGGTCGCCCAGTTGAACTTCGACTTCCTGAGGTATCGCTTCGAGCTGTAATTCTCCGGTCAGGGAACCGGTCAGAAGCGCTTCCGCGCCGGAGGGGTTGAGGCGGACATTGATGGCGGAGCCGGGATCGGTGATCAGCTGCACGCGGGCAGCGCCAGCAGTTACGGCGGCGACTCGCCCAACAAGGCCTTGGGATGTAACGACTGGCATGCCACGCCGCAGCCCGTCGTCGGAGCCGCGGTTGATGATGACATAATGCAAGAAGGGGCTGGGATCTCGCCCGATGACGGCTGAGGTCAGGTACTCATTCTGGGGATGGGCCTGGGCGAAATCCAATAAGGCTGAGAGGACTTCCAGATCGGCGTTTTGCTGCTGTAGCTGGATGATCTGGGCCTGCAGGCTGGAAATCTCCGCCTCCAGCTGGGCATTTTGCTGCGAGAGCAGGGTCACATCGCGTGGGGTGGTGAAGAAATCCCGCACGGCGGAGTAGCGGGTAAATAACCAGGTTTGGGCGCCGACGAAAGGCGAGAGGGCCAGACGCGAGAAGGGGGTCAGGTAACCCCCCAAGGCCAGGAGCAGGATACCGATGACGACCAGCGCCAGGGTCACGGTTTGCAAAGAACGAGGCATGTTCATTCGAGCAAGACGATCAAGCGTGGCGCGTGCTGCCCCGTTCCAACCCTACCAGTAAGTGCCTCAGGTTGTCATAGTCTTCCAGGATCATACTGGCGCCGCGCACCACACAGGTCATCGGATCTTCTGCCACCCACACCCGGATATGCAGCTCGTCGGATAAACGCCGGTCCATGCAGCGCAGCTGTGAGCCGCCGCCGGCCAGGCAGATCCCGGTTTCCATAAGATCGGAAATGATCTCCGGCGGAGATTCATCCAGGGCATCTTTAATCGTGTCGATGATGGTCAGGACTGAGCCGGAAATAGCCTCGCGGATCTCGACAGAGGACACCTCGATCGCCTCGGGCAGGCCGGTGACCAGATTCCGCCCGCGCAGCGTCATGGTCAACTCTTCTGGCAGGTGGTCGGCGGAACCGATGGCGATCTTGGCCTGTTCGGCCATACGTTCGCCGATCAGCAGGTTGTACTTGTTGCGCATGTATTGGACGATATCCAGGTCCATCTCGTCGCCGGCCACCCGCAGAGAGCGGGAAATGACGACGCCGCCCATGGAAAGGGCGGCTACCTCGGTCGTGCCGCCGCCGATGTCGACCACCATGCTGCCGCGGATCTCGGCTATGGGCAACCCGGCGCCCAGGGCGGCTGCCACCGGTTCTTCGATCAGTCCGACCTCGCGCGCCCCGGCGGACATGGCCGCGTCGTAGACGGCGCGCTTTTCGACCTCCGTAACGCCGGAGGGGATGCCGATCACCACGCGCGGGCGGGGAACCGGAACGATGCTCTGCTGGTGGGCTTTTCCGATGAAATACTCCAACATCGCCTCGGTGATCTCGAATTCCGAGATGACTCCATCTCGCAGCGGGCGGATGGCGACGATGTTGGCTGGCGTTCGCCCGACCATCTCCTTGGCTTCTGCGCCGATCGCCTTTGGTTCCCGGGTCTTCTTATCGATCGCTACCCAGGAAGGCTCCCGGATGACGATGCCCCTGCCGCGCACGCTGACCAGCGTGTTGGCGGTCCCCAGATCTATGCCGATGTCAAGCGAGAAAAACCCCAGAAGCCAGTTGAGGGGATTGAACGCCAAATTGGGCTCCTCTACGGATGGATTCAGGGGCGATGGGGAAAGAATTCCCAAGCCTGCCTGGCACGCCCTCAAATTCAGCGCGATTATACCATCGAACCCCTGGTACTCTGGTAGGGGAGAGACTGCCACGCCGCCAAGGCGGGCAAAGACCGCCCGAAGGGCGGCTCGCAGCGACATGCCATTCTTGAGAAAGCCAACCCATTTAATCCGGCGGATGTGGGAAGGGGGCAAAGATGCTGTATAATAAACCAACGGCGGGCGAGGGACATGGCCGGGGAAGGAGGCAGGCAAAGAAGTTTACAGGCACAGGGAATGACAGCGCAAGGGCTCGAGCATCGCCTGGGTGGGTGAGGCGAGAAGGATGCTTGAGCTGACGAGGATGAAGGTTCCCCGCCGCAGCGCGGGGCTAACCGGGCTGGATCCAGCCCGGGAAAATCGAACGATCAGCGGAAGCCTTCTGGGCCTGCCACGGCCCATCGTCTTTCCCTCCAAGCAAAAACCCGGTGAGAACACCGTGCGGGCGACCGGACGGGCAAAGGTACCGGGAGTGGTAATACGAAAAAGCGCCGCTTCACAGGCTGGCGCACTGACTTGCTGATGGAGGGATCCCAATGTGTGGAATCGTTGGTTATATCGGCCCGCGGGAGGCGACGCCGATCATCTTGAACGGGCTGAGGCGGCTGGAGTACCGCGGCTACGACTCGGCGGGTCTGGCCGTGCTGGAGGACGGGCAGATCGAGGTGCGCCGCGAGGCCGGCAAGCTGGACCGCCTGGCGGAGCTGGTGTCCGCATCCCCGGTCGAGGGGCACCTGGGCATCGGGCACACGCGCTGGGCGACGCACGGCGAGCCGAGCGCCCGCAACGCCCACCCGCACCTGGGGGCGACCGGGCGGGTGGTGCTGGCGCACAACGGCATCGTCGAGAACTACCTGGAACTGCGCGAGGAGCTGTCGGCCGAAGGGGTGGCGTTCCAGTCGGACACGGACACGGAGGTGATCGTGCAGCTGGTCGATCGCTACCTCTCGCTGGGCGTGGGGCTGGTCGAGGCGGCGCGCCAGGCGCTGGCGCTGATCCGGGGGGCGCACGGGGTGGTGCTGATCTCGGCCGACGAGCCGGACAAGATCGTGGCGGCGCGCATCGGCAACGCCGGCGGGGTGGTGGTCGGGCTGGGCCAGGGGGAGAACTTCGTCGCCTCGGACATGCCGGCCATCCTGGAGCACACCCGCCAGATGGTGTTCCTCGAGTCGGGGCAGATGGCGGTAATAGGGTGCGAGGGGGTCGAGGTGCAGACCCTGGGAGGGGCGCCTGTGCGTTACGAAGTGCACCCGGTGTCGTGGGACCCGGTGGCGGCGGAGAAAGGCGAGTACCGCCACTTCATGCACAAGGAGATCCACGAGCAGGTGCGTTCGCTGACCGATACGATTGCCGGGCGGGTCGATTTCGAAGCAGGCCGCGTGCGCCTGCCGCAGCTGAACTTGACCCCGGAACTGGCGCGGCGCATCCAAAAAATCTTCATCACCGCTTGCGGGACTGCAGGCCACGCCGGCATGGTTGGCAAGGTGTTAATCGAGCGCATTGCCAGAGTGCCTGTGGAGATGGATATCTCTTCGGAATTTCGTTATCGCGACCCAATCGTGGACGAAAACACGGCCGTCGTGGCGATCAGCCAGTCGGGAGAGACGGCGGATACCCTGGCGGCAATGGACGAGGCTCGCCGCAAAGGCGGGGTGTTGTGGTCGATCGTGAACGCGATCGGCTCGCAGGCGATGCGCATAGCCGATGGATACATCTCGATGCAGACCGGCCCGGAGATCGGGGTGGCCTCGACCAAGGCTTACACCGCCCCGCTGGTCGACCTGTACATGCTCGCCATCTTGCTGGCTGACCTGCGCGGCACCTTGAGGAACGGAGAACGACGCCGCCTCGTCTCCGATCTGCGGCTGGTGCCGGACCTGGCCGGGCGCTGTCTCGACCGGGAAGCCGAAGTGGAGGCGGTCGCCTGGGCGCTTAAGGACGTTTCCCACTGCCTTTATTTGGGGCGGGGGATCAACATGCCGACCGCCTACGA
>DATDRQ010000133.1:0-5900 GCA_035291645.1 Anaerolineales bacterium
CTTCGTCTCACGCGGGGCAATGGATATCCCAGGCCTTGGCATCCGTATCGTCGAGCAACTGGTAGCCGCGGGCCTGGTCCACGACGTCGCCGATCTGTATACCTTGACTAGAGAGAATCTGCTCCAGTTGGATGGCTTTGCTGATAAGAAGGCGGATAATAATCTCGCCGCCATCGCTGCTTCGAAAGACCGCAGCCTGGCCCGGGTAATCACCGCAATAGGGATCCGTGGGGTTGGAGAGGTCGGCGCAGTGAACCTGGCGCGCCAGTTCACTAACCTGGCAGCCCTCCAAGGGGCGACGATAGAAGAGCTCCAGCAAATCGAAGGGATCGGGCCGAACATCGCCCAATCGATCATCGATTGGTTTGAACGTCCCACCAACCAGACTGTGCTGGCGAAACTGCACGCAGCGGGAATCTGGCCCCAGGCTGACATGCGCGCAGAGCAGCCACAAGTTGACCAGACTCTGCAAGGGCTTACTTTTGTAATTACAGGGACATTGCCGACCTTATCACGTGAAGAAACCAAACAATTAATCGAAACATACGGCGGCAAAGTGACCGATTCAGTCAGTAAAAAAACCGGTTACCTGGTCCTGGGGGAGGAGCCTGGATCGAAGTATGACAAAGCCCGTTCGTTAGGTGTTCCAATCCTGGATGAGGATGGATTACGCAAGTTAGCTTCAGGCGCGTAACCCTCGGTCCATACCATATCATTTCAGAGGAGAAGACACATGGATATCCAACAGGTAGACGATACCGTTACCAAGCGCATCAGAGCTATCATGGATCGGGTTAACTGGACGAAGGAGCACGATCTGTATTTCTACAACCAGCCGGTGACCGAACTGCGCGGGGGCGCCCGGGTGATCGTGCGCGGGCGCGAGATGGGTATGTATGCTTCCTATAGCTACCTGGGTCTGGTGGGTCACCCTCGCATCAACAAAGCCGCTAAGGAAGCCATCGATCGCTATGGTACCGGGACCCACGGCGTCCGCTCGCTCGCCGGTACTCTAGACCTGCATGAGGAGCTCGAAGAAACCATCGCCTCCTTCAAACAAACCGAGGCTGCGATAACATATAGTTCCGGGTACGCCACCAATCTGACCGTAGTCTCCACGCTCGTCGGTCGCGGGGACTACGTGATCTCGGATAAATTGAACCATGCTTCCATCGTCGACGGGTGCATGATGTCTGGGGCCAAGTTCCTGCGCTTCAAACACAACGATATGGAAGCCCTGGAAGAACGCCTGCAAAGCATCGAACCAGGGGCAGCCAAGCTGGTCATCTCCGACGCCGTTTTTAGTATGGACGGGGACGTGATCGACTTCCCAAAACTGGTTGAATTGTGCCAGAAATACAGCGCCTGGTTGATGATCGACGAAGCTCATTCGGTGGGCGTCTTGGGGAAAACCGGGCGCGGGATCGAGGAAGAATTCGATATGGAAGGCGCCATCGATATCAAAATGGGCACCCTCAGCAAAACCATACCCTCGGTCGGGGGGTATGTTGCCGGAAAGAAAGAGTTGATCACCTACCTGCGGCATGCCAGCCGGGCTTACATCTTTTCGGCTGCTCTGCCTCCTGCGCAGGCCGCTGCGGCGAACGAATCGTTCAAGGTCATCCTGGATGAACCCTGGCGAATCGATAAATTGCGCGCCAACACCGAGCAGTTCATTACAGGCCTGAAGGCGCGCGGATTCGATACGATGCTAACCACTACGGCGATCGTTCCGGTTTTATGCGGGGATGACGATACAGCCTTTGCCATGACGCGCGTCGCACAGCACCAGGATGTTTTCGTCTTGCCGGTGGTCTCCCCGGCGGTGCCGCAGGGGTTATCCCGGCTGCGCGCCACGGTGACAGCAGCCCACGAGCCGGATGAGATCGAATACGCCATGAACGTGGTCGAGGTTGCCGGAAAAGAGATCGGCGTTATTCCGTCTTGAAGCCCTCGAGCGGATGCCGGCTCCCTAATAAACTCAGTGCTTATCCAAGCCATCGCGAGTGTCAGCAACCCTGCACTTAAAACCGGGAAGAGAGAGATCGCTGCTCCGCCGGCATCCCTGGATCTTCTCAGGAGCCGTTGCGGAGGTCAGGCCTCCTGAAATTGGTACCGGGGAAACCGTTCGAGTGCTGGATTCGAGCGGGAATTTCCAGGCTTCGGCTGCGTATAGTCCTCGCTCGAATATCCGGGCCCGGATCTGGACCTGGGACCCTGAAACAACTATCGATGCGGACTTCTTCCGGCAGCGACTTTCTCGAGCGATCGACCTGCGCCTGGGACTGAATATTCCCACCTCTACGGATGCCTATCGATTGGTGCACGGTGAATCGGATGGGCTACCCGGTCTGATCGTCGACCGCTATGGCGATCTTCTCGTCGTCCAATATCTAAGCGCCGGGGCGGAGCTGTGGCGTGAAATGATTGCCGATCTTTTGATCGAACTCACTGGTTGTCAATCGGTTTACGAGCGCTCGGATGCAGACGTGCGCACCCTGGAAGGACTGGAGGCGCGGGCGGGCGCGTTGCGCGGCGGAGAACCTCCAGGGTTGGTAAGAATCGAGGAGCATGACCTTGCTTACTGGGTTGACGTCCTTCACGGGCACAAAACGGGGTTCTATCTCGATCAGCGCGCTAACCGTCTCCACCTGCGCCGGCTGGCGGGTGGCAGGGATGTGCTGGATTGCTTCGCCTACACGGGTGGTCTCAGCCTCAACGCCCTTGCCGGAGGCGCGAAAAGCGTGATCTCGGTGGATTCGTCCGCCGAAGCCTTGGCGCTGGGCGAACAGAACCTGGCTCTAAACGGCCTTCCAAACGAAAAAGTAGAATTCGTCGAGGGGGATGTCTTCAGACTTTTACGCCTGTACCGCGATCAAGGCCGTTCTTTCGACCTGATCATCCTGGATCCGCCAAAGTTTGCCCCGACTCCAGCACATGCAGAGCGGGCTGCCCGCGGGTACAAGGACATCAACCTGCTCGCCTTCAAGCTGCTCCGTCCAGGCGGCTACTTGCTTACTTTCTCCTGTTCCGGTGGAATTAGCGAGGAATTGTTCCAGAAAATCGTCGCTGGCGCAGCTCTTGACGCTGGAGTACAGGCGAAGATCGTCGAGCGCCTGCACCAGGGAGCCGATCACCCGGTGGCGCTGAACTTCCCCGAAGGGGCTTACCTCAAAGGCTTCATTCTACATGTAGATTAGCCTCAAAAGAAAATTCCAGTACGAGAATGCACTGGAATTTTCCCACGACAGGTGGAGATGGCGGGAATCGAACCCGCGTCCGAAAGATTCGACCCTCGGATATCTACGAGCGTAGTCGCTTATTAAGTTTCGCCGGATACCCCTTAAACGACAAAACGGGTGATCCTGCTAGCCGCTGGAGCCCGAAAGCCCCTCTTTCGCACGCTTAGCGGCGTCCTGTGCGGCACTCCGGCTTTGTTTCGCCCGGTTCCACCTCCGGCCGGAAAGCGGGGTGGGCGGACGTAGCCCACTCAGTGGGCTATGCTCGTCCTCTCACCGATTAGGCGGCGAGGGGCAGAGCGTTGAGTGTAGTGCGGTTGGCACTTGTGTTTTGCGCTGATTTACCGAGCTCGGCGCCTCTCGGCTCGCAATCCGGGACCAGCCTCCTCCGTCGAAGCCTGTCATCCCCGATCTCGCCTGTATTATACCCGAAATCCCCCATAAGGTTCGTGTTATACTTCCAGCAACTTTTTGGAGACACCGGTGTTTCCAGTATCAACTGGTGCACCTTGCCATCAGTGATGAAGGAAATTCTCAACCTCAGCGACGAAAAGGCGCTTGCCTTGGCTGCGCATGGTGACCAGGAAGCCTTCGGAGCGCTCTATGAGCGCTACGTGGGCCGGATTTACAACTATATTTACTATCGTACCGGCAACCAGCACGACGCGGAGGATCTAACAGCCCGTGTGTTCTTCCGGGCTATGCGGCATATCGAGAATTACACCGACCGCGGTTTGCCTTTCTCAGCCTGGCTGTATCGGATAGCCCACAATCTCGTTGCCAACTGGCATCGAGATAACAGCCGGAGGAAAGAAGTGCCCCTGGAGGACATGGTCTGGATTCACTTCGACAGTGAGCATCCAGAAACGACTTTGCTTCAGAACGAGGAACGGGAAGGACTGCTTCTGGTCATCCGGAATTTACCGGCTGATCGCCAGCAGCTGCTCATCTTGAAATTTGTCGAGCACCTTTCGAACGCTGAAATTGGGCTGGTGATGGGACGTACAGAAGGAGCTGTCAAGAGCCTCTATCACCGCACCCTGCTTTCGCTGCGGGACGGGTACCTGAGGGTAAAACAAAACGGTTCGCCAGTTAACGGTGAGTTGGTTAATTAGGAATCACAAGGAAGTGGGATGGATATGATGCGTAACCTGGATAGAAGTAAATTTGAGTTGAAGGATCTGGAGCAGGTGCTGTATGTTTCCATGCAGCCGGTTAAACCACGGCAAGAATTTATCCGGCAGCTCCGCAGCCGCCTCTCGGAACCGGTTAACGTAAGTCTCCCCCGCCAGAGGATCGAAAAAAGCCACTACTTATTATTTGGTCTTGCGACCCTTCTAAGCGGGATTTTGATCCTTTTTACCACCAGCCGGATGATCCTGGTTTTCTTGGGGGCGATTGGTCTTGCCCGCTATCTTAAGAACCAGACGGAACAGAAGCAGCTCAGCACACAGCGGGTGATTGGTTAGTTGCTACCACTCGGGGGAGTTCTAGTTCTCTTCCAGATTTTCGCCTAACAAATCCACTGCCAGCTGGTTTACTTCTTCGATCAGGTCAGCCTCAACCGGGAGGATGAAATCCGGGGTGGTACGCAGAACGAAATGACCTGCGATTGCGCGCGTCTGTGGGGAAAGGTACGGCAGGGCAACCAGCGATTGCAGGCGGGCGTAAGCGCTAAGACCAGGATCGGGCAGCGCCTGCCGGTGGAAATATTCCCCGACCACATGTCCAGCCGCGCGCCGGGCGCAGACGCGCGCCCGGCCTTCGTTGCCCGAGAGGCGCGCCGTCTGTGCCCCCTCCAATTCCTGTCTGGCTTCGTTTTTCCAATCCATCACCATCTCCTGGCTTTCGTGTTCGATCTCCGGGTTTTGCCGGATTGCCTGGATGGGCGGCTCAGGTAGAGTATATCACCTGGAATTCTCGCCGGATTCCGCTTGACCGGCGGTTGAGGTTGCAGTTAGAATAAAACCGATTTACTTAGATGAGCGACTGATGCGTGATCTCCGCAAGTATGCCCGCCAGACGAACGCCCGCCTGATAACAGGTGGCCTGTTGCTCCTATTTGGGGTTGGGGTTGGATTGATTTATGTCCTCTACGGAGCCCGGGCGGCAGGGATGGGTTTCGCCTGTCTGGTGCTTGGACTCACCCCGCTAATCCTGATCTGGTTGGTTTTAGCGATCGTCGCATGGATCACAAAACAGGCGGATCGACAATGAACCTTTCCATTGAAACGCGCCAGATTGGTGAGTGGTGGGTGAACCAGCACCTGCCTGACGGCGAGGGCCCGCACCCTGTGCTGCTCCTGGTGCATGGATGGACCGGCGATGAGAATGTGATGTGGATCTTCGCCCAGCGGTTATCCAGAGAATATCTCATGATCGCTCCGCGCGGGTTGCATCCTGCCCCAAACGGAGGTTATGGCTGGCACGAACATCGCCAGGAAGACTTGCCACACTATGAAGAACTCCAGCCATCCATCGACCGGCTGTTGGATTTGTTGCGTACGGACAATTTTCCGGCTGCAGATTTCAGCCGGCTCGCTGCCATCGGGTTCAGCCAGGGAGCCGCTCTGCTCTTCACCGCTGCATTACTTTATCCGGATCGGTTCCAGGTGCTGGCTGGTCTATCGGGATTTCTCCCCTCCGGCGTCGACCCGCTGG
>DATDRQ010000134.1:0-4617 GCA_035291645.1 Anaerolineales bacterium
GTTTCAATCGGTGTAGGGCCAGCCCCGATCTTGGTGCTTTGCCACGTCCAACCTTTAGGCGCCATCACGAAACGATGCTTTCCCCAATACACCATGTCCGGGCTTTCGCTGTAGAAAATATCGCCGAAGGGTGTGTGACTGGTGTCGCTGGGGCGGCTAACCATGGCGTACTTGCCGGTGATCTTGCGTGGGAAGAGCACACCGTTGCGGTTGTAAGGTAAGAAGGCATTCTCGATTTGGTAAAACGTCTTAAAGTCGTGGGTGTACCCCACTCCAATGGTTGGGCCGTGATAGCCGTTGCACCATGTCACGTAGTAGCGATCTTCCAACCAACACACGCGCGGGTCGTAACGATGCACGAAGCGGGCTATCTCCGGGTCGTCGCACACCCACTCAATCGGGTCGGGGGCAATGTTCCAATGCACACCATCATCGCTGAAGCCGGCGTGCAAGTTCATCAGGCGGCGTCTGTCGTCGCAGCGGAGCACCCCTGCAAATTTGCCGTTGAAGGGCACGACGGCGCTGTTGAAGATGCTGTTGGAGGTGGGGATGGCATGACGCGGAATAATAGGATTCTTGCTAGAGCGCCAGACTACGTCGGAAGAACTGGCAGGCCGGTCTTCCCAGGGCACATTGGGCAGCGCCGGGCCGATGAGGACGGAGCGACGATCAGGGTTGCGAGCACCTGTTGAAGTATCAGACAAGTCCAAAGTGGTCATAAATCTCCTCGTCTACGGTTGGGCCACGACGAGCAACGTCATCGACTTCGACGGCAAACGGAGCGTGGCTGTCACGCCTGGTGGCGTCGGGTCGAACTTGCTCGGCGGGGGCGGTCGAGGACGGCGGGAGAGGCGTCTGAGGCGCCGAGGCCATAGCCAAAGGGGAACAACGGCGCCTCGCACCCTGCGGTGGCAAGGTGTTTGAAATCGAACGGCAATTGGCTGTTCCAGCGGGGCCAAGTATACGGCGATTTGCCGGTGAAGGGATAGTCGCCAAACAACCCGTCAGCCACGCCCTGCCCTTCGGCGCCAGGCAGCCAGGCCGCTACGAGCGCATCTATCTTGGGAAGTTGCTCAGTGACAACGAGCGGGCGGCCCGAGATGATGATCACGATCGACTTCTTGCTCTGCTCTCTCAACTTATTAATCACCGCCTGCTCGCTGGTCAACAGGTCAAATCCTTGCGGTCGCCCACCCCTTCCGCATACGGCCCTTCGCCGACCACGGCGACCCCACGTCGGCGATCTCCGGGTTGCCCTGCGCATCCTTGAATTTTTTAAACTCGCCGGGAGGGCTGTATTCGACGTGGGTATTGGCCGAAACAGTTTGCGTGATGCCGGCCAGGATGGTTGTGCCAACGGTAATGTGGCCCTTTACGCCCTGCCAGTCAATCGTCCAGCCGCCGGACTGCATGCCAATATCGCCCGCTGCCTCGCCAGCCACAACGATGAACGGAACATGGGCTTAAGCAGGCTATCGATCGGTACCGTAAACTTTGGCGAGTAGTCCATCCACCACGTCTTCAGGCGATATTGGCTGGGTGCTGCCCTGGAAGTAGAGTAGGTCCGTCAAAGATATATCCATCAACCAGTCCATGGCATCATCCATCCCGGCAGCTTCGCCTTCGCCCCCACCAAAAGTAGCCTGCATCTGGGCTGTTATTTGCTGAAAGAGCGTAGCGAAGACCTGCTTGCCTCGTGGATCCGCCATCCAGTCGTGCGGGGTCGATTCACGGTTAAGGAGGCTAGGCAGCTCCAGGGTAGATTGCAGGGTAACGGTCTGGGCGCAGCGAATGTCGGCAGATGAAGCCCCGATCAGGATGTCGAATTGCCCGTCTTCGGTAATCCACTGCTTGTAAGCCGGGTGGAAATAGGCGAAAGCGCGGAAATCGAGCGCCAGGGTCACAATCTTGGTTTCGCCGGGTTGGAGCTCAACCTTGGCGAAGCCCTTAAGCTCCTTGGGCGGGCGGACCAATCCTGATTTGTGATCGTGCACATACACCTGGACCACTTCCTTGCCGGTCACCTTGCCGGTGTTCGTCACGTCCACAGAAACGGTCAGGCCATCCACATCCCTGAAGGTTGCCGCTGAAACTTTGGGGTTCTTGTAAATGAATGTGGTGTAACTCATCCCGTAACCGAAGGGGAACTGCACCGGAATCTCTTTGGCGTCATAATAGCGATACCCAATGAAGATGCCCTCTCCATAGCGCACCTCGCCATTTTCTCCGGGGAAGTTGATGTGGGCAGGTGTATCTACTAACCTTATTGGGTAGGTCTCCGCCAGCCTGCCGGAGGGGTTGACCTTTCCATAGAGTATATCGGCAATTGCCCCTCCGCCAGCCTGTCCCATCATCCAGGCCTCGAGGACGGCTGCCGTGCCGTCTATCCATTCGCTCATCACCACCGGAGCGCCATTATTAAGGATGACGATGGTCTTGGGCTGGACTGCGGTAACGGCTTTGATCAACGCAACCTGTTGCGGTGTCAGGTCGAGGTCGGACCGGTCGTAACCTTCCGACTCCTTAGATTCTGGCAGGGCAAGATAAAGCAAGGCCACATCGGCGGAGCGGGCGTTTTTAACCGCCTCGTCGATGAGTGCCTGGTCGAAACTGTCTTCCGCGGGATAACCCTCGGCATAGGTCAGCTTGGCATCTCCAGCCAATTTTTGTAGCTCTTTAGACGGGTTATCCACCTGGGTTGGGTTGATATGTGAGCTGCCTCCGCCCTGGAAGTGCGCCTCTTGGGCAGCGCGACCGACGACAGCAATATGCTGCTGCTCCTTCAAAGGGAGAATCCCGTTGTTTTTAAGTAGAACCATGCCTTCCGCAGCAATCCGGCGTGCCAGGGCATGGTGTGCAGCGGTGTCAAACGAACCGCCTTTGGGCGTCTCAGCAGCTTTGAAGACGATGCCCAGGATCCGGCGCACCGACTCGTCCAGTACGGATTCGCTCAGTGCGCCAGAGCGGACGGCTTCCACGACTGCCTTTACCCGCCGTTCCCTCGGGCCGGGCATTTCCAGGTCCAGGCCACCCTTCAAGGAGGCCACCCGGTCGTGTACGGCGCCCCAGTCGGAAACGACAAAGCCTTCGAAGCCCCATTCGTCCTTGAGGATGTCCACCAGCAGCCTGTGATTCTCGGAACAGTAGGTGCCATTGAGCTTGTTGTAGGCGCACATCACCGTCCAAGGCTTGCCTTTCTTGACCGCGGTCTCGAAGGCGGGCAGGTAAATCTCCCGCAGGGTCCGTTCATCCACTTCCGAGCTGATTCTGAGGCGCTGGTACTCCTGATTGTTGGCAGCGAAATGTTTGAGGGAAGTGCCCACACCTTTGCTTTGTACACCGTTGATGAAGCTGGCGGCCATCTGCCCGGCGAGGTAGGGGTCTTCGGAGTAATACTCGAAATTGCGCCCGCCCAGTGGGGTGCGCTTCATGTTTGTCCCCGGGCCGAGGACTACATCAACCTTCAAGGCGATGCACTCCTCCGCCAGTGCCTGCCCCATGGCATGGATCAAATCCACGTCCCAGGTGGAGGCCATGCAGGAGGCGGTCGGGAAGCAGGTGGCGGGCAGGCTCCCCGCGATCAAGTCGTTTACATTTGCCACGCGCCGCACACCATGCGGCCCATCCGAAACGGTCAATTCCGGCAAGCCCAGACGTTCGACCCGAGTCGTCGTCCAGGGACTGGCCCCGGTACACAGGGCGGCTTTTTCTTCCAGCGACATTTTTTTAATCAGGTCGTTAATTTTAGTCATGGCTCAATCCTTTCTGAAGGTCCCGTCTACAGGTGGGAGATAAACGCTGAAATCGGCTATAGGAGGTGTTAAGTATCAATTTGGCACTTCAAGACGCTCCAACTGCAGAGCCATGGGAATAAGAATCGTAGACAGAGCGGAGGCGAAAAGCTTTTTTCGCCCGGCTCAAAGTCCAACCGGCAGGCATGGGACAGGAAATCCGGGTTGTTCGACCAGCAGGCAGGTTAAAGTAGTTATCGCTAAAGACAACATCGAAACCATCCAGAGATACTTCCACCAGGAGCGCCAGAGAGCGGGAGTTCAATTCAACGATCAATTGGCCCCTCTCGCCACGCAGGTTCACGGTCACGGCTGGGTCGTCGAGGGATAAGTGCTTGATCGGGGCGAAGCCCGCCGTTTGCCGGGTTACAAACCGGTCCCCCTGCCATAGTTCGGCGACAAAAACCAGCCTGCGGATGTTGTCATCCGAGATGCGGTCGGAAAAGTCCAGCCTGCATACCTGAGTCGCAGCTTGCGGGGCGGCCTTGATTGACGCCTGTCCCGAGGCCAGGACCTCCCCAGCGAGCGTCTCCAATGACCAGTTCACGGCCCCTTCCCAGGGCTCAAGCAAATCATTGGAGACATAAACCGCCTGTTCGGGCGGCTTGTCCTCGATGGAAAGCATCAGGGGCGCATAGAAGCGGCGTGCGGCGTAATGCAGGGCCTTCCAACGTCCGAAGTAATCCAGGCTGGACCAGGAGGCTACCGGCCAGCAGTCGTTGAGCTGCCAGTACAGGGTTCCGGCGACGCGATCGGGATGGCGCCGCCAGTGTTCCACGCCGTAACGGATGCCTTCCGCCTGGAGCGCCATGCTCAGGTAGACCAG
>DATDRQ010000135.1:0-4728 GCA_035291645.1 Anaerolineales bacterium
GTCGTCACCGGCGGCGGGGATTTCGTCGGCCGGGATAAGATCGTCCTGACCGAAGAGACCGCCTATGACGTGCGCGGCCTGCCCAACCCCTACCCCGGCCTGGAAAGCTACACCTACGAAAAACGGGCGGCTTTCGCCGGACGGGAGGCCGCCGTCCAGGCCGCCGCGGGACGAATCACCGACCCGGCCGGGCGCCAGGTGCTGACCTTCATCACCGGGGTCAGCGGCAGCGGCAAGTCGTCCTTCGCCCAGGCCGGGCTGCTGCCGGCTTTGGAAGAGTACTACGCCGCCCGCGACCGGCGGGCTCGGCTGGCCGTCTTCCGCCCCTCCGGCAACCCGCTGGCCCTGCTGGGCGACGCCCTGGCCCAGCTCGGCCTGCCCGAGCCGGTCCAAGCTGCCTCGATCGGTCTCACCCCGCCGGATTTCGCCCGGTTGCTGTCCGAGTCGACCCCCGCCGGGCAGGTCAACCTGCTGGTGATCGACCAATTTGAGGAGCTGTTCAGCCAGTCCCCCCCGGAAAAGAGCCAACAGTTGATCGATATCCTGGAGAACCTGCCGCCTTTCGAGCAGGTACATTCCCATCTGCTGGCAACCCTGCGCTCAGATTACCTGGACGAGCTCTTCAACCACCCGGCGCTGTGGCAGATCGCCGTGCAGCAGGGGGTCGAGCTGCGCGCCATGAGCGTCACGGAGCTGCGTTCCGCCATCCTGGGCCCGCTGGAGGCGCGCGCCCAAACCGACGAGCGCTTCCAGCGGGCTCGCTTCGAGCCGGGCCTGCTGGCAGAGCTGGCGGAAGAGGCCGCCGCCGAGCCTTCTTATTTGCCGCTTTTGCAGGTCAGCCTGCAGGAGCTGTGGGCGGGCGGCAGCCTGAAGCTGGAGCGCTATCATGGCCTGGCCCAGGCCATCGAGCAGCGCGCCGAGAAGGTCTACGCCAGCCGCGACTACGACCAGCCTGTGCCGGTCCAGGCGCGCCCCTCCGATGAACAGAAGGAACTGCTGGCGTTGCTGGTCGACCTGGTCAATATCTCCCTGGACGACGACCCGCGCCGCGACGTGCGCCGGCGGCGTCCTAAAGATGTATTAGAGAAGAGTTCTCCGCTGCGCCGGGGGCTGATCGACGACCTGGTGGCGGCCCGCCTGCTGAGCGCCGGGCTGGAGAAGGGATCGGACGGGCCAGTCGAGACGGTCGACATCATCCACGAGGCGGTGCTGCAAAAGTGGGAGCGGCTCCGGGAGGCGATCGGCGAGCAGCGCGAGTTGCTGCGCCGGCGGGCGCGCTTCGAACAGGAGCTGTCCGCCTGGCTGGTCCACGACCGCTCGGACGAGTACCTGCTGAGCGGCGCCCACCTGAAGGAAGCCCGCCTGCTGGGCAGATCCAACGATATCGTCCTCCAGTCAAAGGACGCCCTCGACTTCGTGCAGCGCAGCGACCGCGGCTGGAGCGCCTTGCAGCGTGGGCCGATCCTGCAGCGCCTGCAGCTGCTGATCTTGGCGGGCGGGGCGCCTGGCTTCGCCCTGGCCTTCGGGATCACCTATTTCAGCCAGATCGTAGCCCCTTTCCTGTTTTCGTTCCTGCTGCTGATCGAGCTGCTCTTGGGATTGATCGGCGCGGCCATTTACAGCCTGGGGATCGTCCTGCCCATCCCGCGCAAGCCCGACCTGAAACGCAGCCTGCTGGCGCTGGCGGGCGGCTTATCCGGTGCGCTCGGCTTCGCCCTCGTGCTCCTGCTTAGTGCCACTGCAAGCGGGGAGCTGTCCTCCTGGCTGCTGATCCTGGCGGAAGGGCTGCTGTGGGGCTTCGTCTCTGGGGCGGGGGTCGTCTGGGCGCTGATCTCGGGCCGCCCGGCCTGGAGCACCTGGTCCCTGGTCGGGCTGGCTTCTGGCCTGGCGTTGCTGCTTGGAGAGGCCTTCGGGCATGCATACCTGCGCCCGGGGATCGGCGGTGGGACGCTGGCCGTCTGGCAGACCTTCCTGGCGGGGGCGGTCGTACCTCTCGCCATGCTGCTCGCCGTCCGGCTGGGACGGATCAAGGAGACCTTCACCAACCTGCTGGCGCCGTAGACCGGCCTGTAGGGCGAGATTCCGTCCCGCCGTAGACCGGGCGGGTGTAGTAACGACTTCAGTCGTTCTGACCGGTATGGAAACGACTAAAGTCGTTACTACAGGACCTGATGAAAAATGAACACCAAAAAAACCACCCCCATCCTCCTGCTCCTGCTGGCGATGCTGGCCTGTAACCTGCCCGGCTGGCCTGCCTCGCCACCCCCCGGCGCGCCGGTCGGCCTGCTCACCCGCTTGTTGGACCAGGTCGAGAAAGGGGCGGGCGAAGCCGCGCTCAGCCCGGTCAGCGGGACCCAGCCATTGCTCGCCGGCGACCGGGTGCGCGTCTCGCAGGGAGGCGAAGGCTTGCTGGACTACGGCGAGCAGCTGCGCCTGCGCCTGTTCAACGATACCAGTACGAACCTGGTCGAGGCCGCCAGCGCCCCCGGCGCGCCGCTCAGCGTGCGCCTGTTCCTGGAGCGGGGCGGCATGACCGGGCGGATGGACAGCCCAGGGGGCAGTTTCCAGGTCAAGACCCCCGGCGGCGCCCAAATCCTGGTGCTGGGCACGCAGTTCTTCGCGGTCTACGACCCGGCTACCAGGATCACCTGGGTGGGAAATTTTGACGGCCTGCTAGGGGTGGCGGCAGGTGGGGCGCTCAGCCCGGTTCCTTCGGACTACTACCTGATGGTGCCTGCCGGTGAGAAACCCGGCCCGCCCCTGCCCCTGCCCTTTACCCTGGATCAGTTTGACAGCCGCGCCCGCCAGTTGGGCTCTGCCAGCGCCGCGCTGGCCCGGCTGGCCCTGGCGGGGCGTTCCGATGGCGCCCAGGACTCGGCCTCGAGTGGAATTCCCCAGCCGCCCACCCCGGTTATTTCCCCGGTGGTCACAGCCGTCCTGCCAGGGTCGAATACCACAGCCACCCAGGCGCCCACCCCGGCCCAGGAAACGCCGTCTCAAGAAGGACAGACCTCCGACAGCAGGCCGCTCCCGCAGCCAACCCGCGACCGGCTCCCACCACGCATTACCCTGCTGCCGCCCTCCACCGAGCCGGTCGGGGTCGGTTTAACCTGCCTGCCGGGAGCAGGCATCGTGCGCCTGAAGGCAGACGTGTGGGACCCCGGCGGAGTCGCCGCCGTGACCGCTTTCTGGTCGCTGGGGGATCAGGGCAACGCGGTCGCGCTGCGCCGGAATGCCAAGGGCAACTACATCGCCGAAATCGGGCCTCTGGAGGCCCCCGGGACCATGCGGGTCACGCTCAGCGCCGTCGATGGGGCCGGCAACCTGGGTAGCACGCCGTCCTTCGAGGTCGTCGTGTCCACCTGCCCGGATATCCGTACCCCGGTAATCGGCGCGCTGGAGCTCAACCCAGAATTGGCCCCGACCGGGCAGGTGTGCGCCGGGACGCCTACCCCGCTGCTGCTCACAGCCAAGGTTACCGACGATGGACCGCTGCAACGCGTCACCGCCTTCTGGGAGGCGGGTGGGGTGAGCCGCACGGCGTCGATGGAACCCCAGGGGGATGACCGTTACCAGGCCAATCTGGTGCTGGAAAGCCAGCCGGGAGAGGTCCCGGTGCGGATCGAAGCCCTGGACGCAGCCGGAAACCGGGCTGCCTCCGGCTCGACCCCGATCCGGGTGGTCGATTGCCGCCCGGTCGACCAGCTGCCCGTGATCGAAGCGGTGGATGTCGAACCCGGCACGATCTCCGCCGGGAAGAGCTGCCCGTCCCTGCCGGTCGTCACCCGCCTCACCGCCCGGGCGACCGACGACCGCCGCGTCGAGCGAGTGACCGCTCGCTGGCAGCTGGGCGACGCCACCGGAGAGGCGCCGCTGGAACCCCAGGACGGCGATACCTACCAAGTCGAGCTGGGGCCGTTTGAAACCCCGGGCCTCCTGGCGATCGAGATCTCTGCCTTCGACGACGCCGGCCAGCCGGCCGCTCCCCAGGCGGCCAGGGTCAAGGTGACCGGCTGCCCGGACGGAGAGGCGCCCCGCATCGAGCTCGTGTCGCTCGAGCCTGTGGAGGTCGTCGTGGAGTCCGGCTGTACCGATCCAAAAGAAGTGACCGTGACCGCCCGCGTCAAGGATGATAGCCCGATCCGGGAGGTGCTGGCCACCTGGCAGCTGGGAGACGCCCGCAGAGAAGTGGCCATGGCAGGGGAAGATCAGGGCCTCTACCGGGCTACCCTGGGGCCATTTCCAATAGTGGGAAAACTTTCCATTACGCTGTACGCCTGGGACGAGGCTGGCAACGAAGCGTTGGCCAAGGCGGACCCGGTCGAGGTGTTCGAGTGCTTCGCCGAGCCGTAGTTAGTGGGTGGAGTCGAGGCTTCAGCCGGAAACCAGCGGTTGGGCGGGATTCAATCCCGCCGAAGAATGGCGGCTTGGGAAAGCCGCCCTACGACGGGACGCCGGAAGAGTCGCAGTGTACGCCTGCGGCGGGGTCGATTAGCCCCGTCCAGGGCGAGGAGGCAATGGATGCGCCGGAGCGGGGCGGCTGGAGCTGGCCGCGCTGAGGGCCTGTGGCGCACTCCTCGATAAGGTGGTAGGGAGGTAAACATGAAAACTGGTTTTGTTCGCATCCTGGTTTTGGCAATCTTACTTGGCTCCTGCGCCGGGCCGATGCAGGCGGATTTCCAATCCGCCGGAGAACCGCAGGGAGGACCCCAGACGGGAGCGGACCAA
>DATDRQ010000136.1:0-4301 GCA_035291645.1 Anaerolineales bacterium
ACGGTTGAGAACCTGATCCGGGGCGTGGAGAGCCCGAAGCAGGCCCTGACACTTTCGGCCTATTCACCCATCTCCGGGTGAGGCCAGCCAGAAACCAGGACCGCAGGCTGTACCCGGGCAGCCAATCCCTCCGGCGTTAATCGCATCCTCCACTTTGTGGTCGCCTTACGCCAATCCCCAATCCAACGGGGATTGCTTAGGTTTATAATGTATATGTTACGCAGTTCAGGGGGATCTTGGGGGTGTTTGGGCGGGCTTCGCCCGCCCAAACACCCCCCATCCTCCTGCCAACTGGGTAAGTCCTATATTGTTTAAGCCGAAAGGAGGTGGTGAACCCCAGAGGAAAAGTGACTGGATCAAGAACGGAAGATTCCTCTCTCGATAGACAAGCAATAAGCCGAATACAAAGGAGAAGAAAATGCGTAAGCACACAATTTTCGTATTTTTCGTGTTGATCGCCCTCCTGCTGGCGAGCTGCGGCCAACCGGCTGCGACGGAGGCTCCGGCAACCACCGGCGAGCAACCAGTCGCGACGGAGGCTCCCGCCGGAGAGAAGGTCACGCTGACCATTGAAAGCTGGCGTAATGACGATCTGCAGATTTGGGAGGATCAAATCATCCCGGCCTTCGAAGCCAAGTACCCGAACATCGACGTGGTCTTTGCGCCAACCGCTCCGGCTGAATACAACGGTGTGCTAAACACCAAACTGGAGGGCGGCACGGCTGGCGATTTAATTACCTGCCGGCCTTTCGATGCTTCTCTGCAGCTTTACGACCAAGGATACCTGGCCCCGCTGAACGACCTGCCCGGGATGGAGAACTTCAGCGACGTAGCCAAGAGCGCCTGGATCACCGACGACGGTCAGAACGTTTTCTGCGTGCCGATGGCCTCCGTCATCCACGGCTTCTTCTACAATAAGGAAGCTCTCGACAAGCTCGGCCTCCAGGAACCCACGACCAAGGCGGAGTTCATGGCGGTGCTGGAAGCGCTCAAGGCAGACGGCACCTACACTCCCCTGGCAATGGGCACTTCAGATATGTGGGAAGCCGCGACCATGGGTTTCCAAAACGTTGGGCCGGTGTACTGGAAAGGTGAGGACGGTCGCCAGGCTCTGATCAAGGGCACCGCCAAATACACTGACGAACCCTATGTTCAGACCTGGACCGACCTGGCCGAATGGGCCCCTTACCTGCCCGAAGGCTACCAGTCCGTCAAATACCCCGATGCCCAAGTGCTGTTCACCTCGGGGCAGGCAGCCATCTATCCAACCGGCTCATGGGAAATCTCCTTGTTTGAGAAGGACGCCCCCTTCGAGATGGGCATCTTCCCACCATACCTTCCAAATGCCGGGGACACCTGCTACATCAGCGATCACACCGACATCGCCCTGGGCATGAACGCCGCGACTGCGCATTCGGAAGAAGCCAAAACATTCCTGGAGTGGGTCGCCTCTCAGGAGTTCGCCGGGCTATACAGCAACGCTCTGCCTGGTTTCTTCACCCTATCGAACCTACCGATTGAGCTTGAGGACCCGCTGGCGAAGGAGTTCTTGAGCTGGCGCGATACTTGCGAAGAGACCATCCGCAATTCATACCAGATCCTGTCGCGCGGAGAGCCGAATCTGGAGAATGAGCTCTGGCGGGTAAGCGCGGCGGTGATGAATGGCTCGCTGACCCCGGAACAGGCCGGTCAGGAGATCCAGACCGGGCTGGACTCTTGGTACGAGCCGTCTCAGTAGTCTCTCTCTGACTGATCCATGCGCCTGGCGGTATTGGAGCGCCGCCAGGCGCAATCAATTCAACCGGGAGAAATAGCCTATGCAGCCAACCGCCGGTCGAAAGTCCTTCCCTACCTATATCCTGGTGTTTCTGGCTCCGGCGATCCTGATCTACACCATCTTCATGGTGTACCCGCTGGTGAATTCTCTCCGCCTGAGCTTTTTTGCCCCAAACGCCGCACGCCAGGAAATCTTCGTTGGACTGCAGAATTACGTCAAATTGTTCACCGACGATAATTTCGCTCCCCGATTTCGGGGAGCTTTGGTAAATAATTTCGTCTTCTTTCTGGTGCATGTGTTGGTGCAAAACACGATCGGGTTGCTGCTGGCCGCGCTGCTGACTTCGGGCATCAAGGGCAGCCGCTTCTATCGAACGGTCCTATTCTTACCCACCGTCCTGTCGGTGGTGATCATTGGTTTTATCTGGCAATTAATCCTCAACCCGTTGTGGGGCGTCAGCGAGTCCATCCTCGATCTGGTTGGCCTGGGATTCCTGTTCAAACCCTGGCTGGGTCTACCTGAATCCGCCTTGTTGACTGTTTCCCTGATCTCGGTCTGGCAGTGGATCGGTATCCCGATGATCCTGTTTTACGCTGCGCTGATCGGCATCCCGGATGAGTTGATCGAGGCTGCGCGCGTAGATGGCGCGACGGGGTGGCACGTATTCTGGCGCGTCAAATTTCCGCTCGTCCTTCCCACGGTAGGCATCGTTGCTATTCTCACCTTCGTCGGGAATTTCAATGCCTTCGACTTAATCTACACCATGAAAGGCGCCAACGCCGGCCCGGAGTTCTCCACCGACATTATGGGGACTTTCTTCTACCGGACCTTCTTCGGGCAACAGCTTCAATTGGGCAACCCGTCCATGGGGGCGACTATCGCGGCGATGATGTTCCTCATCATCCTGGTCGGTGTGCTGGTTTACATTTTCTCATTTCAGCGCCGGGTAACCAGCTACGAGCTGTGAGGTGGACCCACGATGAAAGGTGAAAGCGTAATCCCATTCCGGCAGGTTCAAGAGGTTTCACGGGGATACCGCCTGCGCCAGGCTTTGAAGCGGGCAATACCCCATATCATATTGATCGGCGCTGCAGTGATCGCACTGTTTCCAATCGTCTTGATCCTGATCAATTCATTCAAAGAAAGGCCTGCCATTTTCGGCCAACCTTTCACGCCTCCAACCGCAGAGACATTCAGCCTGATCGGCTATGAGACGGTCTTTTCGCGGGCGAATTTCGGGATTTATTTCTTAAACAGCATCACCGTCACGGTATCTGCCCTGCTGCTGACGTTATGGATTGGTTCGATGGCCGCCTATGCGTTGGCGGAGTACAGGTTCTGGGGCAACACAGTCCTGGCTTTGTTTCTCTCGCTCGGGATCATGATCCCCATCCGCCTGGGTACCGTGGGCATCCTGCGGCTAATGGTGAGTCTGAGCCTGGTCAACACACTGGTGGCTTTGATTTTGATCTATATTGCCCAGGCCCTGCCATTGACCATCTTTATCTTGACTTCGTTTATGCGCCAGGTGCCAACAGAGTTGAAAGATGCTGCCAGGATCGATGGGGCCAGCGAATACCGCATTTATGGCCTGGTGTTGCCGCTGGTGCGCCCCGCGCTGGGGGCGATCGGTATCTTTACGATGATCCCTATCTGGAACGATCTGTGGTTTCCATTAATTCTGGCGCCCAGCAGCCGGACTGCAACGGTGACCCTCGGCGTCCAGCAATTCCTGGGCCAGTTCGTGAGCGATTGGAATGCTGTGCTCTCCTCACTGGTCCTGGCGATGCTGCCAATCCTGATCTTCTACCTGTTCTTCTCACGGCAATTGATCAAGAGTATCACCGCGGGAGCGATTAAATAGGATTCGACGCCGGTAATGGTTTCCCACCCACCACATTTCCCCTGTCCCAACAGAGAGGCATAAACCGATGAGAGTTGGCATTGTTGGGGTCGGTTTCATGGGAACGACGCATGCGGCCGGTTGGGAAGAGACCGGAGCACAGCTGGCTGGCATGGCGGCAGAAACGGTCGAGGCTGCCCAACAACTCGCTGGCCAATACGAGGTGAAAAACTACCCCGACCTGGCTGCGATGCTACCGGATGTCGATGTCGTGGATATCTGTACACCCACTCATCTACATCTTGAAATGGTGTTGCAGGCAGCCGCGGCAGGAAAACACGTCGTCTGTGAAAAACCCCTGGCGCGCACAGTCAACCAATGCCGGGAGATGCTGGCGGCCTGCCGCCAGGCCGGGGTGCAGCTCCTGGTGGCGCATGTGGTGCGGTACTTTCCGGAATACGCGTTAGCCCGGCGACTGGTTGCAGAGGGCCAGATCGGCCGCCCGGGCGTGCTGCGGTTGACGCGGGGCAGCTATCGCCCAAAGAAACCGGAAGGGAACTGGTTCCTGGACGAAGAGAAGTCCGGCGGAATCCTGATGGACCTGATGATCCACGATTATGATTACGCGCGCTGGATCGCCGGAGAGGTGGAGAGCGTATACGCCAGGAAAATCGAACCAGG
>DATDRQ010000137.1:0-3225 GCA_035291645.1 Anaerolineales bacterium
AATGAGCAGAACAATCTGTTCTTTATTATGTTTTCTCCTCCACCGCCATGTGATACTGGAACCCCTTCCCCATGAGAATTTATTGAAAAGATACTGGTAGGGAATTTATTGGAAGAACGCTATCATCCCTTATCCGGGCACTAACTGAACCTGATTTCAAACCGAAAGAGCCAGCATTGTGGAGAAGCACAAGTAGTAGGAGAATGTTCGATTCAGATAAAGGACACCGTATATCCTTTCGTAACGATTTAAGGACGATTTCGAAGTATATTTGGGGGAGATAGACGCTGCTTCAAAGGAGAATCCCGTTATGGGTCAAGGAAAACCTCTGGTAGACTCTCGTCCACCCCTCCAGACCCCTGCCGATCTGGGCGAGGCGGCTGTCGAAGGGCTGTTCTCCGGCATCCAGGCTGGCGTACTGATGGCCGCTTTCCTGGTCGCGGCCGGCCTGCTGCGCGGCAACGCGCCGCTGGAGATCCTGATGGTTTTCTCTCCCGGCCAGCTGAACCCCTCCCCGCTCACCGGCCTGCTTCTCCACCTGGCCGTCTCCGGGATCTATGGGATGGCCTTCGGCGGCCTCTACCATCTGGTCATCCGGCCAATCAGCCGATCATCGTCCGGGTCCCTCTTCCTGGCCTGCGGCGCTGCCTTTGGCCTGGCCCTGTATCTGGTAGCGGCGCTGCTGATCCTGCCCGGCGGGCTCACCTCTCTGAACGAGATCGCCCCCTTGGATTTCGCCCTGGCGCACCTGCTCTACGGGCTGGCTTTGGGTGGTTTGTTCTTCCGCCAGCTGCGCCGCCATGCCAGCCAATAGTGGCAGTCTAATCTGCTGTATCCAGCGGGACACTCCGGCGGTTTTGCCAGGGTAAATACAATGCTGATGAAGTGCTGTCTGCTTTCAGCCTGACCGTGAGGGATGAGGTCGCTAATGTCCCTATCCCAACCTAACTCCTCCTGGCGATGGATTACGCTGGTATTTTGGGCACTCATTGCACTGGCATTCCTGGCCTTATTCCTGATCGATTTGCGATTGGATTACCTCCAGCTCCTGGTGCCCTGCCAGGGGACGGAATGTAACTGGATGGCAATTTCATCAGCCGAGGTCGAGGTTCTCGAATCCTGGGGGCTATCCAACCGGGCATATGCTGCTTTCATGACCGGGACCGCCGCTTTGACCGTGGTTGTATACTGGCTTTTGGGCGGGTTGATCCTCTTGCGGCAGGGAGCCACCCGAATCGGGCTGGCAGTTTCCCTGGTTTTACTGGCCATCCCCATTGCGGCGATTTCAGATCCTGATAATCTGTACGCAAACTTTCCGGCTCTGCTATTTCCATCGATTTTTCTCCAATCCCTTGGTACCATATTACTGCTGCTTTTCCTTTACCTCTTCCCTAACGGACGGTTTTACCCTCGTTTGGCGTCAATCCCCTTGGCAGTGGCTATCTTGATAATCGGGATCAGCGATGTCTTAGAAGTCAGTGGGTTCACCTTGTTATCACCGGTACAAATACCGTTATTCCTGGCCTTGATTATTTTGATAGCCCTTGGACCTGTCTTTCAAATTCTTCGCTACAGGAGAGATTCCACGCCCCTCGAACGCCAGCAAACTAAATGGATTTTATTCGGGTTTTCTATCTTAATTCTTGGTTTTCCACTCTGGCTTCTCATCTTCGGTGGATATCTGGAAGTCCCCCCTGGAGAGCCCGATCTGCTGGCAACCTTGCTCGGCTGGATCTTAATCCAGTTCCTGTTAATTTCCCTGCCAGTTTCGATCACAATAGCCATACTGCGCTATCGCTTGTGGGACATCGACGTCATCATCCGCCGCACCCTGGTCTACGGAGGCCTCACAATTACCCTGGCCGTAGTTTACTTCGGCAGCGTGGTCTTGCTGCAGGCTCTCTTCCAGGAATTCGCCGGCGATCAGTCTACTGCAGCGATCGTCCTCTCGACCCTGCTGATCGCCGCCCTGTTCAACCCCCTGCGCCGGCGCATCCAGCGCGACATCGACCGGCGCTTCTACCGACAACGCTATGATGCCCAGCGTACGCTGGAGGCCTTCGCCGCCAGCTTGCGCGACCAGGTCGAGCTGGAGCAGCTCACCGGCCAGCTCCTGGCGGTCGTGCAGGAGACCATGCAGCCGGAATTTACACATTTGTGGTTACGAGAGGTAAATAAGAGACCCGTAGTCTGGAAAAATCCGGACTAACTGCGCCAGTCGTCCAGAAGGATATCCTGGAAACCTTGGTAGTCGGCTGAATTGAATGTAACCAGGGTCAATTCATTCTGATGAGCAATGGCTGCAATTTGCCCATCTGCATATGGTGGAGTCAGACCTAAAGTAGCCAAGCGGGCGCGTTCAGCCGCATGCCACGCAGCCGCACTTTCTTCATAGGGAATTACCGGTATAGAAGGTGCAACGACCTGGAGCAGGTAGGCTTCGATAGCTGTCCGGCGAGCCGAAACTGGCAGGCGCAGGCAACCAAACCACAGCTCGTGCCAGGTGATGGCAGAGATCGTCAGGAAATCTTCGTTCAGGCGTAACTTTTCAAGCACCGCCGGGTGTGGCGTAGGCCGTAGCGGCTCAGAGATAACGTTGGTGTCCAGCAGGTAGCGTAGGGTCATAGATTCACACTCCGCCCTGGCTCAGGGGCGCGCACACCCTCGAACACCTGTGGCTCGATGTTCAAGTCGGTCAGGTTTACATCTTTGATGTAATCTGTGTAGACCTTCCAGAAACCTCCCCGCTCTGCGGACAGGCGTTGGTACTCTTGCACAGACATCAGGACAGCCACCGGCTTGCCCCTACGCGTGATCTCGATGACTTGCTGTTTTTCCAGCCTGTGCACTAGAGCTGCCAGGTTCTGGCGGGCCTCAGCGATAGAATGTTGGTCGGCCATTTAAGCACCTCCTCAAGATGGCTATCTGAATAGCCATCTGCATTATAACATAATGCCAGCATCTGATTGTTCCCAGGCTTGAGAATAAGTTGGTAGAATTAGGCTATATCGATGAAAATCGGTTTCCTGGCGACGCGTGTCGCTGGAAAAGGATCAGCCTATGAGTTCAAAACGCGCAAACCCCGGCACGCCCCTCGACCTGGATTGGGTGGCGGGCGCGCATGTCAACCGCAGCGCCGTCGAGCGCCGCGTGGCGACCCTTCCGGCCCGCCGTTCGATCAAGAAAGACTGGCAGGCCGCCTGGCTGCTGCGCGCCGTCACCTGC
>DATDRQ010000138.1:0-5872 GCA_035291645.1 Anaerolineales bacterium
GCCTGTGGGCCGCCATTCAGGCCAAGATCTCCAAGATCGAGTACGATTTCTGGGGCTGGGCGACCGAGCGCTGGGGGCGCGCCGAGCAGAAGCTCGCTTCGGCCGAGTTCCCGCGCTGGCTGGAAGACGTAAAAGGAAGAAATTAACGCAAAGGCGCCAAGTTCGCAAAGGAATCAAAGGACAAATCACTTCGCGCCATTGCGCCTTTGCGTTAAAAAGTATAGATTTATCGGACGTAAAATCAAGCCATAAAAGGACATTTCCATGAAGCTATTCTTTGCTACGGACGTGCACGGGTCGGAGATCTGCTGGAAGAAGTTCATCAACGCCGGGAAGTTCTATGAGGTGGACGTGCTGATCCTGGGCGGCGACATGACCGGCAAGGCGATCGTGCCGATCATCGCCCAGGGAGGCGAACGCTACAAGGTCACCTTGCTCGAGCAGGAGACCATGCTGGAAGGTCAGGAGGCGGTGGATAAGATGGCCGCGGCCATCCAGAATCGCGGCTATTACCCCTTCGTGACCAATCCGGAGGAGGTAGCAGACATCTCAAGCACCCCCGGCAAGTCTGACGATCTCTTTCTCAAAGAGGTGCTCAAGACCCTTGAGCGCTGGATGGAGTACGCCGACCAGAAGCTGGTCGGTACCGGCATCCAGTGCTATGTCTGCCCGGGCAACGACGACGTGTTCGAAGTCGACCAGATGATCGCCACCTCCAAGAGCGTCGTGCATGCCGAAGGCAAAGTGATTTCGATCGACAAACACCACGAGTTGGTCAGCTCCGGCTGGTCCAACCCGACGCCTTGGGATACCCACCGCGAGGAGCCGGACGAAACCCTGCGCCAGCGCCTCGAAGAGGTCATCGCCGGGTGCAAGGACATCCCCCGCTCGGTGTTCAACCTGCACCCGCCGCCATACGGCAGCGGGCTGGATATGGCCCCCGAACTGACCAAGGACATGCGCCTGGCCTACGCCGGGCAGTCGCTGATCTCGGTGGGCAGCCAGGCCGTGCTGGAGGTGATCGAGAAGTACCAGCCGCTGCTGGGCCTGCATGGGCACATCCACGAGGGCAAGGGCACCCGAAAGTACAAGCGCACCCTGTGCATCAACCCGGGCAGCATGTACGAGCAGGGCATCCTGCACGGCGCGGTGGTCGAGCTCAAGCCGGACAAGGTCGGCAACTACATTTTGACGCAGGGATGAGGGAGGAGATTGCTTCGCAAAGAACGCTCCAAAGAAACTGGATCCATGTCTTTGCGAGGAGGTCTCCACAGCGTTCTTTGCGGTGGAGACCGACGAAGCAATCTACGCTTTTCGCCGGTGCTGAGATTGCTTCGTCGGCAGGTCTGGCTAAGTACCCAGACCCGCCTCCTCGCAAAGACAGTTTCTTCCAGAAAGAAATGCGCGGAGCGCTGTGGGGTTACTCACAATGACAGGTAAGTGAGGAATATCGCGCAACCCGCGCCGGAAAACCGGGTTAAGAAGAATGGAGCATACCGGAAAGGAGGCTACATCGAACCGAAACCAGCAGATTAGAACCAAACCGATCTAAGGACAGGCATCTTTCTTCATAACAATCACGAATTCAAGTTAGGAGGATCCTAATGAGTAGTGAAGTTACCCTGTTCGTACGCAAGGCGAGCGGCCTGGTCCGCTCCTGGTCGATGTTCGACGCCTTCATTTACGCCACCTTCTCGATCAACCTGGTCACACTCGGCCTGTACATCTTCTCTTACTGCTACTATTTCGAGGGAAACCTGGCGACCGCCGTGATCGTCGGCGGCCTGCTGACGATCTTCGAGGTGATCGTCTACGCCAGCCTGATCTCCGCCATGCCACGCGCCGGCGGTGATTACGTCTGGCAGAGCCGCATCCTGGGGCGAGGCATCGGCTTCATCCTGGCAGTCACCGGCTGGTGGTTCATCCTGTGGCTGTGGGTTCCGCTGTATGGCCAGATACTGGTTTATGAGGTGTTCACCCCGATCCTGGCGGTGCTGGGCGCCCAGGATGCCGCCCTGTGGTTCACCCAGGCCAACAACGGCATACTGGTAGCATCTGTGGTGCTGTGCCTGCTGGTGGCAATCTACATCGCCGTCGGGATGAAGTGGTACGCCCGCATCCAGAAGTTCTGCTTCTACGGCGGCGTGATCGGCCTGGCTCTGGTCTTCTTATTGCTGCTGTTCGGCAGCCAGCCGGCCTTCGTCGAGAATCTGAACACGGTCGTGCCCGAGATGTTCGGCACCCAGGCAACCGACCTGTACGCCGAGACGATCGTGGCGGGCCAGGAAGCCGGGACCGTCACCGCCCCGCTCGGCAGCCTGGCCTTCGGCATCAGCATGGCGCTCATCCCGATGATCGTGTTCTTCAACCTGTGGCCGAACTGGGGTTCCACCCTGTACGGCGAGGTGCGCGGCGCCACCGATTACAAGCGCAACTTCTGGGGCATGACCGCCGCCGTGATCGTGACCGTCGTCGGCGCGCTGGTGTTCTTCGCCTTGATCGCCAAAACGCTGGGCTGGGATTTCTATAACAACGCCAACGGCGCATTCTGGAACTACACCTGGGGCTACACAGACCAGGCGCCCCCGCTGCCATTTTGGCCTTACCCGGGTTTGTTCGCCGCCTTCATGGTCAAGAGCCGGGCGGTGCAGCTGCTCGTCCTCGTGCTGATGAGCCTGTGGTGGTTCGGCTGGTCCGGCACGGTCTTCTTGAGCTCGACGCGGGTGATCTTCGCGGCCGCATTCGACCGCATGCTGCCTGAGAAAGTATCGTATGTTGAGCCGCGCACCCGCACCCCGGTCATTGCCCTGCTCTTGATGGTGGTCCCCTCGCTCATCGTCGCCTACCTGTTCGCCTACGACATCTTCAGCTTCCAAACGTTATATCTGGACGCCACCCTGGTGATCGCGGTGACCTTCCTGGGCACTACCGTGGCAGCCACCATCCTGCCGTGGAAGTCTAGGGACGTGTTTGACGGCTCTCCGATCGCCAGGTTCAAGATGCCCTCCTGGCTCGGCTACCTGATGATGCTCGTCTTCCTCGTCTTCGGCGCCTACCTGATCTTCACCTCCTTCAACTACGCCCGGCTCGTCCTGACCAACCTGGCGGGGCTGACTACCCTGGAGGTGTCGATGGCCTATCTGGTCGCCCTGCTTACCGTGGTCAACGCGGTGGTGATCGGCTGGCTGTTCTACTACCTGGCAAAGCGCATCCTGGCGGGCAGCCCGATGCCGTTGGTCACGCTGGCCGGGATCGTCTTCTTCCTGTTCCTGGACTGGCTGCTGGTGGAGTGGTTCTGGGACCCGCACGTCCCGCCGTTCGACTTCGCCTACTACGCCATCGGCTGGAAGAACGCCAGCTCGATGCTGTTCATGCTGATCAACTACGCGGTGGCAGCGGCGATCTACTTTGGCTTCAGCGCCTACCGCCGCCGCCAGGGCATCGACGTCAACAAGGTCTACTCAAATATCCCGGTGGAGTAAACGGGAACGTTACATTTCAAAGCTACTCGGGAACCCCCGGAGAGCAGTTTCGGGGGTTTTCTCATTCCTTTGGAGTCAAGGCTTCAGCCGGTTGGCCTGGTCCGGCTGAAGCCTCGACTCCTGTTCATCTTCAGGCTCCCTTGCCGGCCCATCTTCCGGGGTACGGCAAGCCTCCCGCGATGGTAAAATAATCCTACCTGTTTGGTTGTTTTTCGCAGGTATCGAGGTAAATCTTGTCAAACGGTCACAACCACACCCACCCGCACGACAGCGCCGGGAATATCCGCCTGGCTTTCTTCCTGAACCTGCTGTTCACACTGCTGGAGATCGTCGGCGGCTTGTGGACCAACAGCCTGGCGATTCTGGCGGATGCGCTGCACGACCTGGGAGACAGCTTCTCCCTGGGCCTGTCCTGGTACCTGGAGAAATACGCCCAACGCGGGGTGGACAGCCGCTATTCGTACGGTTACCGGCGCTTTTCGCTGCTCGCCGCCCTGCTCAACACGGCAATCCTGCTCACCGGCGGGGTGCTGGTGCTGTCACAGGCCATCCCGCGCCTGTTCAATCCGCAGCATTCCAACGCCCAGGGCATGGTCCTGTTCGCCGTGGTCGGTATCGCCGTCAACGGGCTGGCGGCGCTGCGCCTGCGGCGGGACAATGGATTGAGCTCGCAGGTAGTCGCCTGGCACCTGCTGGAGGACGTGCTCGGCTGGGCGGCGGTGCTGGTGGTCAGCGTCGTGATGCTGTTTTGGGACATCCACATCCTCGACCCGCTGCTGTCGATCGGGATCACCCTTTACGTGCTTTGGAACGTGCTGCGCAACCTGCGCCGGGTGCTAGCGCTCTTCCTGCAAGCCGTCCCCGAGAATTTCGACGTGGCGGATATCGAGCGCCAGCTGTTAACAATGGAGAACGTCCAGTCCGTCCACCACACCCACCTTTGGTCGCTGGACGGGCAGAATCACGTGCTGACCACCCACATCGTGGTGGACGAATGCACCAGCCGTGAGCAGATCCTGCAGCTGAAGCGCGCCATCAATTCCCTGACCGCCGAGCTGGATTTCTCACACACCACGCTGGAGATCGAGTACGAAGACGAAGACTGCCGCATGAAGGAGATGGGGCCTTGATGATAATTCCCTTTGTGCTAGAATAGATCCCGCGCACAGAGGGGTGCCTTCTTCCTACGCAAGGCTGGTATCTAGTAGTAACGAAGGGCAGTCACCGGCAATTTAAACATCCGGAGAAACGAGGACGGGTGACTATCGCCGGACACCCGAATGATGATTTATCTCCAGGAACGTTGAACAGTATCAACAAGCAGGCTCAAATTGATAGAGATAAGAAGAAGGATAAAGGCAATGTATAAATACCTTGTTGTAATAGAAAAAGCTAACGGTAACTACTCTGCCTACTCACCAGACTTGCCCGGTTGCATAGCCACCGGCTGGAGTAAAGAAGAAGTCACTCAGAATATGCAGGAAGCGATCGAGCTCCACATTCATGGTTTGATCGAAGATAACCAACCTATTCCAGCCCCTGCTACTATCGCAGAATATATTTCGATCCCTCTTGAATGAGCCCGAAACTGGCAGAATCCAACAATTTCATAGATGAGTGAATTGATCGACAAAGAACAATTCATCAATCGCATCCGGCGCAGCCGGAAGGCCTGGGAGCAGGCTCTTCTGCTGCTGGATGACCACACCCTGCAGCAGCCCGGTTTCTCCGGCGAGTGGTCCGGCAAGGACGTGATCGCCCACATCACCTGGCACGAGAAGGAGATGAACGGCCTGATCGGAGCCCACGCCCTGGTCGGATCGGAGCTGTGGCACCTGCCGCTGGACCAGCGCAACGCGGCCATCTACGCCGAGAACAAGGACCGTTCGCTGGATGACGTGCGGCAGGAGGCCAGACAGGTCTATGCGCAGTTGCTCAAATTACTGGACACCCTGTCCGAGGAAGACATTCACGACCCGGGGCGCTTCTCGGACATGCCCCCCGACTGGCAGCCCTGGAAGCTGATCGCCGAGAACACCTTCGAGCACTACGACGACCACCTTCCCCAGGCGCTGGCATTCCTCGCACGGTGAGCGAACGCCTGTCATTCCGAAGCCCTGCGTTCTGTGCAGGGCTGAGGAATCCCTGCAGCGATAGCCCTATAAACCTGGATCTGGATGGTGGTCCCCGAAGGGATTCCTAGCTACGCCCGGAATGACTGATGTTAGAATGGATCATCCGACCACAGCCTGTGGCGCGCTCTGCCTGCAGCGAGCCAGGCTGTGGTGTACGGCCATCAAGGAGGACTGCCATGCCGCGAACCGGTTTCACGCCAGTGTATCTCCTGCTGATCCTGCTCCTGCTGGCTGGCCTGGGCTGCCAGCTGGCCA
>DATDRQ010000139.1:0-8235 GCA_035291645.1 Anaerolineales bacterium
TGGCTCAGATTATTGGCGATATTTCACGGCTGTATCTTTATCGAAGGGGATTCTAATATGGGCAAAAGTCGGATTAGAAATAACATTCGGAAATTGCGTTTTTTTCACGATGAAATGACCCAACAACAATTGGCTGAAAAGGTAGGTGTGACACGACAAACAATTATTGCCATGGAACAAGAAAAATACTCCCCTTCTTTGGAATTGGCTTTTCGCATTGCGCGGGTTTTTGACGTGCCGCTAGAGGAAGTGTTCTCTTACGATGCCGAAGCTGAGTCTAAGTGAACAAACAAAATCCAAAAACAACCAGATTTACTCAACATAACCATTCAGGAGAAAATTATGAAAGCAGTTGTTTATGAAAAATATGGTTCACCCGATGTTCTCGAATTACGAGAGATGGAAAAACCTACGCCCAAGGACAATGAAGTGTTAGTAAAAGTATCTGCGACAACAGTAACAGTAGCAGATTCTAGGGTGCGAAGTTTCACAGTTCCTCTCTCTTACTGGCTTCCTGCTCGAATTGCACTTGGCATTAGAAAACCCAAAAAAACTATACTGGGGGCGGAGTTAACCGGCGAAATTGAATCAGTAGGCAAAGATGTAAAGCTGTTTAAGAAAGGTGACCAGATTTTTGCATCTACTCTCGAACACGGTTTTGGTGCTTATGCCGAATACAAATGTCTGCCTGAAGATGGATTATTGGCCATCAGGTCGGCCAATTTGACCTGTGAAGAAGCCACTACCATTCCTATTGGAGGTCGTACGGCTTTGTATTTTCTTAGAGAAGCAAATATCCAGAGGGGACAAAAAGTTCTGATCTACGGCGCTTCAGGGAGTGTCGGTACATTTGCTGTGCAGCTTGCCAAGTACTTTGGTTCAGATGTTACTGGAGTATGCAGTACCACAAATTTGGAATTGGTAAAATCCTTGGGAGCCGATAAGGTCATTGATTACACCAAAGAGGATTTTACCAAGAACGGTGAGACCTATGATGTTATTTTTGACACCGTAGGCAAGGGTTCATATTCAGGTTGCATTAGATCGCTGAAGAAGGATGGAACCTATCTTCAAGCTGTTTCTGCGCCGGGAATAAGTTTGCGAATGCGATGGACTGCAATGACAAGCAGCAGGAAATGTATAGGTGGGGGCCCACCTCCAAAATCCGAAGATCTTGTCTTCCTCAAAGAACTTATTGAAGCGGGGAAGATAAAACCGGTCATTGATAGGGTCTATCCATTGGAACAAATTGTCGAGGCTCACAGATATGTGGACAAAGGACACAAAAAGGGAAATGTCGTCATAACCGTGGAGCATAACAACAAAACCTAACAAAGCGCTGCAAAAGAATTTCCTGTATAATGAGATCGAAGGAAAACCGTTCGGAGGGAAATTGAACGGCAGTCCTTGAGCCACAGAACTGGCGAGGTGCCTCCTCGCATGGATGATCGCTTTTTATGGAACGATCGAAAAAGCTCACTTCTTCGAAAGGAGATTCCTTATGCTCATCCAAACCCCTGACCATACCCGCATCATGACTATCGAACGCCACATCCTGGAGGAGCAGCGCAGTCACCCCGAGGCGACCGGGGTGCTCACCAGCCTGCTCTACGATATCGCCCTGGCTGGCAAGGTGATCGCCAGCCAGACCACCCGCGGCGGCCTGGCGGAAATCCTCGGGCAGGAAGGCACCGTGAATGTCCAGGGCGAAGATGTCATGAAGCTGGACGTCCTGGCAGACCTGATGATGAGCCGGTTGAATTACAATACCGGGCGCTTGGCAGTGTTGGCCTCAGAAGAACAGGAAGATATCATCCCCATCCCTCCGGAATACCCGATGGGGAAATACGTCCTGCTGTACGATCCCCTGGACGGTTCCTCAAACATCGATTACAACGTCAGTATTGGTACCATTTTTGCCATTTACCGCCGCAAGAGCGGGGATGGTAGCCCGGCAACTCTGGACGACTGCCTGCAGATCGGCCGCGACCTGGTGGCGTCTGGTTACTTGATCTACGGCGCCAGCACCATGCTCGTCTACACCTCCGGGATGGGCGTGCATGGCTTTACCCTCGACCCGGCCGTGGGTGAATTCCTGCTCACCCACCCGGATATCCGTATCCCGGAAAAACCCAAGTATTACAGCGTTAACCAGGGGTATGAGAAATACTGGTCCGAGGGTATCCGGCGTTTTACGAAATACCTCCAGGGAGACGAACCGGACAAGGCTGGTAACTTTCGTAAAGGTTTATCCCTGCGCTATATCGGTTCCATGGTGGCCGATTTCCACCGCAACCTGCTCGCCGGCGGGATATTCTACTATCCGTCGGATAGCAAAGAACCCAAATACCCGTACGGAAAGCTGCGTCTGGCCTATGAGGGCGCTCCCTTAGCCTTCATCACCGAGCAGGCCGGTGGGACCAGCTCCAACGGAACTACTAACCTGCTGGACCTGGAACCCACCCAGCTTCACCAGCGCACCCCAATGTTTATCGGCAACCGCGACCTGGTCGAAAAAGCCGAGGAGTTTATCCGCGAATACGATTGATTAATGCCCTAGACTCATTGTTTCTTGGGAGATCCCGATTCAAGATTCAGGCCTGTGCCAGGAACCATCCTGTCCAGGCCTGATTATTGCATCTGACTCCCTTGACCAGCGGGTGCCCAGCCGATCCTCGCGGTAGCTGTCCACCAACGTAGGCTCAAGAAACAATTCACGCCCTGGCGCCGCCTGGCAGGACAGACAAAACATATCCTTTGGGGTACGAGCATGATCGAAGTTGCCATTTTCCTGGAGGGGCAGAACGGCCTCAACTGGCCCCGCTGGCAGCGCATCGCCGCAGCTGTGGAGGATCTGGGCTACGCCGGCCTGTACCGCTCCGATCACTTCACCAACCGCAACCCGCCGGATAAAGACTCGCTGGAGCTGTGGGTCTCCCTGGCCTGGCTGGCAAGCCACACCCGCCGCATCGAATTCGGCCCGTTGGTCTCCCCGATCTCCTTTCGCCATCCAGCCCTCACCGCCCGCATGGCGGCTGCCGTGGACGACCTCTCAGGCAGCCGGTTGGTGTTGGGGGTGGGCGCCGGCTGGCAGGAGCGTGAACACCTCAAATTTGGGTTTGACCTGCTTGGGCTGCCTCAACGCATCGACCGCTTCGAGGAAGGTCTGGAGGTCATCACCCGCCTGCTGCGCAGCGAGGCGCCCGTCGACTTCGCCGGGGATTACTTCCACCTGGAGCAGGCCATCCTGCTCCCCCGGCCGCAGCGCCCGGGCGGCCCGCCGGTCCTGATCGGCGCAAGAGGCTCCCGGCGAACCTTGCCCCTGGTGGCGCGCTTCGCCGACGAGTGGAACGCGTTCGAGATCTCCCCGGACAATTTTATCCGCCTGAACCGCCTGCTCGACCAGCATTTGGTCGAGCGCGGCAGGCAACCGCATCAGGTGCGCCGGTCTCTGATGACGAACTGCGTATTCGGCAAGGATACAGCCGAAGTCCACCGCCAGGTCGAAGCGCGCACGTACGCCAGGTTTACCCCCGAGGAGTTCCGCCAGCGCGGGGCGGTAGTCGGCACGGCTCCCGAATTCGTCGAGCAGTTGGGGAAATGGGCCGAGGCCGGCCTCCAGCGCATCATGCTCCAATGGCTGGATCTGGATGACCTGGACGGTCTGGAAACAATCGCCAGGGATGTCCTACCTCAGGTCAGTAAATAGTTGCTTGATATTTCATCAATACCACGCATAATTGCTTGTGAAGGAATATACAATGGTCGACATCCTGGACTACATCGCTCTAACCTTCCTTGCGATTGTTATCCTGTTCATGTTTGCAGTATGGGTTTTCCAAGGTCTATTCCTTGCCTTTTCGAGAGAAAGTCGAACCCTCGTACGAAAGAGATTCGCTATTTATTCGTTTGCTATTTTCTCATCACCCTATATCGTTTCGATGTATATTGTGGAAATCTTTTTTCACCGTATCTGGCTTATTTTACAAATACTTTTCAAATTCCTGCT
Source organism: Anaerolineales bacterium (assembly GCA_035291645.1). GTDB lineage: Bacteria > Chloroflexota > Anaerolineae > Anaerolineales > UBA4823 > DATDRQ01. Next base: position 4,010 of record DATDRQ010000139.1, read on the forward strand.
GCATATCCTTGTAATCCTCTTCTGGCCGCTGATCCTATTAGTTTACCTGGTCATTAAACTGATCAATTGGATGCGTATGCTCGGGGAACGCATGTTCACGATGACAATCCATTTTTACGGGTTAGCGAATTCTAAGTAATTGGAGTGTTCCGCTGGCGGCAGAGCCGCCAGCGGAACACTCCAAGTCCTCTATTTCCCGCCCCCTGGCAGGGGGCGGGTTGGGGTGGGGGTCGAAGGAATCATCAAATGCGATTGCCCTACCTACATTCCTTCCATTTCGGTTAAAATCAAAAGCAGGAGGAAGCAGCCATGCACAGGAAATCCTACCAGGTCGCCTGGCTTATCAGCCTGCTGATCGGTCTATCGTTAGCCTGTCAGCTTGTAACTGGCCTCCAGGAGGATCTTGGCCAGGCGCGCGGCACGGCTGGGGCTATTTCCACCCAGGCCCAGGGGTTGATCACTCAGGTTCAAGGCGCCGCCACCGCCGTCGAGGAAAGCGGCCTCCTGGGCACCGCCCGCGCCCTCGCCACCCAGGAAGGGCCTGCTCTTCTGGAGACGGCCCAGGCTCTGGCGACCGAGGCCGACGAAAGAGGCTTGAAAGAGACCGCCCAGGCAGTCCTGACTGACCAGGGCCCGGCGCTTCAGGCCCTCACGACTTATGCACCCGGGGATGTGCTGGGCACCCTGCAGGCGTTGGCGACCCAGGTGCTCGGAGGCGGCCAGGCGCCCGAGGATATCCCCATCGTTGCAGACCCGGACCTCACTAGCTTAACGGCAACGAGCGATACGGTTTCCTATACCACTACCTTATCCTTCCAGACTGTCCTAGATTTTTACCGGCAAGAAATGCTGCTGGCAGGCTGGCAGGCCGTCCAGGCCGGATCCTTTGTCATGGGAAATGCCGCTTTTCTGCAATACGAGAAGATCGATCGGGCAGCCACGGTCACCATTCTCACCGCCTCCCCCCAAATTACGACCAGTGTCCTCATCAATATCCGTAGCAAATAATCTGAAGTTAAATCTGGACGCCTTTTTCAAGCCTGCTTCTGTGGCTGTGATCGGCGCATCCACCGACCCGAAGAAGCTTGGCTTTGCCGTGCTGAAAAATCTGGTGGAGGTCGGTTATCTCGAGCAGGGCCAGGTCTATCCCATCAACCTGTCGGCCAAAGAGATCCTGGGGCTGCCGGCATACCCGAGCGTGCTGGAGGTGCCTGGACCGATCGACCTGGCGGTGATCGTCATCCCCTATCCCAACGTGCCCGATTCCCTGCGCACCTGCGGAGAGAAAGGCATCCCGGCGGCGATCGTGATCAGCGCCGGCTTCCGCGAGGCCGGGCGCGAAGGGCTGGAGCGCGAGCTGGAGCTGATCGAGATCGCCAGACAATTCGGCATCCGCCTGGTGGGGCCGAACTGCCTGGGCGTGATCGACACTTTCACCCCGCTGAACGCCTCTTTCGCGGCTGGCACCCCGCCCGGAGGGCCGATGGCCTTCATGTCCCAATCCGGCGCCCTGGGTACCGCCGTCCTGGACATCGCCCTAGCCGGTCGTTTGGGCCTCTCGAAGTTCGTCAGCCTGGGAAATAAAGCCGACGTAGACGAGATCGACCTGCTCAAAGCCTGGAGCGATGACCCTCACACCCGGGTGATCATGATCTACAGCGAGGGCATGTCGAACGGGCAGGAGTTCATCCGCACCGCCCGCCAGGTCACCGCGCTCAAGCCAGTCGTCGCCATAAAGTCCGGCGTGACCCAGTCCGGATCACGCGCCGTATCCTCCCACACCGGCTCGCTGGCCGGTTCCGAGCAGGCTTACCAGGCTGCCTTCCTCCAGGCCGGCGTCCTGCGCGCCGAAGCGATGCAGTCGCTCTTCGACATCGCCCTGGCGATGGGCTACCAGCCGCTGCTTAAGGGCGACCGCATTGCCATCGTCACCAACGCCGGCGGCCCCGGCATCCTGGCGACCGATGCGTTGGAGCGCAACGGGCTCTCCATGGCGCGTTTCAAGAACGAGACGATCAACGCCCTGCAGCAGTACCTGCCGGACGCCGCCAGCGCCGCCAACCCGGTCGACGTGCTCGGCGATGCCCGCGCCGACCGCTACCGTTTTGCCCTGGAACAGGTGATCGCCGACCCCAACGTGGATGGCCTGCTGGTCGTGCTGACCCCTCAGGCGATGACCGAGATCGAAGCCACCGCCCAGGCGGTCGGCGAGTCCGCTCGGGACACCGAAAAGCCCATCCTGGCCTGCTTCATGGGCGAAGCCCGCGTCGAGGCGGGTATCGACCTGCTCCAATCCATGGATATCCCCAATTATCCCTTCCCTGAGCGAGCCGCCCTGGCCTTCCAATCCATGTCGGAGTACCGCAAAATCAGGGAACGCCCGGCTCCGGAGTATGTGACGTTCGAGGTAGACCAGCGGGCGGCGCGCGCCGTGATCGATCGGGTGCGCCAGGAGAAACGGGTCTCGATGGGTGATACCGAAGCCCGCCAGATCATGACGGCTTACGGCCTTCCTATACCCAAATCAGAGATCGCCAGGAACCCCGAGCAGGCGGTCGAGATCGCCCGCCAGATCGGTTACCCGGTCGTCCTGAAGATCGCCTCGCCAGACATCCTTCATAAGACCGACGTCGGTGGGGTCAAAGTAGGCCTGCGCAACGCCGAAGAAGTGCAGGACGCTTTCGAGCTGATGGTCTACCGGGCTCAACGCTACCTGCCGGAAGCGCATATCTGGGGCTGCCAGGTCCAGCAGATGGTCCCGCCCGGACAGGAAGTGCTGGTCGGCATGAGCTGCGACCCCCAATTTGGCCCGCTGATGACCTTCGGGCTGGGCGGCATCTACGTCGAGACGTTGAAGGATGTCACCTTCCGGGTATCTCCTGTTTCCGTCCAGGAAGCCGAGGCCATGCTGTCCGAGATCCGCGCCCATGCCATCCTGGAGGGCGTGCGCGGCCAGCCGCCGCTCGACAAGCAGGCCATCGTCGATACCCTGCTGCGAGTCAGCCAGCTGGTGGAGGAATTCCCGGAGATCCTGGAGCTCGACATCAACCCGCTGGTCGTTTATCCCCAGGGCCAGGGCGCCATTGCCATCGATATGCGCGTGGTTTTGAGCAAGTAAGGTTTTCTAAAGGACCGAAACTGTTCGCTTCCCTCGCCGGTCAGCCAAGGAGTTCTACTGTGAAATCCCTCTATATCACCTCCGTCATCCGCTATTCTGGAAAAACCGCTACCTGCCTGGCATTGGGCAAGCGCTTTCAGGCGGATGGCTTTCGGGTGGGTTATCTGAAACCACTCAGCCTGCAGCCCTGGCGGGTCTCGGGGAAGATCGCCGACGAGGACGCCACCTTCGTAAAAGAAGTCCTGGGATTGCCGGCCCAGCCCTGGGAGCTCTCCCCGGTAGTGATCACGCCGGATTTCTTCCGCAAACACCTGCAAAGCGGGGGCGAGATCGATCTGATGGAGAAGGTTAAAGCGGCTTACCGGGCGGCGGATGCCGGGCAGGATATCCTGCTCCTGGAGGGAGGCGCCAGCCTGCGTGAAGGTCATGCCGTCGGCCTGCCCTCCCCGGAGGTCGCCCAGGCGCTCAGCAGCCACGTCCTGGTGGTAGTGCGCTTTGGCGGAGACGTGCACGTCCTCGACGATACCCTTTCCGCCAAGGCCCGGCTGGGAGACCTGCTGAGCGCGGTGATCATCAATCGAGTCCCGCCCGAGGCAGGCGAATTTGTGTCCCAGCTCGCCATCCCCACCCTGGAGAAGCGCGGCATCCCGGTCCTGGGCGCCCTGCCCGAGGTACGCAGCCTGGCTGCCCTGACCGTTTCCGAGCTGGTCGGCGTGCTGGACGCCCGTGTCCTGACCGAATCCACCGACCTGAACGCCTTGGTGGAAAACCTGACGGTGGGCGCCATGACCGCCGAAGCCGCCCTGCACCGCTTCCGTGAATCCCAGAACAAGGCGGTCATCACCGGCGGCGACCGCACCGATATCCAGCTGGCTGCCCTGGAGACCTCTACCACCTGCCTGATCCTGACCGGCAACCTGCAGCCCAGCCCGCTGATCGTTAAGCAGGCCGAAGCCTTTGGCGTCGCCGTGCTCCTGGTGCGCGGCAATACCATGGAGACGATCGAAGCCATCGAGCGCGTCTTCGGCAAATCCCGCCTGGGCCAGCCAGCCAAACTGGCCGAGTTCGAGCAGGTGTTGGCGGAACATGTGGACATCGGGCGTTTGTA
>DATDRQ010000140.1:0-6045 GCA_035291645.1 Anaerolineales bacterium
AACCGCCGCTACAGGTTAAGCCCCCGCCTGGCATCGCCGTCACCCACCGGCAAAGGCAACACTGGTCACAACAGCGTATCTGGTTGAAGAGCCTCTACCCACCTGCGCTCACCTGGCACCTGCCATTCAACCTACACTCCTTCCAGCCCGGGCTGGTCGGTAGCGTTTACCGTTTCTTCAACGATACCGCCATTAAGCAGTGGGCCGCCACCCAGGGGAAGGACTTGCTTGGGGTGTTGTCCTGGCAGCCTCACCTCCACCACGCCGACCACCTGTGGTTGGCCTGTTCACCGGAGACAGAAGACCGGGCTATTTCCACTCTGCTGCCCTATGCCCGCTGGGAGCTGGGTGGGAGGGCGCGCATGACCCTGGATTTCCCAGCCAGGCGCGGACAGGCGGCCTTCGAAGCAGCCAGCTTTCACATCCAGCAGACTCTGATCTGGATGTCCATCCCCTTGAGCCGGGAAACGGCAAGTCCAGCTCGAACCGCCAGAGCAGCCATTGGACTTTCCAGAGAATAAGACGGTCTCGAGGCTCTCCCTGCAGGGCCCGGCTCATCCTCTCCGAGTAACCCTATGACCGGTACCGTCCGGGTAGAAAACCTCTCCAAAACGTATCAAGTCCGGCAGCGAAAAGGTCTGTTTAAGTCTTTTCGCAGCACCGTCGAAGCTTTGAAGGGAGTCACGCTGGAAGTGCGCCCAGGCGAGATCTTCGGGTTGCTGGGACCCAACGGGGCGGGCAAGACCACCCTGATCAAGATCCTCACGACCCTCTTGCTGCCGAGCTCCGGGGAGGCCTGGGTAAACGGGTTCCACGTCCAGCGCCAGGAAAATCAGGTGCGAGCCTCGGTTGGATGCATGCTGATGGGGGAGCGTGGGCTGTATTGGAAGCTGACCGGGCGGGAGAACCTGGAATACTTCGGCGCACTCTACCATCTCTCCCCGCAGGATCGCCGCCAGCGCGCCCTGGAGATCCTGGAGCGCATCCAGCTGGGGGAAATCGCCGACCGCACCGTGGAAACGTATTCGTCCGGCCAGAAGATGAAACTGGCCTTTGGCAAGGCGCTGATCAACGACGCCCCGCTCCTGGTGCTCGACGAGCCGACCAACACCCTGGACGTACCATCTGCCAGCGAGCTGCGCGCCGTTGTGCGCGACCTGCACGCCCAGGGGAAAACCATCATCTACACGACGCACATCATGAGCGAGGCCGAGACTTTGTGTGATCGGGTAGCGATCATCGACCACGGGCAACTGCTCGCCCTGGGCTCGATCGAGGAGCTCAAGGACTCCCTGAGGCGCGATCAGGTTACCCGCATCGAAGGCGTCATACCCTCCCGGGCGGTAGCAGCCGTAAAGCGCCTGCCTACCGTCCAGCAGGCCACCCGCACCAGCGCCGATAGCGGCGATCTGTTGACGATCGTCACTTCCGACGGTCACGAATTCTTGCCTCAGATAATCGAAGCCCTCACCCAGACGGGGGCGACGATTAAGAAGATCGCTCCCGAAGAAGTCACGTTAGAGGACGTCTTCATCGCCAAGACGGGGCGCACCCTGGCAGAGGATACGCGCGAACGGTGAACAGGTCATGACCGCGACCAGCCCAACATTAAAGTCCAACCTGTCGATCGTGCTGGCCAGCGCCCGCATGCGCCTGGCAACCATCTCCCGGTATCCCGGGCAGTTGCTGATGGACATCTTCATCCCGATCGTGTTCGCGGCCATGCCCATCCTGCTCGGCCGGGCGACCGCCGGCCCTGACGCAGGCGAAAATTTTGCCCAGAACACGGGCACGAGCAACTACGTCGCCTACATGTTGATCGGTTCCGCTGCCTTCACCATCGTGACCTATGCCTTCTGGCACATCGCCTACTGGCTGCGTTGGGAACAGGAGACCGGCACCCTGGAGGCGCTCTACCTCAGCCCCACCCACCGGGTTTGGGTGGCTGGCGGCACAGCCTTATACAGCTGCCTGCGCTCCCTGTTCTCTGCTTCGGCTGCATTCCTGATCGGTTCAAAGATCTTGGGCGTGAATCCCTTCGAGGGCGGGGTCGGCCTGGCTTTCCTGTTTATTCTTTCCGGGCTGATCCCGATCTACGGCCTGGCTCTCTTGTTCGGGGCGCTGGTGATCAAGGTCAAGGAAGCGAATGCGCTGATCAATCTGATGCAGTGGGGCGTGAGTTTCCTGATGGGCATCTTCTTCCCGATCGCTATGTTCCCCCCGCTGCTGAGGGCGATTGCTCTTCTCTTCCCACCGACCTGGATGACGAACGGGGTTCGCTCGGCGCTGCTGGGGCTAACCTATTTCTTCCAGGAGTGGTACCTGGATCTGGCGGTATTGTGGGCATTTGCCCTGATCGCGCCCCTGTTGGGTTATTGGGTCTTCACCCGGGCAGAGACCAGCATCCGGCGCAACGAGGGGGTCGGACAGTTCTAAGCCGTACCTGAGTGATAACGAAACATGTCTGAACGTGCGCTTTCCACTCCACCGGTCACTGCGACCAGCTTAAGATCTGGATTCAGCACCTTCAAGGCGATGGTGCGCAAGGAGCTGATCCTGATGGTGCGCTATCCGGTCAACTTCATTGCCTCGTTCGGGCAGATATTCTTAATCGTTGCCATCCTCTCGCTAGGCGGCAGGACTTTCAGCGCCAATCTAGACAACCCGCCGCCGATCGGCGCGCCCCCCACAAGCGGCAACCCTTCCGGCGTAGTCATCTATGGATTCATCCTGTTCATGTTCTTAAGCGACACTCTGTGGACGATCGGCTACAACGTGCGTCACGAACAGGTGCAGGGCACCCTGGAGCAGCTGTACCTGAGCCCGGCCAGTAAGTTCGCCAGTCTGGTCTCCCGGGTCGCCAACATTCTGCTGTGGACAGGCTTGTTAACCCTGGCGGCGAGCGGCCTGATGGTGTTGATGATCGGGCGTCTCCCGGTCGAGAACCCCTGGCTGGGCCTGTATCTGCTGGTCATGAGCCTGGCAGGCACGTTCGGAATCGGTTTCGCCTTCGCCGCGCTGACCCTGCGCATTCGCGAGACCGCCCAGACCATGGCAAATCTGCTCCAGTTCGTCTTTCTAATTCTGTGCGCCAATTTCTTCCCGTTCTCCGCCCTGCCGCCTGTCCTGTTGAGGATTTCCCGCTTGATCCCGCTCTCCTACAGCGTCGACGCTTTCCGCTCGACCCTGATGAACTACCCGCCTGGTTACCCGGAGTTGGCTCCGATTAGCGTGGAGATCGTGATCGTCACCCTCTTCGGAATAGGCATGCCGTTCCTGGGCTACTACCTGTATCGCCGGGCAGAAGATCACGCCCGTCGCAGCGGCAGTCTTTCTTCCTTCTAGAAAGCCTCAAGTAAGCTCCCGTATAACCAAAGCCGTGTCTGCAATCTGAAGCCGGAGCGTGGCCGTTTCACCCACAAACTGGCAGCGAAAGCAAAAAAAGATTCCTGGTTGACTTTCCTGCTGATTCGGCTTATACTGGAGATGACTGGAGAATCGCCCAATTATGCAAGTGTCGTGTAGATACGCTCACTCGACCAGGATTTAAGAGGCACGCCGGGAACCCGCGTGCCTCTTCGTTACCATTTATTTCCCTTGAAAGGAGATGTTCACAAATGGATTACGGGATGATCGGAAAGATCGAGAAGGCTAAGCGATATGCCAGTCAGCGCGATCGAATCCATTTCGAATCATTCAAGGTTACGTTCGACGGTGAGAACAATCCCCACACCGTCCTTTTTCGAAACAGTGAGTGGCAATGTGATTGTGATTTCTTCCAGTCCCGCGGGCGTTGCAGCCACACCATGGCTCTTGAGATGATCCTGGAAGAAATGATCCCCGAACCGGTTAGCTAACCAATTTGAGTTTCAGCGAGAAGACGAGCCCCTCTGACAGGGCTCGTCTTTTTTTCGGTAGGCTTTTTCCTACTCGCTCGCAGGTACTTCCCCCATTTCCCACTTCAATTGAAGTCAGTATAGTTACCTCGGTGTTTCCCCGCAACGGCAGTAAAACCTAGCCAGCCCCCGCGGTGAACAACCGATGTTTCTTGGGGAGCCGGCCTCTATTTCCCAGTTAAGGTTCGTCGCCCGCCATATCCAGGAGTTATTTTTCGATACGACGGTCTTCGCATCCTTACAAGTGATCCGGAGACCGCGCCCAAACTTAATCAGGAGTTCATATGCAAAAACCATCGCCAGTTCAATATGTCGATCTTCATGAGGGCGATCTTCATGAAGTCATTATCCAAACCTGACTGTTTGGGAAAACTTGAATTTCGCTGCTTCGCTGTACGGTGTCGGCATGCGGCGAGGTAAAAATTTAATGGCGCTGCTGGATTTTGTCGAGTTGGTCGAGGACAGACACGAGCTGGCCAGCCAGCTCTCCGGCGGTATGCAGCGGAGGTTGAGCCTGGCTGCCACCCTGGTCCACAACCCGGATCTGATCTTCCTGGACGAACCGACGGCAGGGATCGACCCGATTCTGCGTTCCAAGTTTTGGGATCATTTTAATGAGATGAAGCACGCAGGCCGGTCTCTATTTGTCACGACCCAGTACGTTAGCGAAGCGGCTTACTGCGACGTGGTGGGGATCATGTCGGAGGGAAATTTGGTCGCAGTCGATACTCCCGAAGGTTTACGGAAGGGCGCCTTGGGAGGGGATATCGTGGTTTTACGGTCGACTGGATGGATCAGCCACGATTCGCAACTAAGGATTGAAGACCTGCCCTTCGTAAATGGGCGCCTCCGCAGGACCGGCGACAATGGGGTCGAGATCATCGTCGAGGAGGCCAGCACGGCGATCCCCCAGCTGATGGAATGGGCGAACCAGAACAATTTGCAGATCGAATCGGTCGAGGAGTCGATCCCGCTGTTCGACGATGTTTTTGTCAAAGTGATCGAGGCGCATCGAAATGAGCAGAATTCATCGTTTTCTGATTCGTGCATCCGCCTTCTTGCGCAAAGAGGTGGTGGAGGTATTGCGCCAGCCGCGTCTGGTGCTCTTGCTCGTTCTGGGGCCGTTCCTTATCATGTTGCTTTTCGGTCTGGGGTACCGCAACGAGGCGCGCGTCCTGCGCACCATCTTTGTCGCATCCCCGGATAACCCGCTCTCCTACCGGGTCGAGGCATTTGCAACGAACCTGGGGCCGCAACTGGTTTACCTTGGAATCCTGACCGACGAGGCGAATGCCCTGGGTGCCGGTTTCGTCATCTCATTAATCTCGCAAACCGATACCCAGGCCGTGCAGTACACCATGCTGCTTCTATTAGCCAGCATCTTTTTCAGCGGTTTCTTCCTCGACCTGCGCTTGATGTGGGAGCCGCTCAGCATACTCTCCAGGATCCTGCCAGCCACCTACGGGATCTAGTTATTGCAGAACATCATGCTGCGCGGGGGAGGCCTTGACCCTCTCTTGATAGGAGGATTGGTCACACTCGGCGTGGTGCTGTTCGTGTTGAGCTGGCTGCTGCTTCACCGCCGGATGAAACAGGTCTAAGTTGGCCGCGATTTCCGGACCACGCGTAAGGATGTGGAAACCGTCGAATCAATAAAGTCTGTTCGTGAAACCAGACGTGGCGCTCGCACTGCCTCAGTGCGAGCGTCTATTCATTTGCGGCCCGGCAAGCTCCTTCTACGACGTTCGGAGCGCGGGTGATCCTGCCTTTGTAAAGTTGCGGTAGAATCCTTGCGTTGCCTTGCGAACACCTACCCATGTCTAGATTATTCAGAACCAGGCCGTTCACGTTCCATCCACTCCTGTTCGGAGTCTATCCTGTTCTGGCGCTGATCGCACACAACATCGCCGAGACCCCGGCTGGAGAGGGGCTGCGCGCCCTGATCTCGGCCTTAATCCTGGCTGCTGTGCTCCTGGCAGGCCTGTCCCTGCTGCTGCGCGATGCTTACAAAGCCGCCCTGCTGACCTCCCTGATTGTGCTGCTTTTCTTCTCCTACGGCCATCTGAACACGCTGCTCAGAAACGTCAGCCTGGTCGGCGCTCCCCTGGGAAGGCACCGCTTCCTGGTGCCCGTCTACCTGGGCGGATCG
>DATDRQ010000141.1:0-3247 GCA_035291645.1 Anaerolineales bacterium
ACCCAGTCTTCATCCGATGGTGAAGTAAACGAACCCTCCCCACCTCCCTGGACAGAGTTCGCATCATGGGTATCCCCGGTGCGCGGATCGAACCAGGTCACATCGATCGGGCCGGTCATCCCGGAAAGATCGACACGAACCGTTCCCCCCCTTGGAAGATACAGCGCGTAAACCCGCCCAGGCACTCCATAACAGAAACCTGCATCTCTCGAGAGCAGATGATTACAGGAACTCATCAGATGGAAGGGCAACGCCCCCAGAAACAGACGAGCGCGCTGCATATCTTCCAGGAGTGGCTCGAGCTCGCCCAGGCTGCTCAGGCCATTCTCGACGAAAGTATCCCGGAAATGAAGCTCGAAATTACCGCCCCCCAGGTAGGTTGGGTACAGCAGCTGGGAGCGAACCTTGCGGCGGATCGATTCATCCACTCGGTCGATACCGGGAGTCTCATCGATCATGACCGGGATCGGGCGTCCCGCCGAAGCGCTTTTCTCCCGCTGGTTGTTCACGATCTGGTTTAAATCCCTCAAGTCCGCCTCGGAGAAAGCCTCAGCCCCATCGCCAACCTGAATGCTGGTCAAGTCGAATTGCGGGTTACCGACGAAAGGCCAGTCGGCGCGTCTGTGAACGGTCACCGGGTGTCGGTAAGGATCCATTGCTCGCAAGGTCTGCGCCAATTCCACCTGTTGATCGTTGCTGTAGATCTCATTGGCTTCTTCGCCTATGTTCCAAATAATCCCAGGATGGTGGCCGAAACGGGCGATCATCTCGCGGTAGTAGAGCTCGTGATTGTATTCGTTCCAGGCGCTGTCATCGTCCAACACGATATGTAGAACCATTCCCTTAGACTCGGCGTGCGAGAAAAAATCCTCCCATTGGGCGAGCCTGGCAGTGTCAAACCGGTCGCTGTTCTGTTTAGCCTGCTCAGGGGTAGATCCTAGCCAGGGCCAGGTGTCCTTTCCATCTCCATCGATGTTATTGGTGATTACATAAATGGAGTTGACTCCCTGACTGGCCAGATAGTCGAGGGCCTCTTTCTTCTCCTGCCAGCTGCCGAACGCTTTTCCTAGAAAATTCTCCGGATCATCCACCCCGCCTTTGATCCAATAATCCCCGTTTTCAAAGCGGAGAAAATGGCTCCCGTGGTATTCCAGGCGCCCCTTGCATCGCAGGTCTGTGACCTGTTCCCCCACGCAGGTATCGGCGGAGACAACCCGGAAGCCGCCTTGATATTCGGAGAGTTGCTTCGTTGAGCTGTTCGATGCAAAGGTCCATTCACCGGTGACATCCGGTGCGAAGCGCACTTTCCAGACATTCCCATCCGGCCCGCCTATTCCATCGCCGTCAAAAAAAGCCGGGACTACGACCGCATGGCCACCTGGGTCCGTAAACGTTACATCGACCTGGATCAAGAACGGATTCGCTTGCGCGTTCATCGCCTGGGAGTCCGGGCCGATCATCGAAAACTCAACCGTCGATCCGTTTTGGATGTTCCCCAAATCCATTGGTGCGATGTTTTCCCCGGGGAGGGTCGCAGCTGCAAGGGGAAGCTGCGGGGATGGACTGGGAATATTCGCAGTTGGAGCGGGCGGCGCCAGGTTGCCCGCCGACTGATCAGAAGGCTGCCGGAGAGGTAGTTCTGTCCTGCCGGCCGGAGGCGGGGAGGAGATAGACCCTGCTCCATGCCGGGGAAAAGCGAACCGGGGGTAAACGATGGCCCCAAATAGAACCAGGACGGCGGTGAGACCCGCCAGCATTTTCCAGTTAATCAGGATTCTCCTGTCTGATATTTGGCGCTGAGTCTGGGCGGCGAAGGCTAATTAGAACAGGCCGCCAGATCTGGTCAATGGTTTAACGGACGCGGCAGTGTGATTTGGCTTCAAGATTTCCATTGCATTCTTGGGCATCCAGCGCGAGTCCGCTTGACTTCCGCAGGAACTCCAAAGGCAATGCAGTCTTCCGGGATATCTTTTGTGACCACCGCTCCTGCCCCAACGATACTGCGCTTCCCAACGCATACCCCGTCGAGAAGGATCGCCCCAACCCCGATCCAGGCCAGATCCTCGACGATGATGCCCTTGGTTGCCAGGCGGTGGGTGGAGGGCAGCACATCAGGCTCCGAGTAATCGTAACTGCCGCCAGAAAAATGGCTCCCCGAACCGATATCGATGTGCGAGCCGATGCGGATCCTGCCCTGGTTGGCGACGATGATCTTCACACAGGTGCCAATATTGACGTGGTCGCCGATCTCGATATCGGCGTTCTTGCAAACTAAAGAAGAGAACCTGCCAATGGTCACCAAACTTCCAATCGTGATACCGGTATTACTCACTCCCTTGGCGTCGATCAGGCAATCGTCGTCGATGATGACGTTATTGCCGATTGCCACCTTGTGCGGCTGGCGCAGAACCAGGTTCCTACCGAAAATTACATTCTGGCCAACACGCTTGAATAACCGTTTGTAGAAGATCTTTCGGGTTACCAGGCCCAATGCCCCGGGAATCCAGCCGAAGAACAGAGTGACCAACTCGTAATAAACCAGCGCCAGTGTACCTCGGTCGCCGATGACCATCTCTCGATAAATCTGGACGTTCGACTTCTTGCTAAAGAGTGTGCGATGTAATCCCGGCCCCTTTTGGAGTTCAAGTTCCCCGTCCATGGTATTTTTCCTCGATGCTGCCTGAAAAGAATATCGTCCCGGTACGATAGAACCTGCACGAGAAGCATATCACGGTTCTGCTCGCTCAATCAAATCGAGCAGCTGCCATTTGAGTAAGGTCAGGGAAATCCGGCTGTAGAGGTCGCGAATTAGTTTTGGGAAGCGGTTCAGCTCCGTTCCATACATATGGTCGCCGAGTGGGAGGATCCGCCATCCTACCATAGAAGTGCATTTTTCTTGCGCTTCATTGAAGTAAGGAAACAGCGTCTTGGGTCCATCATCATACCTGGTAAAAATTAGTCGCACCGGAGTGAGCGGGCAGGATCCAAAGACAACCTCCGGAACGTACTGAGCTTTGGATTGCCTGAGCATTTCCGGATCAACCGAGACACCGGTATACTGCTTGATTTTATTAACATGGTCGCGTACCCCCTTCGGACTGTCCAGGACAACTCGCCAGTCTCCCAGACCAATGGGTATAGACAATAGGAAGGCGTCCTTTCTGGCAGCATCCATCACCATCGTCGCCCCCATCGAGTGCCCGACCAGGATGATTTGTTCCTTCTCTGCCCCCAGATGCTCCTCCAG
>DATDRQ010000142.1:0-6679 GCA_035291645.1 Anaerolineales bacterium
TATCAGCGGAAATCAGCGTGGATCGGCGTCCTATTCGCCTGGTCCCGGATTTTCGCAATCCTAACCGAAAAAGCAGGTCTCTTGGTGGTTGGAGCGGCGGAGGTACACCCGGTCCCATTCCGAACCCGGTCGTTAAGCCCGTCAGCGCCAATGGTACTCGGAGGGCAACCTCCCGGGAGAGTAGGTCACCGCCAAGAGACCTCTCTTTGTTTAAACCTGCCGGTTCAAGAACCGTACACTCTCGGAACACGCGCCCCGATCCCACATAGAACTTCGTAATTGATCGTCCCCCAGGTCCGGCCGATCTCTTCAGCCGTTATCTGCTCCCCGCCCTGTGCACCGATGATCACAACCTCATCCCCTTCTCTCGCTTCGGGGACACCGTCTAATAAAACCGAAACTTGGTCCATACACACTCTCCCCACCACAGGCGCCCGCTTTCCACATACCAGCACCTGGTTACCCTTCGTCCGGCGGTAGCCGTCTGCATAACCGATCGGGATCGTGCCGATCCGCTCGAAATCCCGGGTGACGTATTCATGCCCGTAGGAAACACCTCTTCCTGGCGGCAGGATCTTTACCTGGCTGAGCTGTGTCTTCCATGAAAGAGCTGGCCGAAAACCGTCCGGGAGATGCCGGTCCGAATATGGGTTGAGCCCGTATAAGGCGATGCCCGTCCTCACCAGGTTGAACCTCGCGCTCGGGCGAGCCAGACTAGCAGCCGAGTTAGCCGCGTGCACTAGCGGCGGGGTGATGCCTGCGGACCGGAGAGCATCCAGAACCTTGATGAATTGCTCTTCCTGTCGTTTCGTCGGAGCCTGGTCGACCTCATCGGCCCGGGCGAAATGAGTGAAGACACCCTCCAGCTCTAAACCAGGTGTCTTTTGGATTGTTACTGCGACCATTAGCGCACCTTCGAGTTGTACACCTAGCCGGCTCATCCCGGTATCGACCTTCAAGTGAACGCGGGCAGTTTTACCTAGCCTCTTTGCCGCCGCTGAGGTTTGTATGACCTGGTGCTCATCCCAAATCGTCAAGGCGATGTCCTGATTTATCGCCGGGTCAATCCCTGCCGGTGGCGTGAAACCCAGGATCAAGATCGGGGTGTCGATCCCACCCGAACGGAGCTCTAATGCCTCCTCGATGCGCGCCACCCCGATCCAACTTGCACCGGCTTGTTCTGCGGCACGGGCGACCGGTACGGTGCCATGTCCGTAGGCGTTCGCCTTCACGACCGCCATCACTTTCACATTAGTGATCTCTTTGATCCGTTGGATATTGTTCTCGATCGCCCCCAGATCCACCTCGATCCAGTTCGAGTACAAGCCTTTGTAGGACATGGGCTGGAGTATAACCAATTCCTCTCGAATTACCAATCCCCTATCGAACTGCTTGCTCACCCAGGCACATCTTTTCGACCAGCTGGATCGGGTGAACCACCTTTCGTCCCGTTCCATCCTCGATTTGCGCCCGGCAGGAGACTCCGGCAGCTGCGATGGTGACGCTTTCTCCGGCTCTACGGACCGCAGGGAAGAGCGCCAGCTCGCCTACTTTCATCGAAAGATCGTAGTGTTCTGCCTCGTAACCAAATGCACCCGCCATCCCGCAGCAGCCTGCCTGGATGGTTTCAAGTGTGTATCCAACCGCCTTCAGCAATGTTAGGGTCGCCTCGACTCCGACCGGGAAGCCGTCTTCCGCTGGCGGTTGGGCCTTCTGATAGCAATGTCCATGAATGCTTATGGGCGTATTTGTGTAATTTACTGAATTGGGTTTAGTGGCTATGCGCAAATAGCGCGGTGTGCCATCGCCCCCGGCCCTCACCAGGAATTCATCGATCATCCAGGCCCGCGTTGCAAGAGCCTGAGCCGCGCTGTCTCCAGGAAGCAGATCTACATATTCATCCCTCAACGTGTAAATCTCGGACGGCTCTATACCGACCACCGGAATGATCCCTTCCGGGTCCAGGTTAGATATCGCCTCTACCACCCGGGCGGCGTGTTTCCTGGCTTGTTTCAGGAATCCTTTCGAGATCAACGTCCTCCCTGCCCCAATGATAGGCAACCAAATCGGCCAGCAGCCGGCTTCTCGTAAGACCCGCAAGGCGCTCAACCCCACCTCAGGCTCGAAGTATTCGGTAAACGCGTCCGAAAGCAAGAAAACCGTTTCATCGAACGGGATTTCACCAGGCCTCTGCCTGCTACGTAGCTCATGCGAATGCAACGATCGCCTGGCAAGCCGCGGTAACCGTCTCTCTGAGGCGAGCTGCAGCACCTTTCCTCCGATCATACCTCCTTGGATCCAATCCAGCAGATGATTCGATAGTGGAGCTGTAAATGTCCCCAGGCGTGCAAGACGGTCAATATACGCAAACAAATAGTCCCGCAGGTGATGACGCCTGATAGTCTGATAATACTGCTGGAGGAACTCGTACTTGAGCTTGGCCAGATCCACGCCAGACGGGCATTCCGATTTGCATCCCTTGCACGCCAGGCACAGGTCCAAGGCTTCGTAAAGCACCTGCCAGTTCTCGATATCTGCAGCTGGCAGCCTGCCCGAGAACATGGCTCGCAGCAGGTTGGCGCGGCCGCGCGTGCTGTGCAGCTCCTCTCCGCTCGCCTGGAAAGACGGGCACATCACCCCCTCCCGCTTTCGGCACACCCCGGCGCCGTTGCACTGTTCGACCGCCCCGGTCAGACCCGCCTGGGATGAAAAATCCATCACCGGCGCCCAGGCCTGCGCCCGGTAGCCGGCCCCGTACCGCAGATTCGCGTCCATGCGGGGGGCATCCAGGATTTTTCCCGGGTTTAGCAGGTTCTGTGGATCGGCCGCCTGCTTGAGCTCGCGGAAAGCCGCCATGATCTCGGGACCGTACAGGCGCTCCATCCACTCCGAGCGCGCCAGTCCATCGCCGTGCTCCCCGCTGACCGAACCCCCCAACCGGATCACCAGGGAGACCGCCGCTTCTGCGATTCCGCGCATGTTTCTTACCCCATCCTCCGATTTGAGATTGACCAGAGGGCGGATGTGCAGGCATCCAGCAGAAGCATGGGCGTAGAAATCCCCCTCCGTCTGGAATTCAGCCAGGACCCGTTCCATCTCACGCACGAATTCCCCCAGATGCTCGACTGGCACGGACAGGTCTTCGACGAACGCCAGCGGCTTCATGTCCCCGGCCCGAGACATCAGGATCGCCAGACCCACCTTCCGCACAGCCCACACCCGTTGCTGCTCCTCCGCCGACCAGGCCACGTGAGGGGCAATCCTGCCCTGGCTGATCCTGCCGACTTTGCTCCTTAATGACTCCGTATCATTCCCGGCGAATTCCACCGCCAGCATAGCTGCTGGCAGGCTTCCTGCGATTGGGGAAAGCTGGTCGACAAATGACAGCAAATGGGCGTACGCGGGTAGAGATCTTGCCAACCGGATCAGGCTCTCCGGGATCAGCTCGATCGCCGCAGGATGGTGATCCAACAACCTCGGCACTTCTTCGCAGGCCGCGGGCACACTTGGATAGGCCAGCACGCACAGCACCCGCTGCATCTCCAAGGGTACCAGATTGACGGTCGCTCGCTGGATGACCGCCAGCGTCCCCTCCGAACCGGCCAGTATTGGCGCCAGGTTCAACCAACCCTCCCGCACCGGTGGGTACGGTGCGTTGTACACGTCCGTTTCAGCCCGGTTCTGTTCGTACAACCATTCTCCCCATTGAGGAGGCTGAGACGAGGACCAGGGCAGTAAATAATTCAGGTTGTAGCCGGATGCCCTGCGCCAGGTACGCGGCCACTTTCGTTGAATAGCCTCTTTGTACTCTTCCCGGATGTGCAGGGCTGCACGATAGAGGGCCGATTCTCGGCTCAGGACGTTCTCCGGCTCGCCTGACCTGGCCCGAAGATAGGCCTGCTCTTCAGGTATGGCTTCGAAGCGCGCCGGGGAACCATCCGAGAGCAGGACATCCACCGATTGCAGGTGATCCGCCGCCATCCCGTAGCGGATCGAGTGGGCGCCGGTGGCATTGTTCGCCAGGACGCCCCCCATCGTCGCCCGTTCCGAAGATGCCGGGTCCGGCCCGAACTGCAAACCGTAGACCCCTGCTGCCCGGTTTAAATCATCCAGGATGACGCCGGGTTCGACTGTGGCAGTCTTTTCATCCGGGTTGATCTCGATGATCCGGGATAGATAGCGCGAGCAGTCCAGGATTAATGCCGGCCCGATCGCCTGTCCTGCCAGGCTGGAACCTGATCCGCGTGCAAGCACCGGATTCCCCTGCCGGGTGGAAATCTCCACGCAAGCCGAGAGCTCTTCAAGGTTGTGTGGAAAAGCGACCCCAAGTGGTTCGATCTGGTATATGGAAGCATCCGTGCTGTAGAGTAGCCGCGTCGTTTCGTCGAAACGCACTTCCCCGGTGATTGCTGACCGTAAGGTTTTTTCCAGATCGTTATGCGGAGAGTTTTTCAAGGCTAATTCGTGGTAAATCAACGCAAGAAACGTGGTATCAACCGGCTAAATATACCCCATTTTATAGACGCCGAAAAAATAACAATAGTCTGATTACCGGTAGGTATCACATTGACGATGTATTTGAATTGGGATACACTTCCCCTGTGAAGAGTTTCATTTACATAATATCCGCTCATCCCACCATCCGATTTAAATTTTCAATCAAGTACAAATCAAGGAGAGGGCTTTTTTATGATCATTAGCCAGCTCGCTCGTTCAATCGTCGATTCTCCCACCCTGAGATTGAACGAGGAAGCACGTCTTTTACGCGAGATGGGCCAGCCGGTGATCCATCTCGGCATCGGCGAGCCGAAGAACAAAGCCCCCATCACAGCCATCCTCAGCTCCGCCGCCAAACTCACCTCCGGCGATGTCAAATACACGCCCACCGACGGCACTCCCTCCCTCAAAAAAGCCATCGTCCGCTATACCGAGGAAAATTACAACCGATCCATCGCCCCGGAAAACATCATCGTAACCAACGGGGCGAAACAATCGCTGTATAACATCCTGTTCAGCATCCTCGATCCGCAAGACGAGGTCATCGTCCTGGCACCTTATTGGGTGAGCTACCCGGAGATGGTCAAGATGATGTACGGCATCCCCGTCATCGTCGCATCTAAAGATGGGACTTTCCACCCTCGCATGGAAGATATCCTCGCAGCGGTCAGTTCTTACACGAAGGCGATCATCCTCAACAGTCCGAATAACCCCTCCGGCGTCGTATATTCAAGAGAATTCATCGCCGAAATCGTCGAATTCTGCGAGAGCAAGGGTATCTACCTCATCATGGACGATATCTACCACAAGCTCGTCTTCGATGGGGTCGTCGCCGTCCCAGGTTACACGTTCACCCAGAAGGATCTCGAGTCGACCAAGGTCATCGCCGTCAACGGTGTCTCCAAGCTATACGGAATGACGGGTTTCCGCATCGGCTGGGTGATCGCGCCGCGCCGCCTGGTCGAGGTGATGACCAATATCCAGGCCCAGATGACCTCTTCTCCGGCCACCATCCTGCAAGCGGCTGCCGAGGGTGCCCTGAACGGCCTGCAGAGCCACGTCGAGAGCCTGCGCCTGAGTATCGAGAACAACCGCAACGTCATCATGGATGAGCTGAAATCCTTCACCGGCATCCGGGTGACCCGCCCGGATGGCACCTTTTATTGCCTGCCGGATTTCCGCGCCTACGCCAATGACTCGGTCGAGCTCTCCAATTTCCTGCTGAAGAAAGCCCTGGTGGTCACCGTTCCCGGAAAGGAATTCGGCATGGAGGGCTACATCCGCCTGAGCTTCGCCGGTTCGGTGAAAGATATTACCGAAGGTATCGCCCGCATGAAGTGGGCGCTCGATCCCAACTCGCCCAAGGATATCTACATCGGCGACCGCAAGCTGATCCGGGATTGGCTATGAATAACTTATTGAATATTAAAACACCTGCCGAAGAACAGGCGGGCGTGCTGAAGAGTGATTTCGGGTTAGAAAACCACGGTCTGCGCAACCTGCGCCGGGTTTATTGGAATTTACCGAGCGAAGCGCTGTACGAAGAGATCATCTTTCGGGACGAGGGGAAAATCACCCACCAGGGACCGGTCGTCGTCAATACCGGAGTGCACACCGCCCGAGCCGCCAGCGATAAGGCCATCGTCGCCGAGCAGACATCCCAGGGGCACGTCTGGTGGGGCCAGTACAACCGCCCCTTCAGCGAGGAAATGTTCGCTTCCCTGGTCGCCCGGCTGCAGGGCTTCCTGCAGGGCCGCGATCTATTCGTCCAGGACTGTTACGGCGGGGCAGATCCCCAATACCGTTTGCCGATCCGCATCATCACCGAGTACGCCTGGCACAGCCAGTTCGCCCGCAACATGTTCGTCCTCCCGACCTCCGCCGAGGAGTACCGCTGGCACGTCCCCGAGTTCACCGTCATCTGCGTCCCCTCCTTCCAGGCCTTTCCGTCGATGGATGGGACCCCCTCCCAGACCTTCATCGTCATCAATTTCGAGCAGAAATTATGCATCATCGGTAACTCGGCCTATGCCGGCGAGATCAAGAAGTCTATCTTCACAGTCCTGAATTATCTCCTCCCCCTGGAGGGGGTCATGCCGATGCACTGCTCGGCCAATATGGGGCCGGAGGGAGACGTCGCCCTCTTCTTCGGGCTCTCCGGCACCGGCAAGACCACCCTGTC
>DATDRQ010000143.1:0-4473 GCA_035291645.1 Anaerolineales bacterium
ATTCAACAAAAGGAAATTGAAGGGCAGGTGGAAGACTTGGGAGAGAATGAAGATCGCCCCGCCGATCCAGTACAGGCGCCAGCTCAGGTGGAACTTGTGGGTGAGGAACAGACCTACTCCGATCGCCAGTACGAAGATCAGCACAGCGCTGAGCGGGTAGGTGTAAACCAGGATAGAGTTCAAGGATGCCTCCGGAATTGGCGGGGATGAATCGAAAGAAAAACCAGCACGCTGTCCGGATAATGGCAATTGTAACGCATTCCACACCACTGGGTTAGGACGAATTTGCGTAATTTACCGCGAATTGCTGATAACGGATTGCGGATAACGGATTCCGGCAGCAAAGAACGCTGCTTAACGGATTGAGCGGATTCGGTAACAGCGCGGGAAACGCCGCCGAGGACGGCGGCTTGAGCAAGTTTCGCGATAAGGTCCAGACTAAGGGCTGACGACTGTCGATTTACCTCTAGCGATTATCGACTTACGACTAACGATTATCGACTGCCGACTACCGACTCGCAACAATGATCTCACTGGGTAAGCCCAGCTGCACGATGACCTCCCTTTCTACAGGGTCAAATCCAGCCTGCTTAACCAGGTCCGTCAATCGCAATGGACGGCAGCCGCCGCAGGCCAGCGGGCTGACGGCATAGACCAGCTTCCAGGCGGCGACCAGCGAGCGGCTGGGTAGATCGACCCCCTCGGTAAGCGCCAGCAGCACGGCGCGCCCACCTGCAAGGGTAGGGCTCCATTGCTCATTCACCCAACCTGGACCTGGATCGCAGCGCCAGGTTGAGGAGTCCTAAAACAGCGATGAACATTGTCGTGGATATCAGACTCGGCGTCGAATATTCAAAGTCGAGTGCCCATCCCATCCTGTGGAGAGGAGGCCAGGGGATTAATAGCCAGAGGTATTTGACCAACACCCAAAACGAGCCAACAATTAGAAATGGTATCCAGATCAGCCGGCTGTACCCGCTCTTGAACAGGACTAACCAGCCCAAGCCAAACCAAAGGGCGATCAGGATTAGCGCACAGGCCGCGGATAACCCATATAATTGGAAATAATTGAAAGTTGCGGATGCCAGTTTGGTCTGATCGATGAGGAACTGATCCATCCCCCATGCGATGGCCAGAACCGCTATTATCGCTAGCAAGGAAATTACCTTGTACAGGCGATCCTTGTGCTGCATTGGACACCGCTCCTTTGTCCGCTAATCCTGATTCTCAACGAAACCCGTCGGCACGGGGAAGAAGCGTTATCGCTTTCATTCCACTTGCCGTCCTGCCGGAGTATTTCGGGGTCGGGCCCCCGCGTTTGGCTACCTGCACAGGAGCGGCTAATAGATGAGCATCTTAATCCCTCGAAACACGGGGTAAGTAGTGCTGTATGAGCAGCCGCCAAATCTCGCCTCCATCTGCATAATTGATCGTCCCGATGAACAAAGTATCCTTGAACACCTCCCCGGACTTGTCATAGTAATCGCCAAAAATGTTTTCCGGATCTCCCCAACCTGCCTCGTTGATTGGTTGCCAGGACGAGCCATCTCTGGACCGCCACACCTCTGCACCGGTATCAAAGTTGCTGAACACTAGATAGAGGGTGTCTTCAAACACGATCAAGCCATAAGGCCGTTGATTGGCAGGGTTTCCCAACCCGCTCGTGAAGACAGGCGACCACTGCACGCCATCTTGGGAACGCCAAACTTCGCCGCCGGTATTCAGGTTGCGCAAACCAATGTAGAAATGACCGTTGAATTCGGCCATCGCCGAGACAATGGTGTTGTCGGGATTCCCTAAGCCGTCGACGAAGACTAGCAGCCAATTCGTTCCGTTATCGGAACGCCACAGCTCCGCCACCCCACTACGGCTTAAACCTACGTAGAGGTATCCTTGGAATTCATCCATGGTTATATCCTGACCAGTATTGGCACCGCCAAAACCGTCCACATTCACCTGTGCCCAGCTGCCCATATCCCCACTCGCGCTGCGCCAGATCTCCACACCGGTGATCAGGTTGGTGGTAGCAACATAGAGATTTTCATTAAAGACGGCGAAGGCGTTAAATCCGACGTTATTGCTATCACCTAAACCCCCCAAGGCTACTCGCTTCCATACTGGTCCGTCGTTACGCCAGATTTCCCCACCACCCCCGCGATATGTTCCCACAAAGAGATGCGTTCCAAAAGGCTCGAGGTCGTTGATGGCGTTATTGGCAGTTGACCAGCCAGGCAGGAGCTGGCCCCAGGTATATCCATTGGAACTAATCCAGAGTTGGGCGCCATCTTCATTGTTCCAAGTGCCAGCGAACAACTGGTTATTATAGTTGGCTAACGCGCCGATGACGTAATTGGAGGGATCGCCAAAGCCGCTGACATTACTTTGTATCCACCCCGGAGTTCCAGCCAGGAGGCGCTCTGCCCTCGAAAAATTGTCTGCAAGCAGCCAGGCGCCATCGCTTTTCCTCGGTTCGTAACCGGAAAGGCCGTCATAAACCGGACCTTCCGCCCGAGCGGCTCCACCAGCCAGAAGCAAGGCTGCCAAACAGAGGGCCAGGAAGAGCGCCCACAGGCGAAGAGGATTATGCAGGAAACTGTGTGTCATGGTCCACCTCCAATCAAACTGAAGAACTCACTAATGACAGGCAACTCATGGCGTTACGCCCCACAAAAGCAGTATGCCGTCTTCGGAAGCGGTTGCTAACAAGCGCCCATCGGGCGAGAATGACAGGCCGCGTACGGCCGCATCGTGTTCGTCCAAAGTATGCAGCATCTTACCGCTTTCTGTCTCCCAAAGGATCACCAGACCATCCCGTGACCCCGTGGCCAGGGACTTTCCATCCGGGGAGAAGGCCATAGCGAGAATCCAATCGCGATGTCCTTGCAACGTTCTCAGCGCTTCGCCCGAGACCGGATCCCAAAACTTCACCGTCGCGTCCCACGAGGCGGAGGCCAGAAACGTTCCGTCGGGTGAGAAGGCCACCCGCCACACGGTCCCAGAATGGCCCCGCAGGGTTTGCATGGTTTCTCCGCTCTCGACATTCCACAAGCGGATCGTCTCGTCATCCGAGGCTGAAGCCAGCGTCTGTCTATCAGGGGAAACGGCTACATCCCATACCCAGCCTGTATGCCCTTTCAATGTGCTTAGTAAGCTTATGTTGGTGTCAGCAGGATCTGCTGAATCGAACGCTCCGCTTATGTCCCAGATATTCACATTACCATTTGACGAACCAGTGGCCAACGTCGCCAGATCTACGAAGGCTGAGCTGGTTACCTCTCCAGCATGGCCGGCCAGGGGTGACAGATCACGAATAATCCAAGGAGAGGGATACATCGCATTCAATCTAACCATGCCATCCTTTGAGGCGGTAGCGAACCAATAGCCATCAAACGAGAAATCAATGTCATAGACCCAATCTGAATGTCTTGGCACCACCCTGGGATAGGGCTCCCCACGCACACCCCATAGGAGCACGCTGCCGTCCCTCTGGGCGACAGCCAGCGTGTCACCATCATTGTCGAATGCCAAATCGGTCGTGTTTCCACCGGGCACCTCGTCCAGGACTTGGAGTAAATTCAAATTGCCAGGCTCAAGTGGAAGAAGCCCCGCTGGGAGACTGATCCTGGGTGGATCCCGCCTGGAAGCTGGGCCTTCGCCGGGGATCGTTTGAGGATCGACTCGGACCCAATTCTTTCCCCCATCGCTGGTTTGCATGAGGTAGTTTTCTTCATCGGTACTCACGATCGCCCAGCCAGCCTGTTGATTGATAAAATGCAACTGGCCAAACCAATCCACCGTGGTGATCTCCTCCCAGGTCTGTCCGCCGTCCTGAGTATGGTACAAAACCCGGGCCTGCGGCTTATCCCCTGCCTGGTTCTCGGAGGACGCCTGGCCGAGGGTCCAACCCGTGCTGTCGCTGATGAATTCGGGGTATCCAGGCAGAGGAGTGATTTGCCAGGTCTGACCACCATCGAGTGTGGTGTATAAGAAGTGGTCATTATTTGTCACGCCCAACAAATGGCAGCTTACAACGAGCCGACCAGCCTGCGGCGAACGGAGAGCGGGTGATGTCACAGCACATTCACTGTAGGGCACCGTCGTCTCTGCATAGGTGTAAGCGCCATCCGGAAACGGCAAAGCGATAGATTCCCATGTGAGACCCCCATCCTCCGTGTGGAAGAGCTCCATCGGAGGGTAGACCCCAAAATCGAAATAATCTGGCACCCAACCGTGTTGAAGGTCAAAAAAATCCATGCCACCATTATTAGCAACGTGGGTTTCAACGGTGACCAGCTGCCAGCTTTGGCCGCTGTCGCCAGTCCGGTAGAGTGCATCGGCAAAGGATCCCATCCCGATATGAGTCTCCAGCAGCAGCCAGCCATGTTGGGCGTCGATGAAGGTGAATTCTGGTTCATGGACAGAACTCCCGCCAAAAAGATCACTGTTTGTTTGCGGGAACCGGCTCAGTTGCCA
>DATDRQ010000144.1:0-31209 GCA_035291645.1 Anaerolineales bacterium
GGGATTTCCGTCGGTAAGACCGACCTCGCCCGGCAATTGACCCAGCTCCAGGTGCTGGAACAGGCTGAGGAAGCTTTGGCCGGGTATGCCGAAGGCGCCAGGCTACTCTTGGAGGCTGCCCGCAGGCAACAGGTTCGCGGAGTCCGGGGAGCCTTAAGCGCCCGGATCGAGGTCCCTGAGGGTCTGGAGCTGGCGATTGTATCGGCTCTTGGTGATTATCTGGACGCCATCATCCTGGAGGCAGGGGAGCAGGCAGACCAGGCGATGGGGATCCTGGAAGGGAAATCCGTCCGGGGCGTGCTTCTGCCGATCGACTCGCTGGTAACAAATAGAATCCTGGACTATGCGGCAGCGGACGGGGAGGTACTGGGAGTCGCCGCCAGTCTGGTGGAGACGCCCCCGGATCTGCGCCCGATCGTAGACCTGCTACTAGGTCGGACCTTGGTCGTGCGTGACCGCCAGATAGCCCGGCGGGTAGTGGCGCAAGCCCGCCGCGAAGGTCTGGAGAAATTTGGCCTGGATTTCCGCGCGGTGACGTTAATAGGAGAGGTCTACCATGTCCATGGCGCCATCCAGGCCGGGCAGGAGAACCGGGCGGGTGCGTTGAACCAGAAGAGGCAGCGCAAGAGCCTGCAGGCCTCCATCGCCGCACACGAGAAGGAACTGCTTGCGCTAGAGAACCAGTATAAAGAAATTGAGGCGGAACTGGCCGAGGGGCGTTCGCATTGTGAGATTCTGGAAGGCCAATTCCGTCTGCAAACGGATCGAGAAACAGCCGCCCGAACTTCGCATAGCCAATGCATTCTGGCATTCGAACAGGCTTTCAACCGGGCAGGTTGGCAGGCAGAACAGGCAGAGCGCCTGGAAGCCGAGGCCAGTCGCGCCAAAGACGAATTGGTCCACATCTCTACCGATCTGGCCGACCTGGCGGATGACCTGGCGGAAGCGAAAAGCCTGCAGGCAAAGCGCCAGCAGGCGTTTATCGAGATTACCGTCGAAGATGTTCAAGAAGAATCCCGCTATTGGACCTTGCAAACAACCCTGGCGGAGCGCGCCCTGGTCGAAGTGCAGGCGCGCCTGCGCGAGAGGGAGGTTGCCTTAGAGGAAAACCATACAAGAAAAACTGGTTTCGTAAGCCGCCTGGAGGAAGTAGTCCGACAATTCAAAGAACTGGAAGCCGGTAAGAAAAAATTGCGCAAAGAGGAGACCGAAGTCGGGAAAGGGCTGGAGGCTTTGCAAGAGCTGATCCGGCCTGCAGAGGAAGAACTTTCCCAGCGCGAGGCCGAGCAGATTGCCCTCCAATCCCAAGAGTCTCTGGCGCGGCAGACCCTGAGCCAGGCCGAACATTACCATGCCCAGGCGAAGATCAATCTGGCCAGGCGCCAGGAAGCGCTGGAGACGCTGCGCAGGCGGGTAGAAGATGATTTTGGCCTGGTGGCTTTCGAGTATGCCGAGGATGTCACTGGTCCAAACCCATTGCCCCTGGCGGGTCTGGTGGAACAGCTCCCGGTGATCGGCGAACTATCCCCTGAGACTGAAGAAGCCTTGAAACGCCAACGAGCCTTGATCCGCCGAATGGGACCGGTGAACCCCGAAGCTCAGGCGGAATACCGGGAGGTCAGGCAGCGCTACGAATTTCTGGTAGACCAGGTCGGAGATTTACGTAAGGCCGAGGCCGATGTGCATGCGGTGATCGCAGAGCTGGATGAGTTGATGGAGCAGGAATTCAAGCAGACCTTCGATCTGGTTGCCGTGGAGTTCCACGCCATCTTTGCCCGGCTTTTCGGCGGTGGATCGGCCCGCCTGATTATGACCGACCCGACAGATTTGACCACCACCGGGATCGACATCGAAGCTCGCCTGCCTGGCAGGCGAGAACAGGGTTTGTCTTTACTCTCGGGTGGAGAGCGTAGTCTGACGGCCGTGGCGCTCGTGTTCTCGCTGCTGCGAATTGCACCCACCCCGTTCTGTGTGTTGGATGAGGTCGATGCCATGCTGGATGAGGCCAACGTCGGGCGCTTCCGCGATCTTCTGCGCGAGTTGAGCCTGACGACCCAGTTCATTTTGATCACCCACAACCGCAATACGGTCCAGGTGGCTGAAGTGATCTATGGCATTACTATGGGGCCCGATTCCACCAGCCAGACGGTCAGTTTAAAGATGGATCAGGTTGAACAGGCTGTGGTGGATGGCGGGCCATAGAGCGTATTGCTTAACCTGAATAGAAAAAGGCCTCTGAGTGGTGAACGATTAGACTCAGGGGCCTTATTGTTTTTGCATGCAAAGATCGTTAAACCTGGATTTCCGGCGGGATGGAGGGCTCTGTGGGCACGCGTTCCTGCCAGTACTCGAAGATCGTCGGGTCGGCCTTGTCACGCTCGGCCTGCAACCACTCGTCAAACTTCGTCTGGCGGATTTGATCGTATTCGAACGCAGTTAAGGGGCGATCCTCGTGGCCCAAAACCTGGATGATATGCCAACCAAACGTGGTTTGGACGGGCTCGCTGATCTGACCAACGTTCAATGCAAAGGCAACCTTCTCAAATTCCGGGATCATCTGACCAATTGGGAACCATTGCAGGTCGCCTCCACTATCCTTATTGCTTTCGTCCGTGGAAAACTCTGCCGCCAGCTCGGCAAAATCCTTGCCGCCATCCAACCGGGATTTGACTTCTTTCGCAGTTGCTTCGTCCGCGACCAGGATGTGCCTGGCCCAAACCTGTTCCTGTGAACGTGGCAAGCCCTCCGTCAGAACTGCCTGAAGTTTCTGCCGGTATAGCTGGCCCTTGACGATTTTTATCAAGGTATCTTCACCGACCCCGATATCGTCCTTGAGGTTCTTGATGACTTCCTGGTAGTTTGCCTGGAACTGCTCGGCGGTGTAGGGTGTAGCTGTAGCGGTCGGGCCGCTGGTTGGCGTTGGACCGCTCGGGGTGGAAGTAGCTGCCTGGCTGGGCGATACGCTTGGTGCGGCGGTGGTGGTGAGATCAGGTGTACCGGTCAGGTCTGGACTACTGGTCGGTGTGCTCGTCGGTGGAACCAGCGCCAGCTGGGTTGCCGACAAGGTGGAAGTGGGGACCGTCGTGGGTACGGGGGTGATGGTCGCAGGTTCTCCACCCGGGAAGTAGCCGAACTGTTCCTGGATAAAGCGGTCAACTTCCTCGTCTGTGACGGAAATGCCTCGCCTGGCGGCTTCCTGGCGGATCAGGATGTCCTCGATCATCGTGTTCAAGATCGACTGGCCCAGAGTCTGCGGGTCTAGTTCCAGGGAAATCTGGTTCAAGTTTTGTTGGAAGAAAGCCTGGGCGTTCGGATCGCTTGCGAAGGATTCGTAGTTCTGGTAGGCGCTGATGTACTGCTGGACCAGCTGGCGTCGCTGGAAGAGTACCCGGTCCTGAAATTCGCCGCTGGAAATCCGGTCCTTGCCAACGATGGCGACCGGTTGGCGTGGTAGGAGCACTCTTTCCTGGATAACGCCATAAAGAAGCAGGCCTACCACGGCGACCGCCACTAGCGCAGCGCCGATCAGGATATACCGCCGTTGGATCCTTTCCCGCTCCATCCGGGCCAGGTGTTTCTTGGTGATTACTCTTTTCTCCTGGCTTTGAGCCATATTTATCCTCTGTAGAAAAGATGATTAACTTTCTCCGGCGCACAGGTGGGGCACAGGCAGTCACCCATGCCCCACGAAGAATTCTGTTCGGAAGAACCGTTGTCGGGATTCGATTAACGTAGCGTTTCGCTGGTGTAGGGCAAGAGAGCCAGGTGGCGCGCCCGCTTGATCGCCCGAGCCAGCTCGCGCTGGTGTTTGGAGCAGGTCCCAGTTTGACGGCGTGGTCGGATCTTACCGTCCTCACTGATGAATCGGCGCAGCAGGTCGGCCTGTTTGAAATCGATCAAGGTGCTCCGGTCCGTACAAAATTGGCAAACGCGGGGTCGAGCGTAAAACCGTCTGCCTCCCTGAGGTGCTTGTTCTGTCACTTTCTTTTACTCCTCATTATTTTCGAACTGGCGGCACGCCCTGCCTTCCGGGAGCGTGGTGCGGCCAGGTTTAACTGGTTAAAACGGGAAATCTTCCTCTTCAACCTGTTCTTCAGCGGAGATGGCGCCTTCGCGGCGTTCTCCAAGCATAATCATCTCATTGGCGACGATCTCGGTGGAACTGTGTTTGTTCCCCTCGGCGTCTTCCCAGTGCCTGGACTGCAACCGGCCTTCGATATATACCTGCTGGCCTTTGGCGAGGTATTGTTTGCAAATCTCGGCCAGGCTGCCCCAGGCAACCACGTTGAACCACTCGACCTCAGTATGCCTTTCGCCGTCTGCGGTGTTCCAGGTACGGCTGGTCTTCACGCTGTAAGTCGTCACGGGCCGTCCAGAAGGAGTATAGCGCATTTCCGGGTCCCGCCCGAGGCGGCCGATAATCATTACTTTGTTTAATCCGCGGCTCATAAAGGTGCCTCGATGTTTCGGCTCATCAAGATCGAATCAGGAGATCATTTTTTATTGACACAACAGCCTTCCGATCCATGCTTGCGCACAAGCCTGCGTGGTCCGGAAACCGCGCCTGACTTACTCGCTGGCGACCAGATACCGGAGCACAGGTTCTTGAAGGCGCAGGTTGCGTTCCAGCTGGGAGCAGTATGCCGGGGACATCTGCGTTTTCATTATCACGTACTGGCCTTCTTTCTGCTTGCGGATGGGGTAAGCGAGCTTGCGTTTTCCCCACAGGTCCACTTTAGAGACCTGACCGCCGCCATCTGTGATCCAGCTTTTGACCCGGTCTACCAGTTCCTTAAAGGCCGAATCGTCCAGGTCGGGATGGACGACGAAAACCAATTCGTATTCGCGCATGGGAGCCTCCTTTCCTCGGGATTGCCCCTGGTCGGCGCCGTAAGCGTGCCAGGAGCGGAAAGTAAATGCACGCCAAAGGCATGCCAGGGCAGAAGTTTACCATAACTGCTGGAAATTTGTAAGAGACCGGCGCCGGTTTAATTCGCATAGCTGAAATAGTTGCCAGGCCATTAAATCATTATTCCTGGTCCATCGACCAGGAATGATGATTTCTCGTGGCAAGAGATAATGTAAGGATATCTTGCTAGAACAGACCCCATTCTGCCCCTGCCCCCTCTTCCATCATGGTTGGATCCCACATCTCCATGCCAATTTCAATGGTGGTGGGTCGCACCAGAGCGCCTTCCACCTTCTGGCGGGTCATCTCCAATAATGCAGGTCCATAGGGACAGAAAGGCGTGGTCAGGATCATATTAACATGAACCTTATCATCTGTGAGAGTCACATCCCGAATCAAGCCCAGTTCGACGACATTGAGCCCGATCTCTGGATCGACGACCTCTCGCAACGCTTCTTTCAACGGCTCGATCAGCTCAGGATGGGTATTTTCGACTGTCCACACGATCTGTTGTTGTTCTTGTGTCATATAATTTCCTCCGCAGGAATCAGCGTGGTGACCACGTTCGGTACGACATAAATGCAGTGTGTATCTCCATCCAGGACACACTGCAATTTCTCCGCTGGCAAGTTCAGGACTGAGGAGATCAACGCCTGGTCTATATGGCAAATCTCCGGGTGGCTTTGCCCAACGTGCAGATAAGGGCAGCTGACCTCCCGGATATAATACTGTTCGCCGACCTGCTCCCATTCGATGCTAAAGCCCTCATCTTTGAGAACGTTTTTTACGAGATCCAGGCGCTGTTCGGTCGATAAGCCCTCCGTGCGAGCCTTGTTCGCATACTCCTGGACGAGGTCGGTTGCCATCTGCAAGAAAAGCTGGTTGACCATATCGCCAGGCATGTGTTCCTTCATCTGCTCCAGCAGGCGGATGGTCAACCTCAAATAGCGGGTTGGAAATCGCTCGAGGCCAGATTCGGTCAGAAAGTAGATTTGCCGGGGCCTACCGACCCCATGGCGTTCCTCTTCTGAACCGACAAATCCATCCGCTTGCAGCCTGGCGATGTGGTGCCGGACGGAAATCGGGTTAATATCCACAGCCACCGCCAGCTCGTTAATCGTACAGCGGTGCTTGTTCAGCAGGGTGTGCAGTACCCGTTCCCGTGTGCTTTTCGTTGCGTCATCCATCTTTACCTGCGACTCCACTCTTATCTATCTACCAAATGTGGCTTCCACATGAATGTCAGCGATAATCTTTATGGTCGTCCAGACCCCTTGACCCGAGGCGAGTATAACATGCCCGATTCTTCCTGTCAATATGTATGATATTTATGGTAAAAATTATAATGCGGACTGCGTAAATCGGACAAAGAATGAATATATAAGATATTTATCCTAAATATTGACTTTAAGCGTCAAGACTGCTATAATGTCGCCGTGCGGACGGGGAAAAGCTTCGCCTGTCTGGAATTTGAAAACGATTATTTCAAGGAGCGCTCTTTTATGTCTGAATTGGTCATCCGGAATTTACACGCCGGTATTAATGGCAAGGTAATCCTAAAAGGCGTCGATCTGACCGTAAGACAAGGCGAAGTCCACGCGCTGATGGGACCCAACGGAACCGGAAAATCGACGCTTGCGTACGTAATAATGGGCCATCCGTCCTACGAGGTGATAGAGGGAGAAGTCCAGTTCAAAGGACAAAACATCCTCGATCTGGAACCTGACCAGCGTTCGCAGCTGGGGATTTTCCTGGCTTTCCAGTATCCGGTCGCCATCCCGGGGGTGACGGTTGCAAACTTCATGCGTATGGCCTTGAACGCACATCGCCGGGCTGAGAATACGGATGACAAGGGCATCCCGATTCCTGAATTCCGCCGGCTCCTGAAAGAAAGAATGGATCTATTGAAGATGGATCACTCCTTCGCCGGGCGTTACTTGAACGAGGGCTTTTCCGGAGGCGAGAAGAAACGGGCCGAGATCCTGCAGATGGCGACTCTCCGTCCGGAGATCGCCATCCTGGATGAGACCGACTCAGGATTGGATATCGATGCCCTGCGCATCGTTTCGGAGGGCGTCAATGCCCTGCGCGGTCCAGAATTGGGCGCCCTGGTCATCACGCACTACCAGCGCATCCTGAATTACATTAAACCGGAGTTTGTTCACATCATGCTCGACGGTCGCATCGTCGAATCAGGCGGCCCGGAACTGGCCTTGCATCTCGAAGAGCACGGTTATGACTGGCTGAGGGAAAAGGCTGAGGCTGAGATTGCTGCGGGTTGATTTACCGGTATTTAGGGAATTAATTCATCCGGAGGTATTGAATGAGTTCTGACGCGAAAATCCTCGAGGGGGTGGGCGAGTACAAATATGGTTTTATAGACCCCGAAAACCTGGTCTTCAAGGCACGGAAAGGACTGAACCGGGACGTGGTCGAGCAGATCTCTGCCATGAAGGGTGAGCCGCAGTGGATGCTTGAGTTCCGGCTCAAAGCCCTCGATCACTTCACCCAGCGCCCCATGCCGGCCTGGGGCGGCGACCTATCCACTCTGAACCTGGATGAGATCTATTTTTACGCCAAGCCTTCAGATAAAGAAGGTCGGTCTTGGGATGAAGTCCCGGATACCATTAAGGAGACTTTCGATCGCCTGGGCATCCCTGAAGCCGAGCAGAAGTTCCTCTCCGGAGTCGGCGCTCAATACGAGTCGGAGATGGTGTACCACAGCATCCAGGAGCACCTGGCCTCCCAGGGGGTGATCTTCAAGAGCATCGAGAACGGCCTGCGCGAGCATCCGGATCTGTTTCGTGAGTATTTCGGGACGGTGATCCCGATCGAAGATAACAAGTTCGCCGCCCTGAACAGTGCCGTCTGGTCGGGTGGGTCTTTTATGTATGTCCCGAAAGGGGTCAAGGTTGACCTGCCTCTGCAGGCCTACTTCCGCATTAACACCGCCGAGTTAGGCCAGTTCGAGCGCACGTTGATCATCCTGGAAGAAGGGGCGCAGGCGCACTACGTGGAAGGCTGCACGGCGCCGATCTACTCGACCGATTCGTTCCATAGCGGCGTGATTGAGATCGTCGTCAAGAAGGGCGCCCGCATGCGTTATACGACCATCCAAAACTGGTCGACCAACATGTACAACCTGGTCACTCAGCGAGCCATCGTTCACGAGAACGCGACCATGGAATGGGTGGACGCCAACCTGGGGTCGAAGCTCACCATGAAGTACCCGTCCTGCTACCTGGTCGGAGAAGGCGCCCACGGCGAGATTCTATCTATGGCTTTCGCCGGCACCGGGCAGCACCAGGACACCGGCGGTAAGGTAATCCACTTTGCGCCCCGTACCAGTAGCAAGGTCACCTCGAAGTCGATCAGCCGGGGCAAGGGTAGGGCTTCCTACCGCGGCCTGCTCAAGGTCTATAAAGGAGCGAAGGGTGTGCGCTCGAACGTCGTCTGTGATGCTTTGCTGCTGAACAGCGAATCACGCTCTGACACTTATCCCTATATCGAGATCGACGAAGATGACGTCACCATCGGGCACGAAGCCTCCGTCTCCAAGGTGGGCGAGGAGCAGCTCTTTTACCTCAAGAGCCGCGGCCTGAGCGAAGAAGAAGCCACTACGATGGTCGTTTCCGGCTTCATCGAACCCTTGGTTAAAGAGCTGCCAATGGAGTACGCTGTAGAAATGAACCGCCTGATCCAGCTCCAGATGGAAGGCTCGATCGGCTAAGTTCGAGCCCGAATTCCGGATCACGCGTTGGGATTCGTAGATCGTCAGATCGACAAACCGAAACGAAGGACAAGAAAGCAACGATGGCACGGACTGTTGTTACTCGAACGCGGCGCGCAGCCGCCCAGCTAGACCAGGAATTTACCTTTACCCGCGATTTAATCCCGGTCAGAAAGGGAATTACGCCGGATTTTCTGAAAGATTATCGCTATCGGGCCTGGGAAGCTTTCCAGCGCCTGCCGATGCCGAAGACGACCGATGAGCCCTGGCGGCGGACAGACTTGCGCAGGCTGGCCGCTGGCAGCTTTCAGCTCCCGGAACCAGAGGCCTTCGAAGATCTTCCGGCTGTCCCGGATGACCTGTTGGAACCTTTGATTGGAGAACAGCACGGCGGGCAGATCGTTTTGCTGCCGGGTGGTTACCAGGCTGACTTATCCCCTGAGCTGGTCAGGCAGAGGGTTGTCTTTACAACCCTTCAAACAGCTGAAGAAAAGCATCCGGAACTGCTGCGAAGACTCCTCGGACAGGTCGTCCGCCCGGATGAGAGCAAGTTCTCCGCCCTGACTGCGGCGCTCGGGCAGAATGGCATCCTGGTTTATATACCGCGCGGCGTCCAGGTGGAGCAGCCGCTGCATTCGGTTTCCTGGGGTCCTGGCGCCGGCCTGGCGCACCTGTCCCACCTGATCGTCTGGCTGGAGGAGGGCGCTTCATTAACCTATGTCCACGAGTCAGCTTCTCCCACCGAACCGCATGGGCAGACTCTGCACTCCGGGATCGTTGAAATCAACGTCGGGCCGGCAGCCAACCTGCGTTTTGTCGAGTTGCAGTCGTGGGGCGAACATGTCTGGAACGTGACCCACGAACGGGCGCGCGTCTTGCGGGATGGTAACCTCGATTGGGTGTTCGTCGCCGTCGGAAGCCATCTGACCAAGAACTTCTCCGACCTGGAGTTGGTCGGTGAGGGCTCTACCGGGCGCATGTCCGGTTTCTATTTCACCGACGGGGATCAGCATCTCGACCACGATACTCAACAGAACCACCTGGCGCCGCACACTACCAGCGACCTGCTCTTCAAAGGCGCGCTCAAAGACCGCAGCCGTTCGGTCTGGCAGGGCATGATCTACGTCGCTCCAGGTGCCCAGAAGACGGATGGCTACCAGGCCAACCGCAACCTGGTGCTGAGCGGGCAGGCACGCGCCGACTCGATCCCGGGTCTGGAGATCTTGGCTGATGACGTCCGCTGTACCCACGGCGCCACAGTCGGAAAGATCGACCCGGATGAGGTCTTCTACCTGCGCAGCCGGGGAATTCCCTACGCCGAGGCAGAACGTTTGATCGTGTCAGGTTTCTTCGATCCGATCATGCAGCGCATCCCGTTCGAAGAGGTCCGTAACCGGTTGGAGAAAGCCATCCAGGAAAAGATGGATTGATGTCCCTGCGCTCTGGTTGCGCAGTGATGAGTAAAACTGTATATTTATGATGGGTAAAGCGAAGCGGGGTTCGGACGGAATGCCGGTTTGTTTTGCATGCATATTTTTATTTTATCAATTCAGGTTTCGAATTCATCTTTTTTTCGGGCAGGAGGTCGATTTGACCGACATTTACTTTACCAGCGCTCCCGACCAGCGCGAGGCCTACAAAGTAGGCGATAAGGTCGAAGTCTATTGCGATCACGAGAACGAGATGGGGTTGCGGGTGCGTGACTGGTTAATCGGGACCGTCGTCCAGGTAGACCCGAAGATGATCGCAGTCCAATTCCAGGAAAACGTCTACCTGACCGATGGCTGGATGGTCCCTGACCACGTTTTGTGGTGCCCGAAGATCTCCAACAACATCCGGCCCTCTCAGGTACGCCGCCGGCGGCCTCGCCCCAGGGCGAAATCGTAACAAAATGAAGCCTTCCACTCAAACGAACGGGATGGATTTGGTGGGAATCCGGGGCGATTTCCCGGTACTGAGCCGGGAAATCAGGCCGGGTGTCGGCCTGGTATATCTGGACTCCACGGCTACCTCACAAAAACCCATCCAGGTCCTGGAGGCCATGGACCGGTTCTATCGCCGGTCGAACGCCAACATCCACCGGGGTATCCACCAGCTGGCCGAAGAAGCCACCGCACAGTATGAAGACGCCCGCCATAAGGTGGCCGCGTTTATCGGCGCCTCCTCCGTGCGGGAGGTCATCTTCACCCGCAACACGACCGAGGCGATCAACCTGGTAGCCCAGACCTGGGGGCGCGCCTTCCTCAACCCAGGCGACCGGCTGATCCTGACCGAGATGGAGCACCACTCCAACCTGGTGCCCTGGCAGATGCTGGCTGCCGAGCGCGGTTTGATCCTGGATTTTATTCCGGTTACGCCGCACGGTTTGCTGGACCTGGAGGAATACCGGCGTTTGCTGGGACTTGGGCCGCGTCTGGTCGCTTTCACGCACATGTCGAATGTGCTCGGGACAATCAACCCGGCAACAGAAATGATCCGGCTGGCGCACCAGGCCGGCGCGGTCGTGCTGGTCGACGCCGCCCAATCTGTGCCGCATCTGCCGGTCGAAGTAACTACCTTGGGTGCAGATTTCCTGGCTTTCTCCAGCCATAAGATGTGCGGGCCGACCGGGATCGGTGCGCTGTACGGGAAAAGGGATCTGCTGGAAGCCATGCCTCCCTTCCTGGGCGGTGGCGATATGATCAAACGCGTCAGTCTGACCTCCTTCACGCCCAACGAGTTGCCCTATAAGTTCGAGGCCGGCACCCCGGCGATCGCCGAGGCGATCGGTTTCGGCGCAGCGGTAGACTACCTGCAAGGTGTCGGGATGGAAGCGATCGCCGCCCACGAGACGGAAATCATCACCTACGCACTGGAGCGGTTGGAAGAGATCCCTGGAGTGACCGTCTACGGGCCGGCAGCTGAGCACAAGGGAGGCATAGCCGCGTTCACAATCAACGGTATTCACGCCCATGACGTGTCGCAAATCCTGGACATGGACGGTATCGCTATCCGCGCCGGGCACCACTGTGCCATGCCATTGCATACCAAGCTCGACTTGGCAGCCACTTCCCGGGCGAGTTTCTATCTCTACAACACTCTTCAGGAGGTTGATCGCCTGGTCGACGGGATTTATAAAGTAAAAACCATCTTCCGGGTGTAGCGGGGAGCCTTGCCCACGGAGCTAACCTTGGATCGGAAAACAGTCGCTTATGGATGACCTTTACCGAGAGCTGATTATCGACCGCTACCAGAATCCCCTCTACCGGGGCACGCTAGATCCGCACGATATCACCTTCGAGGACGCTAACCCGCTGTGCGGTGATGAGATCCGGGTAGATCTACGCGTGAACGATCAAGGGATGGTCACCGAAGCTGCCTTCAGCGGGCACGGATGCGCCATCTCCCAGGCTTCTGCCGATCTCTTGATGGAATCCGTGGTCGGGAAGCCACTCGAAAACGTCAAACATCTCTCCAAAGAAGACATCCTTGAGATGCTCGGCATCGAGCTGGGACCGGTTCGCCTGAAATGTGCCCTTTTGTCCTTGAAAGTGCTTAAAGCGGGCGTTTACGGTTTAGGGGAAGCCGGTGACGACCTGGTGGAGTGAGCCGCGTGTATAACTATCGCGAGATTTCCCCGGACACGGTGGAATACGTCATCGTTGCCGGGGAAGGTGAGCTTGGTATTGGCGATCGACTGTTCGTGGAGATCGACGAGCACCGCATCGTGATTTTTAATATTGCCGGTCAATACTTCGCCATCGGGGATGTTTGCTCGCACGATGACGGTCCGTTG
Organism: Anaerolineales bacterium; assembly: GCA_035291645.1. Lineage (GTDB taxonomy): Bacteria > Chloroflexota > Anaerolineae > Anaerolineales > UBA4823 > DATDRQ01. The sequence continues at coordinate 12,415 of DATDRQ010000144.1, forward strand.
GGGGACGGCGAATTGGAGGGCCACCAGATCGTCTGCCCCAGACATGGAGCGCGTTTCGACGTCCGCAGCGGGAAAGTCGCCTCGCTGCCGGCCTTCGTCGATATCCCGGCTTACCCGGTACGGTTCGTGGATGGGCAGCTCGAGGTCGGCGTCCCGCTCCTCGATGGCTAGGTAAACCGAACCGGTTTCAAGTCGGGATTCGCAGCCGCCGGCACTCGCCCCCAGGCGTAAAAGGTTGGTACGTATAGCACGCGTTCGCCGGATTCCCATGCCGAGCGGTCGATCTCTTGAAGGGCGAAAAGCGAGTCCCTGACTGCGTTCCTTTCCCCCAGGTATTCAAAATCTGACATGTATACTGCCCACTCCGATTGAAGGGCTTCCTGATCGGGGGGTTCTTTCCATTCCCCACCCAACACACCAACCTCTACCTGAACCAGCCCGGAATTTGCCAGGATACCCGCCAGCCGGCGGCCCATCTCTGGGTTCGCTCCCTGTCGTCTCAGCGCAGCAATCTGCCGCTCTCCAAGCACTTCCAGATCAGGCGGGTAGTCGATCCTGCCCCCGTAATCGGGTTCTGCCAGGATGAGCACCGCACCTCCCGGACGGGTCACGCGGACCATCTCCGAGAGCACCGCAGCCGGTTCGTTTACCCATAACAAGAGGTAATGGCAGAAACAGCCACCCAGTGTTTCGGATTTGTATGGCAGCCAGTTAGCGTCGCCGCAGGCCAGCTGTGTTCCTGGGGCATGGCTGGCGGCTAACTGAAGACGCTCCAGGTCGATATCCAGGCCGTGGATATTCCTGGTTGACGTAACGGCGATTTCCGCGAGCAATACCCCCGTTCCGCAGCCTACCTCCAGGACTCGCTGAGCCTGGTCTAAACCAGATAAACGAAAAAGGTGATCGCGCAGGGATTTCGTCCAGCGGGCCTGCCGGGTGTAGCGGAGGTGCCAATCCTGATTGGACAGGCTCATGCCTGGGCCGAGGGCTTCCAGATCTTCTCCCACGGGTCCCGTAACAGGTTGCCCAGTTTGGGTTGCATGCCTTGCGAGGGAAGCACATCCCCGTTCGGTTCAACGAACAACCAGGCGCGCCCGGGTCCTTCGGGTCGATCGCGTCCTTCCATCTCGATTTCCATCGGACTCAACTCGGAATGTGGCACAGGCAGATCCCAGACCAGGGTCAATCCCTGGTTGGCAGCCAGTGAGCGGGCGGATAAAACCTGCTCGCTCATGTCTTTGGTGGCAGCGCTCAAGGAGATCGAGGTCAACCCCATCTGCGCCAGGCGCTTGATCTGATCTGGTATCTGGCTGATGTTTTCGGAAGTCAGGGTCAGGTGCACCGTCGTGTAGATGTCCGCCAGGATGGCGTTTTGTAGCGCCGTCCAATCGACGTTTTCCGAGGGGTGCAGCAAAATAAGGAGGTGGTCCAGACCCGTCTGTAGCAATTCGTCCAGGTAGTCCCGATCGGTCAGGCGGTGCCCGTCGGTCGAGAGGCCGGTGACCTGCCCATTCGCCCCGGCGTGAGCGATCAGCTGGATGAGATCATCGCGCAGGGTGGGTTCTCCCCCGGTAAACAGGATGTGAGGGATCCAGGCTGCCCAGGCCTTGTCGATCACCGTCTCCCACTCAGAGGTAGAAAGTTCTTCCCCACCGTTCTCGTCGCCAGGCCCGGTGCGGTATGTGAGGGCGCAATCCAGGCGGTAGGGAGAAGCGATCAGTCCAGAATAAGGCCGTTCTCGGTCGAAATCCAGGAAGGTCACCGGATCCAGATCCGGTGTATTGATCAGGGTGTCGACGCGGTCGACGAAGTCCCGGTAATCCTGGAGGGCCTGGTCGACCGAAACCCGGTAGCGGGCGGCAGTCTGCCTGGCTGCCTGGTCATCTGAGGCTCCCTGGACCAGTTGGTAGGCGTATTCCGTCGCCGTTTGGTTTAGGTGCAGGATGGTCGCAGCGTTCACGATCAAGAGGCCGCCCCCATCGGCCTCGATCCGCAAGTGAAGCCGGAAATTGCGCGGGTCGTCGGGCGGCGACAGGTACGGGAAAACCCCAGGCGCCAGGAGTCTCACAGGCTCAAAACGGCGGCGGATGACTTCACGGATGCTGGTCATGTTATCTTCCTTATGTTCCGAATTCTTGGATTACCCGAAAGATCGTCCGCGTTCCGAAATGCAGGACTTCTGCGGGAATCCGCTCGTTGGCGGCGTGCAGCAGCTGGGGAAAGGCGAATCCTGGGGGAAATTTCATCGGGATGTAGCCATAGGTCTGGATCCCCAGGCGGGAGAAGAAACGCCCATCGGTTACGGCTGGGAGAAGAAAAGGAATCGATTTTCCCTGCTGATCGGCTTGTTTGAGCACCCGGGCCAGGGTATCAAAAAGGCCCAGGTCCGGTTCTGATGGACCCGGGTCAAAGCGCTCGACGAAGTATTCGATATCCTTGCCGGCCCGCTGGTGCAGCTCGTCCAATAACGCCTGCGGCTCGAAGCCAGGCAGCAGCCGCCCATCCAATCCGACCTGGATTTCGGAGGGGAGGACGTTGATCATATCCCCGCCCCGGACCATGGTCGGTTGAGCTGTGTTCGCGACCAGCGGTTCCAGGAGGGCGCCCAGCTCTCCGACCTGTTTGATGGTCCTGCGGGTGAGCTTCGGGTTCAAGATCGAGCGCAGGATCGTTCTGAGCGGGGAGGGTAATTCATCGCTGGCCCGGGTGATCATCAAACGGAGCGGCTGGGTGATATGCACCGGCGGCTGGTTCTTCTCGAGGTCGGTCAAGAATCTTGCCAGGCGCATCATCGGGTTGAAAGATACCGTCAAGGACCCATGGCCTCCTGAGCCACGGATAACCGCCCGCAGGGCGCAGATTTGTTTTTCTGCGACCATGATTGGGTAAAAGCGTTGGCCAGCGAATTCGAAGGAGAAGCCGCCGAACTCTCCTATGGCGTAACGGACGCCCTGAAATTGTCCCGGGTGGCGCTCGACCAGATATCGTGCCCCAAAATCCCCGCCGTGTTCTTCATCGGAGAGCAGCACCAGCAGGACGTCACCAGGCAGGGGTGTGTTTTCCTGGTGAGCGCGCAGGAATGCAGCCAGGAAGATAGCGATCCCCGATTTCATGTCCAGCGCCCCGCGCCCCCACACCCAGCCATCCATCAGCTCGCCAGAGAATGGCGGGTGTTCCCATTTTTGCCCCTCGGTGGTAACGACGTCTAAATGCCCGTATAGCATGAGGGGGGGCGCGTTTCCTTCGCCTGGCAGCCGGGCGATCAGGTTTGGCCGTTCCGGGTGCCGGGCCAGGATCGCGGCCGGGATTCCTTCCTGAGCGAGCAAGTCTTTCACCCAGCCGATCGCAATCCCTTCGTTGCCTGGAGGGTTGGTCGTATCAAACCGGATCAGGGTCTGCAGGATGGCGACCGGATCGGGTTCGACGATAACGCTCATGGTCGCGAAATATGGTTTATGCAGCCGGTAGCAGGCTAACCAGGGGGATGAGTCCGCTGGTTTTGGCCTGGATTTCGAGCGGGCAGCCCCCGCCGCACTCGCTTAAAAGCGCGCAGCCGGAGCATTTCTGCTGGATATAACTGCGATCTCTCAATGCGCGGGCCAGCGGGTGGTTCCAAATGGAATCCCAGTCATCTTTCAAGAGATTGCCCAGCGGCTGGTAGTAGGATTGGCAGGGCAACACCGCGCCATCCGGTTCGATACACATATTGTAGCGGGCTGCCGTGCATCCTTTCACACCCAGTTCGAGCTGTACCGGGTCGAAATGGCAGTATTGGGTGGGCGTGTACCAGATCAGGCGCTGTCCAGACAGGTCGGTTTTCCGCCTGGCCAGGTCGAGCAGGTCGGTGAGCTCGTGTTCCTCCAGGCCGGTCCCGGCGGTCAGGCCGTTGCCGGAGTAGATCAGTGCGTTCAAACCCAGTGTAGGCACCCCAACTTCAGCCAGGAAATCCAGCGTCTCTCCAAGTGTGGGGCTGTTCTGGCGCAGCATGGTGGTGTTGGTCATCACGTACAACGGCGTATCCAGGGCGTTGCGCAGCCCGGCGATCGTCTGTCTCCAGGCCCCTGTCCGGCGGACCATTCCATCGTGAATAACGGGATCGTGTGATTCGACCGTGATCTGGACGTGGTCCAGGCCAGCAGTGACCAGCTCTTGGAGAAATGTTCGATCGTTCAGTCGCCGCCCGTTCGAGTTCATCCCGCAGATCAGGCCCAGCTTGGCGGCGTGGGCAACCAGCTCGGGCAGGTCCTCGCGCAGCGTCGGCTCCCCGCCGGTGAAGACGATGTGGGGGATGCCGATCGACCATACCCGATCGATAATAGATTTCCATTCTCCTGTCGATATTTCCGGGAAGCTGCGCGGGCGGGCGTTGTAACAATGAGCGCAGTCGTCGTTGCAGCGGTAAGTGAGCGCCAGGTCCATGCGGTAGGGGGCTGATGGCAGCGTAGAGAAGGGAGCCGCCACTTCGACATCTAAGTCGCAGATCGGGCAGGCGCCATCGGGGCGGATCAGCTGCTCCAGATCGGCGCAAAACTTCGCATAGTCACCAACAAGGCTGGATTTTGATGCCCGGTAGTAGCTCGATAAACTGTGCAGAGCCTGCTCGTGGCTTGCTTGAGTCAACGCAAGGTAAGCCATGAAGGCTGCGGTGGGATTGAGATGGTACACCCGGTTCGCATTGACCAGCAGGGTGCCTCGCCGGTCTCCCTGCCCAGGATCCGTTTCAATGCGCAGGTGGATGCGGCTGCGCTCATGTTCCGATCGGCGCTCGAAGTGATACAACCCCACCTCCGGGTATCCGACCTGACCGCTGCCAGGTTGTATAGACCCGGCTCTTAGGAACCTGTCTTTGAAATGGGTTAGACGCTGAAAATCCATGATCAAACTGGTCAAGTTTTCCGGTCACCGTTAATCAAACCCCGTTAGCGCCCACCCCCTGCGCAGGCGCAGGCGCACCCCGCGCAGGCGCAGGCACAGGCGCAGCTGCTGCCCCCGCTCCCTCCGGAAGACCGGCTGCTCCCGCTGCTGGCAGGCGGCGGGGGCGGTGGGTTGGTTACCCGGGTGACGCCGCTGGTAAACTCGGTGATATTTCCGACCACGTTGCTCGAGAACCTCTCGACACCCGTCACCACGGATGCGGCGAAATCTGCTCCAGGCAGGCTGGGTAATGAAGGTCTTGAACCGGTACTGGGCGCCGGCGATGAGGTGGGGATCGTTGAAGGCGTTGTGCTGGGACGTCCGAAAGTCGGATCGTAGCGCGGCCACCACACCGGGACGTAGACCGGACCTTGCCGGAAAACGTCGCGTGAGCGGTCTTCGTAGTCTTTATCCAGCATGGTCCATTCCATTAACTCGCCCAGCTTTTCGCTCTTCACCTCCGGCGTATTGGCTGCCTGGACTTCACTCCAGGCCCGGGTGATGATGTCCTGGTAATAAGCGATGGATTCTTTCCGGCTGAAGCCTTTCATCTTCTCTCCAACGCTCTTGACCAGGTCGACCATCATGCTCTGCATCGCCTTGCGGCGTTTCATCCCAACCGGTTCCTTGAAGGCACGCAAGAACTCTTTCTCGTATTGGCGCAGCTCATCCGGTTCAGGATCCTCTGCAACGACCTCCAGCGGGTCTTGTTTCGTTACACGCGCCGCATTTTTCTTGACCACGCCGAACAGGATCATGGTCAGCAGTTTGTCGAGCGGTTGTTCCATCAGGATGGCCGCTTCGACCGCAGTCAGGCCGCGCTTGATCCCATGCCCCTCGATAGTAACTTTCGGTGGCAGGTAAGCCAGCTTCCGGCGGCGGTTATTGCGGAGCGCCGTGAAGATGCCGAAGACGACGATCCCGATACAAAGTAAGGGCCAGAATAGGGGGGCGAGCAGCCCCACAGGGTTGAAACTTGGCCCGCGCACGATGACGCTCTCGGGAACATAGGCTGCCGGAAAGGAAGCGCCGAAGGTATATTGCTTGGACGGGGAGGCGTCCGGATTGCGCCAGGTATAGGTGACCCGGCCCTGGTCGTCCAATCCGGTCTCCGGTTCCCCGGGAAAACCGGCGGGTGCGGCGTGCCAGCGGGGTTCTTCCGGCTGCACACCCGGCGGCAAATGGAAGGTCACCGTCATGTCCGTCGATCCGTGGACGAATTCGGAGCCGAAAGAGCTGTTCCCAAAGACCGCGCTGGCGTAGGCTTCGTCCTGGTCGTCCGGGTAAAGCACATTGTTCACCCGGGCGATGTACACGCGCACCCGGCCAGATTCGCCCGGCTGGATGGCATTGCTGCCCAGGCCAACCGCGACTCCCGGCTTTACGTAAGGCGACTCTTGGATATCACTTAACTGCGTGCCGTTCACCTCAGCGTACGCGCTGCCCAGGTCATAGTTTTCGTTGGGCACGCCCACGTCGACGTAATCGATCGGCGACGCTCCGCTGTCATTATTGAACAGGAAGTAGTAATCGAGCGAGCTGGTTCCGTCTTCATTCCAGTACACGTCGATGTACAACTCCGGTAATTCGAAGGAATAAGTTTGCGCCAGGGCAACTATAGGAACAAGCAGGAGCAACAAGATGGCGATCAAGAGCGAGACCGCAGTCAGCGTTGGAGTGAGTTTGCGCAGGCGAGTACCCATCTTATGCCTTTCTGAAAACGTCATAGGAGTGGATCAAAAATACTTTTAGGATCGATCACCAGCGCGGTTCTTCGGTGAGCTGGTAGGTCGTCCCGCAATACGGACAGGTCACCACTGGCGCGCCTGCAACCATCGAGATATTTTCCGGTTTAAGTACTCCCCCGCAGGCTTTGCATTTGAGCGTGTCCAGCTCGACGTTGGCAGGCAGGTCGATGTTGAGCGTGACGTTATCCCCGGCGCTGGCGGAGGCTGGCTTCATGCGGCTGCCCAGCCAGACCAGGACTAAACCGATGCCAACGCTGATCACACCGACGATTAGCCAGCCGATTTGACCTTGGGGTGAAAAAGTGGCGTAAATGAACAATACCCCGAAGAAGATCAGAATTGCGGCGACGATGTAGGCGATTATCCTGCCAGCAGTCATGTTTACCTCCGAATTCTTCGATTAGTTTACTCTCGAAATTTATTCAAGACAAGTGACATTTGGCTAAATCTCGAATCTTAAAGTCACGTAAGGCTACCCTCATTACCTGTTATGGGTAGCCCATCATCATTCTGCCTCATGGGATCAGTCTAATCGTCCCTTAATTTCCTTTTTTGTAACACTGTCTTCTAATCAGCTGGAGCGCTTTCGAATCGTGCCAGGGGCGCCACAAGGGGCGGTTATTTCATCGCTTTGCCCTCACATCTTGGGGTCAGGACAGCTTGCCGAGCAATCTATCTTTTGCAGGTGCAATTGGGTTTAAAATCGAATGGGGTTTACCCAATAAAGTGGACACTGAATTAAGGCAAGTTGTTAACCATCCCAACCTGCCGATAGAAAATCTATCAGCGGCTGGGCAGGAGGGTGGACTGTGGGTCGAGGTCACTGTTCCCTATGTTGACTTAACCCTTGACAATCCACCACCCCGATCATCCTGGCTTAATCACCCCCTCGAGTCAGGCTTCCCGCCGCGCCTCTATTACAGCCAGGGTGTTTGGATTGACCAGATCCGGGTCGACGAGTTCGGGCTTGTCTGGTATCGCATCAACGAAAAATAATGACATTGATCTGGGTGTAAATGGGGTGCAATTAGCCCTTGGCGCATGCAGCGGCCTGCGTCAAATCGGACTGGTATTGAACCTTAATAAGTTTCGGAATTGGTGAGGAGCTCGGGGATTTGCTCTGCAATCGCGTCCCTTACCCGGCGGAATTCCGCGAGAACTTCTGCGTCGTCCCCTTGAGCTTTCGCCGGGTCAGGAAATCCAACGTGAACGCGCCGCCCCGGTCCTAACCAAAGCGGGCACTCTTCGGCAGCCGAGTCGCACACCGTGACGACTAGGTCGAAGTCAACCTGCCGGTATTCAGACGCGTCTTTCGAATACCCCTGGTGGTCGATCCCCAGTTCTCGCAGCACTTGCAGCGCGGCCGGATGGACATATCCAGCCGGATGGGTGCCCGCGCTGTACGCTTCCCACCGATCGGCCAGGCGGGCGTTGACGATCGCCTCTGCCATCTGCGAACGGCAGGAGTTTCCGGTGCAGAGGAACAGGACTTTCCTTTTGCTCATCCGGTTATTTCTCTTCGTATTCGTCGTAAGTCGTATCGAATTCGCGCATCTCGCCGGTGACCATGTAAAGGGTGCGTTCACAGATATTCGTCACCCGGTCTGCAGACCGTTCCAGGTTATGGGCCACCCACAGCAGGTAATTCCCCCGGTCAATGGTCGATGGATCGGCGATCATGTACGTGAGCAACTCCCGGTAGACCTGGTTGTAGAGCGAATCGACCAGATCGTCTTCTTTCGGAATGGCCCGCGCCACCTCAACATCCCCCACAACGAAGGCCCCGATCGCCCGGTGCAGCATACTCAGGCTGATCTCTGCCATGCGCGGGATGTCGATCAGTGGCTTGAGTAACGGATCGTGACCCATCATCAGGTTGATCTTTGCGATCCCCTTGCCATAATCCCCGATTCGTTCGAGCTCGGTGACTACTTCCAGGACAGCCGCCAATAACCGCAGGTCACGCGCCAATGGCTGCTGAGTTGCGATGATGAGGATGCAGCGATTTTCAATTTCGAAGTGCTTGGCGTTGATGGTAGCATCGCCGGCGATAATCTGGCGAGAGAGGTCAAAATCTCGACGTTTCAGCGCTTCAACAGAAGCCTTAATCGCCTCTTCGACCATACTGCTCATCAGGACGAGCTCATCCAGGGTCTCCTGGAGCGACTTATCGAGAGTTTCTCTTGGTGAAATAGACATCGCACCCTTCTCCTTACTTAACCAAACCGCCCGGTAATATAGTCCTCGGTTATCTTCTCTTTGGGATTCAAGAATAGCTCGTTGGTAGGTCCGTACTCCATCAAAAAGCCAGCGCGTTGTTCGTTCAAGGTGAAAAAGGCGGTGAAATCCGAGACGCGCGCGGCCTGCTGCATGTTGTGGGTAACAATAATAATCGTGTATTCACTTTTTAGATCGCGCATCAACTCCTCGATTTTAAGCGTGGAAATCGGATCCAGGGACGAGGCAGGTTCATCCATCAAGATAATATCAGGTTTTACTGCGATCGCCCGGGCGATACACAGGCGCTGCTGCTGCCCACCCGAGAGAGATAATCCACTCTGCTGGAGTTTATCCTTCACCTCATCCCACAAGGCTGCTCCTCTCAAGGCGGATTCCACCAGATTATCCATGTCGGACTTTCTCCCCTTAAATCCGTTTATGCGCGCCCCCCAGGCGATGTTCTCGTAAATGCTTTTAGGGAAGGGATTGGGTTTCTGGAAAACCATCCCGATGTGCTTGCGAACCTCGACCGGGTCGATCCCAGGGGTATAGATGTTCTGCCCGTGGAACAAGACCTCGCCCTCGGTGCGAGCGATGGGGATCAGGTCGTTCATCCGGTTGAAAGCGCGCAGTACTGTACTCTTGCCGCAGCCAGAAGGCCCGATTAAGGCCGTGATTTTCCGCATCTCGATATCCAGTTCGACATCTTTGACTGCCAGGAAATCGCCGTAATAGACATGCAATTGGCGTGCCTCGATCGCATAATCGCCATTCGAGCTGATTCCATCCGGGTTGGAGAGCAGAGGGGCTGCCAGCTTGATGTTCAGGGTCATACCAACCTCCTGCTGAAGCGGTTCCGCAGGAAAATGGCGGTCGCGTTCAGGGTGAGTAAAAGCAGCAGCAGGACGATGATCGCTGCGGCCGCGATATTCTTGTAGGCGTCCTGCGGGCGGGCGGTCCACTGGTAAATCTGGATCGGGATGGTCGTGAACTTGGAGAAGATGCTGTCCGGGTCGAAGCGAACAAAGGTGGAAGCGCCAACCACGACCAGCGGGGCTGTTTCACCGAAGGCTCGCGAAACAGATAAAATCGTCCCGGTCAGGATGCCAGGCAGCGCGTAAGGCAGGACATGGTGCCAGACGGTCTGCCAGCGAGTGGCTCCCATCCCGTAGCTTGCCTCACGCAAGGATCCAGGAACGGCCCGGATCGCCTCCTGGGAGTTGATGATGATCACCGGCAGGATTAGCAAGGCCAGGGTCAGACCTGCCGCGAGAATCGTTCTGCCGTTGGCAGTGGTCGGATCGGAATAGCCGAACACGCTGCCGCTGGTAAGCGGTTCCAGAATGCGCACGAAGAAGGTCAGTCCAAGCATACCGTAGATTATCGAGGGGACCCCCGCCAGGTTGTTGATGTTGGTCTGGATGATACCGTTGATGCGGTTCGGCGTGGCGTATTCTTCTAGGTATATGGCTGCCGCGATCCCGATCGGAAAAGCGACGACGATTACAATAGCGATGACGAATAAAGAACCCAGGATGGCGGTGCGGATGCCTGCCAGTAGTGGATCGCTGCTCTGCGGGGAATCGATGAAATCCCTGTTTAACCAGGTTTTGAATACAAGCTCTGACCCTGGATATTTCTGCTCGGTGTAAACCTTTAATAAATCCTTATAGCGGAGCGAGTAGACGAGAGACCAGGTCTCTAAGATTTTTGGTTTTGCTACCTCGGCGAGCACTGTCTCATAGCACTCCTCCTGCGACCATTGAGCAAGTGGTTTTTCCGAGATCAACTGTCTAAACCGGTTAGTAGAGAGATTCTCCTCGAGGATCGGGATCAGCTCTTCACAACTTAATTCGCTGAGCGGTGTTCCTTGTGCCGTAAGGCTGTTTGGATCGACCTTATATTGGATGGCAGCATACCCAAAAGAATCATTGATAATCGACGCGATCAGCGCAGTCAGGGCTAAAATGCCAACCAGGGTAGAAAACCGAAGAAGAACCAACCAGATCCGGCCCAGGCGGTGCCTCCTGGCTAAATTCGATGAAAATTGAAATCGGTCGAGCATGATTGAGCTATCCCGGTTTTTTTCAGGCCGCGCCTCGGTTTGTGGGTCATCCGTGGGGCTCATTCATACACCTCCCGAAAATGTCGGATGATGCGCTGGCTGATCAGGTTCAGGATCAAAGTTAGAAAGAACAGGACCATCGCGAGGGCAAACAAGCTGTTGTAATCGATGGAGTCGTAGCTCAAATCGCCGCCGCTGATGCGTACGATGTGACCGGTGATCGTCTCGGCGGGTTTGAAAGGGTTCGCGGTCAAGGCTGGGCCCGCGCCGGCAGCAATGGCGACGATCATCGCCTCGCCGACCGCCCGTGAGATCCCTAAGATAAGGGCCGCCGAAACCCCAGAGATGGCCGCCGGAAGCACTACCTGGGTGGCGACCTCAAACCGGGTCGCGCCGATGGCGTACCCGGCTTCCCTCAAGGAGCGCGGTACAGCGCTGAGCGCGTCTTCTACCATCGAGCTGATCAACGGCAGGATCAGGATGCCCATCACCAGGCCTGCAGAACCTGTGTTGTAAATGGAGACGACGTCTTTTCCGAGTATCGATCGCAGAAAGGGAGTCATCGTGTAGAGGGCAAAGAAACCCAGCACGACGGTCGGGATACCGGCGATGATCTCCAGGATCGGCTTCAGAGTGCTGCGGGTCTTTGGGGCGGCGTATTCGCTCAGGTAAACAGCGACTCCCAGGCCGAGCGGAATGGCGACAATCATGGCGATGGTTGTCGTCATTATCGTTGCGCTTAGGAGGGGAAGGATGCCGAAATAGCCGATTTGCGGCTGCCAGACGGTCCCGGTTAGAAATTCCCACAATGTAACTTCAGGAGATTGAAAGAAGTGGACAGCTTCTTGTCCCAGGAAGAGTACGATCCCTATTGTAGTGAAGATCGAGATGGCGCCACAGATAAACAAGAAAGCCTGAATCAGGAGTTCTCCCAGACGAGGCCGCTTGGTCAAGTCTATACCAGGAGACTGATTCCGTGTCATCTGGGATGTGATCGATATAGTTTTCGCTTCGTTAGCCACGGGATTTCCTCCTGCTTCTCACCTGATAAATCATATCATGAGGTACACAAGTAGAGATCCCCTCATCCTCGATTTAACGCAACGATAACAACCGGAAACATAAGACCAGGATATAAAAAATCCGTCGCGCCTCAATTACCACCCCAGGCGCGACGGTTCCGGTTATTCAAGTGGCTATTCTATTGGCCAGAGGCATCCAAATAGGCCTGTTTGGAGGTGTCCAGGGCTTCTACACTGGCGGGGAAGTAGCCGACATCCAGGATCAGGTCGTTGACGTTGGTCAGATAGTAGTTGATGAAGTCGGCCACCTGGGGTTTGGCCTGCATGATGCCGGCGTCCGAGTAGATGAACAGTGGGCGGGAGAGCGGGTACTCGTTGCTCTCGGCGGTTTCGGCGTTGGGCTCTATTCCCTCGACGGAGAGCGGGTGGATCAGGTCGGTGTTCTCCTGGGCGTAAGCGAAGCCGAAGTAGCCGATGGCGTACGGGCTGCCGGCCACGCCCTGTACCAGCACGTTGTCGTCTTCGCTGAACTGGGTGCCTTCGGATTCCAGGATGGCGGCCTTGCCGGCGTCTGCGTCATCGCCGTTGGCCGGCGTCATGACGGCTTCGACGAAGTAGTCGAAGGTGCCGGAGTCGGTGCCGGGGCTGAAGCGCTGGATGGGCTCCGCCGGGAAGGAGGGGTCGACGTCGGCCCAGGTCTGGGCGGTGGAGAAGGCTAGGGCCAGTTGTTCGAGGCGCAAGTCCTGGACGAAGTCGTTGTCGTTGCTGACCACGACCGCCAGGGCGTCGGTGCCGACCCGGAACTCGACCGGTTCACGGCCGATGGCCTGGCATAAGGCCACTTCCTCGTCCTTGATCTCGCGGCTGGCGTTGGAGATGTCGGTCTCACCGGCTTCGCAGAAGCGGGAGAAACCGGCGCCGGTGCCGATGCTGTCGATGGTGATCTTGCCGGCGTAGCCCTCGTTCTCGAACTGCTCGGCGACGGCTTCCGTGAGCGGGAAGACGGTCGAACTCCCGGCGGAAATGATGTCACCCGACACAGAGGCTGGATCGACGACAGGCAGCTCGACGCCCATGGCGGGCTCGGTCAAAGCTGTGACAAGCTGCTCGGTGACCTCGGCTGCCGGCTCTGTCACGGCAGGAGCCGGCGTGGAGATGTCAGGCGGCGGCGCGCAAGACGCCAGGAACACCATTATTAATACGAAAACGGATAACCAAAGAACTGGTTTGCGAGTCATGCTTCATTCTCCTTGTGATAATTTTTATACATCGTTGCTAAGGATAGCATGTCTCTTTTAACGAATTGGAAAAGCCTGGTTAAGCTTTTGTTAAGAATTTCATTAATTTCTGGATGATTCGTTGGTGGGAAGCCCCGGATTTCTTTATGGGAGTAAGAACAGATTAGAAAATAAACCGCCCAGGAATCCGATGCCTGCTCCCCCAAATATCAACCAGGTGCTACTCACTCGGAAGCGGAACAGCAACACAGATGCCATCAAGGCGATAATAATGCTTACCGGATTCCCGATCATGGATCGGCTCAATTCGAGGCTCACACCTGCCATCAACGCTAGCGCAGCGATATTTACCCCGTCCAAGAAGCCTGCCATCAAGGGGGATTGGCGCAGACGCGGGATGAACGGACTGCTGATCGCTACGAACACGAACGAAGGTAGGAAGATCCCCAGCGTAGACACAATCGCTCCCGGGATTCCTGCCAGGAGGTAGCCGATAAAGGTGGCTGTGGTGAACAGGGGGCCGGGGGTGATTTGACCGATGGCGACCGCATCCAGCAGCTGCTGTTCGGTCAGCCACCCGCTGCGCGAGACGAAGTCGTTCTGCAGAAAGGCGATCAAGACATAGCCGCTGCCATACAGGGTAACTCCGATTTTTAGAAAGTTGAGGAACAATTCCCACAGGCTGGGAAGCGAATTCTTCAGGATATTCATCTGGGAAAGAAGTGCAAATCCCAGCAGCGCGGTGGGGGTAATATTTTTGCCAGGGCCCGCCTTGATATAGGCCCAGGCCAGGAATCCAAAACCGCACCCAAATAAGAGTAGCAGTGGGTTGAATCCGACCAGGTACAAGGCAAAAATCAGTGCAAGGATTACCCCGGCTGGTATCCCGCGTACCGCTTTCTTCCCGAGTAACCATAGCGCCTGCACGATGATCACGATCACCACCGGTTGGATTCCATTCAACAGCCAGCCAGCTTGAGGCAGCTGAGCGTAGTTTACGTAAACCCAGGCAAAACCGATCACGATGATCGTCGCCGGCAAGGTGAAAGCCAAGCCGGCCAGGATCAATCCTTTCCAGCCTGCCCTCAGGTAGCCGAAATGGATAGCCATTTCGGTGGAGTTTGGCCCGGGGATGAGGTTGGTCGCCCCCAACAGGTCGAGGAATTCCTGGTCTGTTAACCATTTACGCCGCTTCACCACCTCGTCATGCATGATCGAGATATGCGCGGCAGGGCCGCCGAAGGCGGTCAGGCCGAGACGCAGGAATAGCAGGACCACCTCTCGAAGTGGGTGGGGCTCCTGGTTTCTGGAAGGATTCGGTTCGGGAGAATCCATGGAAGAGAAGTGGCCTAATTTGCCAGGGGTAAACTGAAGGTAAAGGTGCTGCCCTGTCCCTGCACACTCTCTGCCCAGATGCGGCCGGCATGCGCTTCGACCAGGTGGCGTGCGATCGCCAGACCCAAACCGGTCCCCCCACCGGAGCGCGCCCGGTCGGCTTTGTAGAACCGTTCGAATATCCTCGGCAGGTCCTCTAAGGAGATCCCTTCCCCGTTATCTTCGACCGAGAAATTAATGGTGTCCCCCTCCTGCCTGGCAGTCAGGATAACTTTCCCCCCTGGCGGAGTAAATTTGATCGCATTGTGCAGCAGGTTAACGATCACCTGTTCCATGCGTGGAGGATCTGCCAGGACGAAGGGTAAATCTGCCGGGCAATCCACTTCTAATTGCAACCCTGCCCTTTCCGCCTGGAGGCGGAGACGTTCGACCGGCGGTTGGAGCAGATCGCCCGGGTGGATGGCAACCAGGTGTAGAGGCACCTTCCCAGATTCGATGCGCGATAGCTCGACCAACTCCTGAACCATTAAGGATAAGGCATCGACTTCTGTCTCCATGCGGGTAAGGAACCGGCGCGCAGCCTGCGGGTCGTCCAGGGCGCTATCGAGCAGGGTTTCTGACAGGGCTTTCAAGGAGGCTAAAGGTGTACGCAATTCGTGGGAGATGTTGCTGATGAAATCTCTGCGGACGGTCTCCAGGAGGCGCAGCTGGGTAACATCCTGAAATACCAGCAGGATCGATCCGGCTAAGGCGTTTTCCAGCGGCGTAGCAAAGCCTTGCAAGAATAACCGCTTGGTGATCAGTTCTACGTAGACGACCTGGCTTATACCGCTCGCCACGCACTCCCGCCACAGTTCGATAATCTGGTGTTGCCGCAGAACCTGGACGACGGAGCGATTATATGCGTCTTGTTCTGATACAGTAAATATCTCCTCCGCTGCCGGGTTAATCAGCATCACACGGCCGCGGCTGTCTACGATGATTACCCCATCCGCCATCTGGTCGAGCACCGCTGCCAGCTTGTTGCGCTCGGTTTCCACCTCGGTGGAACGGATCTGCAGTTGATTTTTCAAGGCGTTAAACGAGCGCGCCAGCTGGCCTACCTCATCTGGGGAATCGGGTACCATGATCTCCCCTGGTTCCTCGAGCGAAGCCCGGTGAATTGCTTGAGTGAGGTTCCGCAAGGGGCGCGTAATAAATTCCGCAATAATCGCAGCAATGAGAACCGCCAAACCTGCCGCGACCAACGTTGCGAAAAAGATTGTCCTTCCTAGCACTGTAAGTTCTTGCTGGACCTCCTTCAGAGGCAGCGAAAGGCGCACGATTCCAAGGATTTGATCCCCTTGTTTTACAGGAACGGCGTAATAAATTCGTGTATTCCCCTGGGTTTGGCTGAAACGAACGCTCTTCCCTTCACCCTGCTCGATCGCTTGCCGGACTTCGGGACGGTCCAGGTGGTTGTCCATTCCCTGCGCGTTTTCCTCGGAGTCGGCAAGCACCGAACCGTCCAAAGCGATCAAAGTCACCCGGCTCCCAAGCGTATCTGCCCACACCTCGACCTGTCGATCGAGAGAGCCAGGTTCAGGAGGCCTGGCGATTTCCGGCCCGACGAGCTGGCTGAGCAGCCATGCCTCCACCCGCAGCTGGGCCTCCAGATCCTCCAGTTCGCTCTGGCGAATTGAGTATCCCAGGTACAGGCCCAATCCAGTCATCGTGACCAGGATCAATAGGACGTATGGAATCGCAATCCGCCAGCGAAACTTCTGCAGCATCCTACTCTCGGATCTTATTTGATACGAAGTTCTTCGAATCCGTGCTTGCACGCAAGCCTATGCGTGGCCCGAAACCGCGCCTATACTTATCCTTCAAACCGGTATCCAGCGCCACGCACGGTCACGATTCTTGCCGGTTGAGAGGGTTCGCGTTCGATTTTTTCACGCAGCCAGCGGATGTGGACATCCACCGTCCGGCTCCCCCCGCTGAAGTCCCAGCCCCATACTCGTTCCAGGATCAGGTCACGGGTGAGCACGTGCCCGCGATGCCTGGCAAGAAAGAGGAGCAATTCGAATTCTTTAGGTTTGAGGGGCAGCGGTTTTCCATCTTGCCGGACTTCTCGCCGCAATAGATCGATGACCAAATCATCGAACTGGAGAATTTCTTTCACCGGATCAGTTTGCATCGCCAGCTCCTCCCTGTCTAAGCGTACCCGGCGCAGTTGGGCTTTAACACGGGCCAGGAACTCGCGCATGCTAAAGGGTTTTATCAGATAATCATCCGCTCCCATTTCGAGCCCGATCACCCGGTCGATCTCATCGTCCCTGGCGGTCAGCATCAGGATCGGGGTGCTGCTCTCCTGGCGTAGGATGCGGCATACCTCGAAGCCATCCAGGACCGGGAGCATGACATCCAGGACGATCAGATCAGGCGAGGAGCGGCGGGCCGACACCAGGGCTGCCTGCCCATCTCTGGCTGTCTCTACCAGGTAACCCTGGCGGGTCAGGTTATATGCGAGCGTTTCTTGTAAGGTCGGGTCGTCCTCGACGACCAGGATTGTCTCTGCCATATCTTATTTATCAAAAGGAGATGCCTAGTTTAATCGCCAGGGTTGTATAGAAAGGTTCAACCAGCATCGACCCATCTCGAAACAGGATGGTGGGGATGCTCCTCATCCCGTGGTTGACCTGGATTACGTAATTTTCAGCAATTCGATCGCTTTCGATGTCGATCCATTGATATGGGACCTGATGATCGATCAGGAACTTTCTCGCCCGAACGCAATCTCCACACCAGTCCGCTCCATATATCAGGATAGGCTCATTCTGCATTGGTATCCTCCGGTGATTCGGTGAAGATCGGGTGTTAAATTCTATACCCGGCTGGGTCTATTATAATTGGGTCAAGGAATGTTAAGAAAGGTATCGGGAGATTTAACCGAGAATTGCAGAAAGGTTTACAGGTAATGATGTGGTGGAAATATATATCGGGACCATGGGTTTTAGTTACAAAGACTGGGAACCTGCTTTTTACCCAAAAGGTCTGCCGGCAGGCGAGTACCTGGGATATTACAGCGGTTTTTTCAACTCGGTCGAAGTCGATTCGACTTTTTACGGCATCCCGCGCCTGAGCAGCCTGGAGCGTTGGGCTTCGCTCACCCCGGATGATTTTCTGATCTGCGCCAAGACCCCGAAGGCGATCACCCATGAGGCAGGCTTGACAAACGTTGAAAAAGAGATGAAAGCCTTCCTGGAAGTCATGCAGCAGCTTGGCCCGAAGCTGGGTGTGATCTTGATCCAGTTACCTCCCTCGTTCAAAGCCACGCAAGCCCCCTTCCTGGCCGAATTCCTGGGCTACCTGCCTGGAGATGTGCGCTACGCAGTTGAATTCCGCAACCGCACATGGTACACTCCTGAAACAGTGGCGCTGCTCTCCTCCCACCAGGTGTGCTGGGCTGCGACCGAG
Source organism: Anaerolineales bacterium (assembly GCA_035291645.1). Classification (GTDB taxonomy): domain Bacteria; phylum Chloroflexota; class Anaerolineae; order Anaerolineales; family UBA4823; genus DATDRQ01. The sequence goes on from DATDRQ010000144.1 coordinate 30,416, forward strand.
TACGGGCAATTACCGAAGAAGGTGGAAGCTACCACGGATTTCCAATATATCCGCTTGATCGGCCAGCACCGGCGGTTTAGCCTCCACGACCGTGTGCAGATGGATGTGCTCACAAACTTGAACTGGTGGCGCGACCGCATCCTGGAGCTGCCGGACAAGGTTCAGAAGATTTACGGTTTCTTCAATAATGACTATTCAGGTCACGCTCCAGCCACTGCGCTCAAGTTCATGGAAATGATCGGCCTACGCCCCGCGGGGACGCAGCCTCCGCAGCAAGGCCGCCTGTTCTAATCGATAATCGTCTACATTAACTTCTATCCTGCTAAAGGAGTCGGATGTCTTTCCGGAATCTAAGCCGGTTTGCAAAATATGCCTGGTTCGTGCTTGCCTGGAACCTGGGCGTGATCTTGTTCGGAGCTTTCGTGCGCGCCTCCGGCTCGGGGGCCGGTTGTGGCAGCCACTGGCCGTTTTGTAACGGTGAAGTCATCCCTCGGGCGGCGCGGACCGAGACGTTGATCGAGTTTACCCACCGCACGACGAGTGGTGTAGCTCTTGTGCTGATCCTGTTTATGTTTATCTGGGCCTGGCGGCTATTTCAAAAGGGTCACCCGGTGCGGTCAGGCGCCATGCTATCGATGGTGTTTATTGTGACAGAGGCGCTGCTCGGCGCCGGGTTGGTCCTGTTCGAGCTCGTGGCAGAGAATGATTCCGTGGCCCGGGCGTTATCCGGATCTTTTCACCTGGTGAACACCTTTCTCCTGCTGGCTTCGCTTTCCTTGACCGGCTGGTGGGCG
>DATDRQ010000145.1:0-7314 GCA_035291645.1 Anaerolineales bacterium
CGTATGTTCCGAGCAATGATTGGTATCCGAATAAATAATCGGTGAACACCTGAACGCCGGCGCTCATCGCCAATAGCAGGAGCGGTAGCGGGTCTTGTCCTTGCGGTTTTCGGTAGACCAAAACCAGCACAGCCCACAACAGCAGAAGGTCGCCAACCGGATAAGCCATGGATAACATTTGTGATAGGAGCGGCTCTTCGCTGGTGGTCGCTACCAGAGGGCCTAACAAGAAATTCCAGAAGCTCAAGGTTGCCGCCAGCACGACGATCCCCAGGTCCAGGGTGGTCTTGGCCCATTCCATGCGAGTCAGGCGGTAGGCTGGGAGCAGCAGGATCCCGATCAGGAAAAGCGGATAATAGGCGACGTAAAATCCATCGGCCAGGGATGGGAATGGCTCTTGCTTGAGAAACACTTCCAGGATCAGCCATACCAGGTCGCCAAGCGTAAAGGCCAGCTGGGCGAGCGCCAGGATGAACCAGGCAATGAAAAGGTGGGAAGACTGGCGCCTGGCGACCCAGGCGGCGAAAACAAGCGCCAGGCTCGCCAGCAGGTTGACCACAGTCAGGGTTACGTCCAGGAAGACGATCCGGGACCATTCGCTTAGTCCCAGTACGATCAACGCAATCTGACTGGTCAGGAGACCTGCAAATAAGAGCACTGCGATCGACAGGTAGATTTTCTGATGTCGTTGATTTGTTTGCATGTCAACACCCCTGGATAAATACATCCTCTGCCCATAGACGAATAGATCGGAAAAATTATTTTGACTGCAATAATTCTCAATCGCACAAATTATATTGTAGATTATCACGAAAAAACTTAGAATATGTTTACATTTCTGTCGGTCGAACCGGGTGTAGCTCTTGCCTGTAGGCGGCGCGATGTTATACTTGCCGCAATGGTCCGCTCCCTGCAGAACGCCATCACCGATGTCCGCGGGATTCGCGTCGGGCACGCCCACGACGAGCAGGCCCTCACCGGCTGCACCGTGATCCTTTGCGAGGCCGGGGCGGTGGGCGGGGTCGACCAGCGGGGCGGCGCCCCCGGCACGCGCGAGACCGACGCCCTGCAACCCGGGCACCTGGTTCACACGGTGCACGCCGTTGTTCTGGCGGGCGGCTCGGCCTTCGGCTTGGACGCCGCCAGCGGCGCCGTGCGCTACCTGGAAGAGCGCGGGGTCGGCTTCGATATGCGCCTGGTGCGCGTGCCGATCGTCCCGGCGGCGATCTTGTTCGATCTGGGGGTGGGGCGCGCCGACGTACGCCCGGACGACGCCATGGGTTACCAGGCCTGCCTGAACGCCTCCGCCGATCCCCCGGCGGAGGGTAACGCCGGGGCCGGGATGGGCGCCTCGATCGGTAAGATCCTGGGCATGTCCCAGGCGATGAAGGGCGGCATCGGAGGTGCCAGCCTGGCGATAGGGGGTGGGGTGATCGTCGGGGCGATCGCGGCCGTAAACGTCTTCGGCGACGTCATCGATCCGGGAAACGGTCGCATCCTCGCCGGGGCGCGCATGCTCCAAAAAGGCCCGCTCAAGGTTGGGGCGGGGCCGTATTTCGCCGACACCCTGGCAGTGATGAGATCCCTGGCGGGGCGCAGCGCCCTCTCATTCATGGCGCGTGAGCATACCGTCATCGGCGTCGTCGCCACCAATGCCAGACTGGACCGGGAGGGCGCCATCAAGGTTGCCCAGATGGCCCATGATGGCCTTGCCCGGACGGTCCGTCCCGCCCATACCCTGCTCGATGGCGACACGATCTTCGCCCTGTCACTGGGCGAGCGCCGCGCAGACGTCAACATCGTAGGCGCCTTTGCCGCCGAAGTCTTCGCCCAGTCCATCCTGCGCGCCGTGAGGTCTGCGCGCCCGCTGGCCGGGCTGCCTGCCGTTTCCGAGGTAGAGGTATGAGCTCAGCTACCATCTTAATCGTAGAAGACAATCCGGTCTTGCGGGATGGTCTGCAGGAGACGCTCGAACTGGAGAATTTTGCCACCCTGACTGCCTCCAACGGGCGTGAGGCCATCGAGTGCATGGAAAACAACCATACTGACCTGATCCTGTCCGATATTGCCATGCCGGAGATGGACGGCTATGCCTTCTTCCGCGCTGTGCGCAACCGCCCAGAGTGGGTTGCCATCCCTTTCATCTTCCTGACCGCCCGCGGCGAAAAGGAGGACGTGCGCGCCGGCAAGGGCCTGGGCGCAGAGGATTACTTGATCAAGCCCCTCTCCCACGAGGAGCTGCTCACTACCGTGCGCTCACGATTGGACCGCGCCCAGCAGCTGCACGTGGCCCAGCTCCAGCGGGCCTATGAGACCAGCCTGACCGTCCTGGCGAACGCCATCGAATTGCGTGACAAGTACACCCGCGGCCACATCGAGCGGGTGCTGGATTACGCCTTCGTCCTGGCCGAGCAGCTCGACTGGCAGGGGGTCAGCCCCGCCGAGCTGCGCTTCGGCGCCATCCTGCACGATATCGGCAAGATCAACATCCACGAGGCTACCCTCGCCCGCCGCGATCCCCTGTCGTCCGAGGAGAGAGCCGAGATCCGGCGCCACTCCATGCTGGGCGCCGAGATGGTCAAGGACATCCCCTACCTGCGCCCGGCCTTCCCCGTCATCCGTTATCACCACGAACGCTGGGACGGGCAGGGCTACCCGGACGGCCTGGCCGGCCAGGACATCCCCTTCGGGGCGCGCATCGTCTGTGTTGCGGACTGCTTCGATGCCATGACCACCGATCGACCGTACAGCCCGGCGCGTACCCTGGAACTGGCTTGTCAGGAGATCGTCCGATGCTCCGGCGCGCAATTCGACCCCGCCGTAGTGCAGGCCTTCTTGAATGCCTGGCAGGCCGGGCGCATCCAGGCCATCTTCTTTGCAGACAAAACCCCCATTTCACCCTCAAATGCGTAATTTCTATTAAATTGCAGAGCTATCAGGAATAACTCAGTCTTCTCCCGGCGCGATGAAGCTTTCCTGCAGGGTCTGTCCGGATTTTGCTTTGGCCGGCTGGGTCAGGGTGATCAACGCCACCGAGCCCACGATGATAGCAGCTGCCAGCAGGATGCGTGGCGTGACCTCTTCGTCGGCCAGCCAGCTGCCCACGAAGATCGCCACCAGCGGGTTTACGTAGGCATACGTCGAGACCAGGCTGGTGGGTGCCACGCGTAACAGCCAGATGTAGGCCACGAAGCCGACCCACGAACCGAAGATGATCAGGTAGACCAGCCCGGCCAGCGAGCGGGCCGAGATCGACGCCGGGTCCAGCCGGCTCCATTCGCCGGTCAGGGTGCCCAGCAGCACCAGCCCCAGCCCCCCGGCCAGCATCTCCATGCCGGTCGAGAGCAGAGGCGAGTTGGGCAGCCTGGCGCCACGGTTGTACAGCGAGCCGATCGCCCATGAGAACGCCGCGAAGGTCAACGCCAGGGCGCCCAATGGGTCCACCCGGCCTTGGCTGCCAAACATCTGCGCCGGTCCAACCAGCACCACGATGCCGAAGAAGCCGAGCAGCACCCCTGCCAGGGTCCATCCAGCCGGTCGCCGCCCACCCGGGCGAAATGAGTCCAGCAGTACCATCCACAGCGGCGCAGAACCGACCAGCAGGGCGGCGATCCCGGATGGGACGCGCTGTTCCGCCCAGGTCACCGCCCCGTTGCCGCCCACCAACAGGAATAATCCGACGATGGCCGCCGAACGCCATTCGATCCGGAGGGGGGACGCATCCTTCACTATCACGCGCCTCAACAGGTATAACACCCCACCGGCGATCAGAAAGCGCACACCTGCCATCAGGAAAGGCGGGATCGTCTCGACCGCGAAGCGGATCGCCAGGTATGTCGACCCCCAGGCGATATACACCGCCAGCATGCCGGTCCAGATCGCCACGCTGCTGGGGCCTTCTTGCCGTACCTCGCTTATCCTGCCGGACGATTCGGTCATGCGCTCACCATTAACCCCGTGCCGTGCATGGCGTGCTCACGGCGGGCGGCTTCCCAACCCAGTATGGCTTGCTTGCGCGGCAGGTCCCAACGGTAGCCGCCCGCCTCGCCCGATTTGCGGATCACCCGGTGGCAGGGGATGATCACCGCCACCGGGTTGCGGCCGACCGCCTGGCCCACGGCGCGCGCGGCTCCAGGCAGGCCGATCGCGACGGCAATGTTTGCGTAGGTGACCACCGTCCCGGGTGGAATGCGCAGCAGCGCTTCCCACACCTTCAGCTGGAAGTTGGTCCCGCTCAGGTGCAGGCGGAGCGTTCCGCCGGGCTGGCTGGTGAACAACTCGTACGCCTGTTGGATCATCCCTTGCGTGACGCCGGGGTCTTCCACAAGATCTGCCAGGGGCCACTCCGCTTGTAGCAGGTCCAATGCGCCTGGCGTGCCATTATCGCCCAGGAAGATCAGATTCGTGATCCCCCGCTCGGAAGCAGCCAGCAGGCAATCCCCGAATGGGCTGGGGTGAAAGCCGTACACCAGCCGCAGCCCCTCGCCTTTGCGCTTGTAGTCCCCGGGAGTGACCGCCTCCCAGGTGACGAACAGGTCGTGCAGCCGGCCCGGCCCGGATAGGCCGGACTGGTAAGATACGTCGAGCAGATTATCCGCCTCGTCCAGCAGTTGCTTGGCATGTTCCTTGGTCAGGTACTGCATGAAACGCTTGGGGCTGATCCCCACCCAGCGTGTGAACAGGCGCTGGAAATGATACTCGCTCAGGTTCAGGTCATCGGCAACCTGCTTCAGGCTGGGTTGTTCGTCCTGGTGCTCTTCCAGATAGCGGATGGCCTGCTCGATGCGGGAGTAATCCGCGCTCATCTGGGTGAACTCGCTGCGTATTTGATCCATATCGATAAAACCTCCAAGCCTTCTCAAACTGTTCGCTCGATACCGCCTATTATCGTCCTTTTTGCGAGCCAGCCCACCCGAATCTTGCTCATTTTAACCGTTCCAGGGATCGGCCTGACACCCATTCGAGCAGCACCTGCTTTCAATTATCCATATTCTCCCGATCGCCCCCGATCTGATTGACAACCGGTGCTCTCCAGTATAATATTTTTCAGGCTGAACGAGATGCTTAATCACGAGATGCTTAATCGTTGTCGGCGCGATTTCATGAGATCCCATGCCTGACTTGCACCACCGCCCGGCGAGGATGGCCAACCGGGTCGACCAGCGCATCGACAGCTGGTTTTACCGACCGAAGCCGGGCCCCTGCGCCGCGCCGGTGCGCATCTTTCCATTCCCCGGGTTTATTACCGCCGAACAGATCTATCTGAAAGGCCGGGTGCTGGTGGACAAGGCCATTCCCGCCGCCGGGGAACGCGATACCGTCTGGGCAAACCTGCGCCACATGTTCCTGCGTTTCGAGAGTGACGAGATCCCGGGCGCTCGCCTGCTGGCCCGCTATCGGGGCCTCGAACAGGTCGTGGTCGCCGACGAAGAGGGCTTCTTCGAAGTCGAAATGCACCCGCCGGACCTCCCGCCTGGGGCGGGGCAGTGGGAGCAGGTCGAGCTGGATTTGCTCGAACCGCAGCTGGCAGGCTGCGTGCAGGCGCGCGCCCTGGCCCCCGTCATGCACATCCCCGAGACTGCCGGGTTTGGTGTCATCAGCGATATCGACGATACCGTCTGGCAGTCTTACGTCAACCGCCCGTTGTACTTGGCCCGCACCCTGTTCCTGGGTAACGCCCACACCCGCCAGGCCTTTCCGGGGGTAGCTGCCTTCTATCACGCCCTGCAGCTGGGGACACAGCCTGCCCCGGTCAATCCCATCTTCTACGTCTCCAGCACGCCCTGGAACATCTTCGATGTGTTCGTCCAGTTCTGCGCTCTGCAGTCCATCCCGGCTGGCCCGACCCTCTTCCTGAGGGGTTGGGGCATCCAGGAGGACGAGATCCTGCCCACCCGCCACCACAAGCATAAGCTGAACGCCATCCGCTCGATCTTCGATCGTATTCCGAGACTGCCTTTCATCTTGATCGGCGACAGCGGCCAGCTGGACGCGGAGATCTACGCCCAGGCGGCGCGCGCCGACCCTGAGCGGGTGCTGGCGGTCTACATTCGCGATGTGTTGCTCAACGCCAGGCGAACGGCCGCCATCCAGGCGCTGGCCGGGGAGCTGGCTGGGCTGGGAGTCGATCTGGTATTGAGTGCGGATACCGGGCGCATGGCGGAGCACGCCGCCCAGCGCGGCTGGATCAGCGCAACAGCCTCCGGCTAGCCGCGCCCGCGCAGCCAGGCGGACAGCCGGTGCAGCTCCCAGGTGTTGATCACATCCTCAGCTTCGGCCCAGCCTCGCCGGGCGACCGAGACCCCGTAGTGCAGCAGGTCCAGGTCTTCCGGGCGGTGGGCGTCGGTGTTGATGCTGATCGGGATGCCCATTTCGATCGCCCGCCGGGTCTGGATGTCGGTCAGGTCGAGCCGCTCTGGACTGGCGCTGATCTCCAACGCCACGCCGGATTCGGCGGCCGCGGCCAGCACGGCTTCCATATCGAGATCGGCGCCCTCCCGGTCCGGGATCAGCCGCCCGGTCGGGTGGCCGATCAGGTCGACGTGCGGGTTGCGGATGGCGTTGAGCAGGCGCTGGGTCACCTGCTGGCGCGGCTGGCGCAGGCCCACGTGCAGGGAGGCAATGACGATATCCAGGCTGGCGAGCACTTCGTCGCTGTAATCCAGGCTTCCGTCGGCGCGGATCTCCACCTCCGCCCCTTGCAGCAGCCGGATCGAGTCGCCCAGCTCGGCCTGGGCGGTGTCGATCTCGGCGCGCTGTTCGAGCAGCATCTCCGGCGTCAATCCACCGGTGACTCCCAGGCTGGGAGTGTGGTCGGTGATCGCCAGCACGGTCCGGCCGCGCCCCCGCGCGGCTTCCGCCATCTCCCGGATCGTCCGGCGCCCGTCGCTCCAGGTCGAGTGGGAGTGCAGCTCGGACTGGACGGCCTCTAATTCGATCAGTTCAGGCAGCTTGCCCGCCCTGGCTGCCTGGATTTCCCCGCGGTCCTCGCGCAGCTCAGGCGGGATCCAGGGTAAGCCGAGCGCCTGGTAGACCTGCTCCTCGGTCGAGCACAGCAGCTCGCTGCCGTCCTCGCGCAGGAAGGACTGGTCGGACAGGGATAGCTTCTTCTTCAGGGCCATCTCCCGCAGCCGCACGTTGTGTTCCTTCGAGCCTGTGGCGTACTGCAGGGCCGTGCCGAAGCGCTCCGGCGGGTGCACCCACAGCTGGGCGCGCAGCCCGTCGCGGAACTCGACGCTGGACTTGATCTCGCCGCTGCCCAGCACGCGCACCACCCCCGGCAGCTCGGTGAATGCCTGCATGACCGCTCCCGAA
>DATDRQ010000146.1:0-7248 GCA_035291645.1 Anaerolineales bacterium
GAGTGGCAACTCAGTTTTCTCAAAGTCAGGTTCAGGCGTCATTGAGAGGCGTTCGTCCCACGAAAGGACATGTCCAGGACGTCATTGCGCGCGTTGGGAGAAGCGGAGTTTCGCACTGCGAAGCAATCTCCGGCTCTACTACGTGAGGAGATTGCCTCGAATTCGCCAACTTTGTTGGGCCGCCTACTCGTAAAGTCAGCCGCTTGTAGGGCAGGATTCCATCCTGCCGCTTTAGCGTCGGGTTTGGAAACCCGACCTACGAAAGTTGTGCCGAGTTGGGTGCCGGTTTGGGAAACCCGGCCTGCCTAATTCGATTTGAAAAATCGCGATATTGACCTGATCCGCCGAAGATTTCAATCATGATCAAATTGGGATTCAGCGAGTTATAGTATGGTACACTAATTCCTTGTGATCCGGCACGAATGGTGAAGGCAACATAACCTTTTAAATATTCCCTCAGGGGTTAGGGGCATGACCGAAGTATCGAAACGTGTCGTTTATATCGAAGACGAGCCGGAGATGGTGGAGCTGGTGCAGATCATCCTGGGGAGGGCCGGGTTCGAAGTCGCCGGGGCCGGCAACGGGTTGGACGGCTTGCAGCTGGCGCGCCGCGAGCCGCCGGACCTGGTGCTGCTGGACCTGATGCTGCCGGATATGGACGGCTGGCAGGTGTACCGGGAGTTGCGGGCCGACGAATCGCTGAAGCACATCCCGGTGATCGTGATCACCGCCAAATCCCAGAGCATCGACATGGTGCTGGGGCTGCACGTGGCGGACGTCGATGACTACATCTCCAAGCCATTCAGCGCCCAGGAGCTGGTCAAGCGCGCTGAGCGGGTGATAGCCCAGCAGGCAGCCGGCAAAGAGCAGGCATGAGGCAGACCTGGATCGTATTCATAAGGTTCGCCCTTTTGGCCGGGCTGCTGATCCCGGCAGGCCGGACGGCGGCGCAGGAAAGTGAACCGCAGGGACCGGTCTATATCGTGCAGCCGGGGGACACGTTGTGGGATATCGCCCAGCGCTTTGGGGTGCCCTGGGACCAACTGGCGAGCGCCAACGGCATCCTGGATGTCAGCCTGCTGGCGGCAGGCGACGAGCTGATCATCCCGGGCATCCAGGGGATCGAAGGGGTGCTGGTGACGGAACGCATCCCATTCGGGGAGAACCTGACCAGCCTGAGCCGGCGCTACCAGGTACCCGAGGAGATTCTGGTGCGCCTCAACCACCTGGCGAGCCCGGCGAGATTGTATAGCGGGGCCAGCCTGATCGTGCCGGAAGACCGGGCGACCAGCGATCCGAAGCGGGCGAGTCTCTCCAGTGGGGAATCGCTGCTGGAACTGGCGGCAGGGGAAGGCCTCAACCCGTGGAGCGTCGTCCTGCGGAACGATCTGCGAGGCAGCTGGGAGGCCCTCCCCGGCGAAGGGCTGCGCTTACCCGTTCCAGGAGGAGGGCAAGATATGGGGCCGGGTGGGCTGCCGGACGCGATCAGCCTGGCGGAGATGGAGTCAGCGCCGCTGGTGCAGGGCGACACGGGTGTGATCCGGCTAAAAACCGAGGGGGAGATCGAGTTGGGTGGTTCCCTGTTTGATCGCGACCTGAACTTCTTAAAAGATGGCGAGGATGGATATGTAGCCTTGCAGGGGGTGCACGCTATGGCAGACCCAGGGCTGTACCCGCTCACGCTGCGGGGCAGGCTGGCGGACGGGACGCCCTTCAGCTTCGAGCAGATGGTGCCGGTCCAGGCGGGGGATTTCCGCTACTTCACGCTGAACGTGCCGCCCGAGACGATCGACCCTGCCAATACCAAACCGGAGGACGAGATCTGGATGGGCCTGGCTCAACCGGTGACCCAGGAGAAGATGTGGGACGGGATCTTCCAAACCCCGGTAGCGCAGCCCTCGCCGTGCGGCTTCACCAGCTTCTACGGCGAGCGTCGCTCGTACAACGGCAGCCCGTATAATTACTTCCATACCGGCCTGGACTTCTGCTATAACTATAACCTAGAGGTAAATGAGATCTACGCCCCAGCCGACGGCGTGGTAGTGTTTGCCGGGCCAATGACGGTGCGCGGCAACGCTACCATGATCGATCACGGCTGGGGGGTATACACCGGCTACATGCACCAGGAAGAAATTTATGTTAAGGAAGGGGATCGGGTAGAGGCCGGGCAGGCGATTGGCGCAGCGGGGGAGACCGGCAGGGTCAGCGGCCCACACCTGCATTTCGAGGTGTTTGTTGGGGGAGTCCAGGTCGACCCAATGAGGTGGCTGGAGCAGGATTTCCCTTAATTAACCTGGCGAGTTATCGTCTGGCTCGTCATCCCCATTCGCTGAGAATTTACCCGACTGATAATCCTCCAGGACCTGGCGGGCTTCCAGGCTGTGGTGCGAAGGGACCATGATCTGCACCATACCCAGAGGTCCCACGTTGAGGCCGTAAGCGCGCCCGGCGCCCTCCTGGTTCAGGGTGACGGGGATACCCTGCGCTTCGAGCAGCCCGCGCAGCATCTCTGCCTGGATCTCTCCGTAGACTTCAGCGACGATCTCCCAAGTTTCATCTGGCATCACGAATTCTCCTAACCAAGTATACAACAAATGAGGGGGTATTCGATCACGAGGCGTAGTCCGCTGCACCATCTTTAGGCATCGAGTATAATATTAACCATCTTGTTGAACAAATTTTTCTGTGCAGATCTGCCGGGCATCCGGTAACGACCGCCTTTGCGTTCGAGGCACTCTATGGTGATGGGAACCGTTTCTCTCCGCGAGGATTATTGGGAAACCTTTAATCTCCAGGATGAGGACATCGAATTTCTATACAACTATCTTCTGGAGATTGAAACTCCACTCACTTCGTCTGAGTTAGTCTCCGCTCTCGTGACCGAGCGGATCAACCGGGAAGCCCAGACGCTTGAAAAGCAGCGCAGTTCGGCAGGAGATACCTACCTTCCGAAGCAAACCTACCAGCTCCAGCAGAGCCTGGTATTCCCGGCTTTGGACTGGCAAATGGGACAGGTGATCGAGGTTCGTCCAGGACGAAATCCGGAACTCCCCCCCTTCGAAGTCATCCGGGTCCGGCTGGAAGGAGGGGATGAACGGGAGTTTGCCAGCGGATTAGAAGGGCACCCCCTGAACGACCCGCTGGAGATGGCGCGCGCAGAAGATGGACTCGATAACCAGGCGGTCCTGTCTGAGCACGGTGAGGAGCTGGTCGCCCGATTGGAGGAAGGCCTGCGCCTGGAGGAGGGCATCATCCGCATCGCCGGGCGCTGGTTCCCGCGCGCTCTGCTCGTGGACGTCAACCAGGGGCATCTGAACCTGGCAGAAGCCGTCCTGGACATGCTGGGCGGCGGGCCATTGCCGACGGCTGCCCTGCTGGAACAGGTAGAGCTGCCCTCGAATGCGAACCCGAAGCTGGTAGAGTTCTCGATGGACCTGGCGCTGGAAGAGGACCCCCGTTTCGACGAAGTCGGCCCGGCAGGTGAGGTGCTGTGGTTTTTGAAACGCCTGGAGCCGGAGGAGGTAAAGGAAACCCCACTCGTCCTGCGCTACGCCGAGGTCGACCACGATCGATCTGCCCTCAGCCGGGAAATGCTGCAGTTGGAACGCGAGCTCGACGACGAGCTGTCGCCGATCGAGAGCCGGGCAGACCGCCAGGACGAGGTGGAGATCCGGCTGATCTACCCCCATTGGCGGGCGGGTTCCTTGCCCCTCTCCTCGCGCATCCGCCACTTATTCCCGACAGCCTACGAAGCGCCGCGCATCCGCTTCACGCTGATCGATGAAGACAGCCAGGACCGGTTTCCGGCCTGGGTCGTGCGGGAGAAGCGCTACGTGGTAGGATTGCGCAACTGGTACGAAAAGCACGGGTTGATCCCTGGCAGCCTGGTCAAGGTCTGGCGCGGCAAGAAACCCGGCGAGGTCTTTATTTCTATGGAGAGCCGCAGGGCGAGCCGGGATTGGATCCGCACCGTCCTGGTCGGCTCGGATGGCGGAATCGTCTTTGCCATGCTCAAACAGGTGATCAATGCGGCCTACGATGAGCGCATGGCGATCGCCGTGCCAGATATGGAAACACTGGATGGCGTTTGGACGCGCATGCAAAAAGAGCGGCCTCCCTTTGAGCGCGTGGTCGTCAACATGGTGCGCGAACTGGCGAAGTTAAACCCGCAAAGCCACGTGCATGCCAGCGAATTGTACGCGGCGCTCAACATCGTGCGGCGGTGCCCGCCGGGTCCGATCCTGACCCTGCTGGCGTCGCGCCCGTGGTTTATCCACGTGGGCGATCTGCACTTCCGCTTCGATGATTCCGAACGCGCCTGAAGAGCAGCTGGCACCCGCGCGGAGGATGGTTGTGGCTGAACTCAAACGGTTTAGTCTGGTTAAGCCAACATTACAAACCCGCTTCCACATTGACTTCGGCTGGTGGCGGCAGAACGACCGGGATTGGCGGATTTACCTGCATTCTTACCTGTGCCCGGAACACCAGGAGGCTTATTCGGATTTGCGCGGCGAGGATCTGGTGGACTGGGTAGATCCGGAAACCGCGGAGGTGCAGCCGGTAGACGGACTGCAGCACATCCTGATCACTCACTGCGCCCAAGAAGAGGGCTTCATCAGCGCCAACATGACCCTGGTCGATGGGGTCTTTCGCCTCCTGCTTTCCAACGGCAATCTGCCGATGACCCCGCTGGAACTGGCCGAAAACCTGGGGCGCTCTCCCGAGGTGATATTGCAGACGTTGTCGGGGGGGCGGGTCTATAAAGGATTGCGCCCTTGCCCCGGATGCTGACAGAAGTTTGCCCCCCTAGCTCAACGGACATAGCAAAGGTCTTTCAACCACAAGGCCACTAGTCTCTGTTTGACCTGGACTCCCCGTTGCCTGCTCCGTTGGTCTTCTGCGTATGCAGAACTTGCTCCAGTTGTCGTCAACCCCTTGTCTGGTTCGCGATTCGCGCCAGCCAGTCTTGCTCAAACCTGCGGATGCGGTTTTGAATATACCAGGCGTCCGGATCGGCTGCCGCCCGGTGTGTTCTCACCTGCTGCATCGCCGCCTCCGCCGTGTATCCCATGCCAATCAATACGCAGCATGCCATGGCCACGCTGCGATGAACGCCGAAGTGACAATGCGACAGCACGCTGCCTCCCGCCTGGATGACGGGTAAGGCAGCTTCGACCCCTCGTTGCAGGGTAGCCAGCGGGATCGGCAGGAGCGGGTTATCGAAGGTGGGCAGCCAGAGCAGTTTTTGGGGCGGGTGTCCAAGCGATTTATGGGGGCGCATCCAGTGCATCGACAGGATCAGGCGTATGTTCAGCGCCTGCAGATCGATCGTGTGATGCGAGCGCGGCCAGCCTGAAATATACAGGTAATCCGTAATTTGGGATACGTCCAGGCTCTGTTTTGGGGTGGGCGGCATTATTGAGTCAGCACGTGCAATGCAGCTGGCACCACGCTGATCTCAACCGGAGTCTCGCCGGCCAGTTCCCCATCCACCTGGACAGGCAGGGCTGGCGTGGCTTCGATATGGATCTCCCGCGCCTGCCAGTAATGGTAGCTCTCTTCTCTTACATCGGGCGCCACGAAGCTCGTCGAGTGGGTGACCATATTCTTAAATGCTGTGCTGCGCACGACGATCACATCCAAAAGCCCGTCGCTGATGCTGATCGTGGGCAGGGGAGCAACCCCGCGGATCCCAATGTTCCCGGCATTGTCTACCAGGCAAGTCAACCCCTCCACTTCGTGCCGCTGCCCATCCAGGGTCAGGTAGAATTGGGCCTTCTCGGTGTCCTTGAGCGCCTTGATCCCAGCAATCGAATAGGCCAGCACGCCGAAGCGGTTTTTGAGCTTGCGGGTGGCATATTCGACCTTCTTGGCCGAAAACCCCAGACCCACCCGCAGGAGAAAATCTTTCTGGCCGAGCCGGCCCATATCGACCAGGCGCACCGGGCTGTCCTCCCGGCAAGCGATCTGCGCAGCCAGGGCCAGGTCCTTGGGGATGCCCAACTCAACCGACATCAAGTTGGCGCTGCCGCCCGGTAGGATTGCCAGTGGCGTTTGCGTACCCTTGAGCGCCTGGGCGACTTCCATAACAGTGCCATCGCCGCCGTATGCGGCTACCACATCTGCTCCGGATGCCACCGCGCTTCTGGCAAAGCGCTCCGCGTCGCCACTTTCCTGCGTGAGCGAGATGTCCCAGTCAATCCCCGCCTCCCGGAAGACCCGGTTCAGGGTGTGCAGGATGGGCTGGGGTTTGCCCGAGGCCGGGTTGATGACCACATGCACACGTCTTTTCATTATTCTCTCCCCGTCTTACCCTAGGTGAAATAACCCCATTTTGTGCGCAATACCCAGCCCAGGATGGCCAGCGGCAAGAACATATAGAAGACAGACCAGATCCCGACCGAGATCAGGCCGACCACCAGCGCCAGGACCGTCGAAGCCGCGTAGACGTAGAGCGCCCATTTCTTCCAGTACCAGATCCCCACCGCCGCGACCACGTTCGCCAAAAAATGGACCGACATCAGGGTGAGTATCCAGGGCCGGTCAAGATACGCGCCATCCACCCGCAGGGCGTAATACAGATAGCCCGCCAGGATGCCGTGCAGCCCCATGATCACGAGCAGAATCGTTAGAACAGTGCCTCGAACCTTTGGTTTTTGCTTCACGGCTTTCCCCCGTTTCGCGTGCGCTGTCCGAGCAGCTTTGGGCATGATGTTTCTCCTGTGGGAATGATGACGAGATTTTACTATACAAATACAGACCTGCAATAGGGAAAGAAGATAAAATATATTCGCCTATGTTGAAAAAATGAACTTCATGAGTAAGAGTTTCACAAAAGCATGAATCGTAGAGCTCTCTGGATTGCCTGCCTCCTTATCCTCATCAGCGTCTCACTGGCACGCGCCCAGAGCGCTAATGGGACAGGAACTGGGCCGGTCATTCTCAGTGATGATGCGGAGAAATACCTCCTGGGCCTCCATCTCGAAATCCTGGAAGATCCCGGCGGTCAACTGACCATCCAGGAGGTCACTTCGCCCGAATACAGCAACCGCTTCGTCCCCAGCCAGGAGGAAGTGCCGAATTATGGCTTTACGGGCTCGGCCTATTGGGTGCGCTTTCGACTCCGCAACGAGAGCCAAAGCGTGGATGACTGGCTGTTGGAAGTGGGCTTCCCCAATATGCACTACGTGGATCTGTATTTGCCAGACGGAGTGGCGTATGTCTCCAGGCAAACTGGCGTATTGCGAC
>DATDRQ010000147.1:0-17954 GCA_035291645.1 Anaerolineales bacterium
CACCCTATCACGGAGGTTGTTTACTTGGAGATGCGCGTGTATTGGCCGATGGAATTATGGCCTCGAGTAAACGGTGGTTTGATGGAAATATTGTCGTCTTCCGCACTGCCGCTGGTTATCAGCTCTCCTGTACCGAGAATCACCCGATACTCACGCCCTTGGGATGGATCGGAGCGGGCCGTTTGAATAAAGGCAGCCGCGTAATCAGCACTTGCGGGCGAGAGTGGATAACGCCAATTAAGGGCGATTACAAGAATATGCCACCCCGAATCGAGCAAATAGCGGAATCGTTTGGGGACGCGAGCGAGATGATCACCAGACCAGTGCCAGCCTCCACCATAAATTTCCATAGCGACTGGTTCGGCAGCCAGATCGCAATTATACGGACCAATCGCAAATTGTGGAATGGTAGGAATATTCCGAATGACAAGCATTTCGGAGAAAGCAATTTCGTAGGGAGATTGTTTGCAGATTGTCTGCCTTGTCCGCGCGGCCATACATTGCTCTTCGAGAGTTTTTATCCTGCCAGTGGCAGCCTTATGAGCAGCCGTAGCCTGCCTTTGCCGCTCGATAGGAGTCATCTTGCTGGCACGCAACAAACCAGCTTCGCTATGGCTGCGGATCTTGACATTAGCTTCCATCAAGCGCTTGTGGATGGCAGGGCGCCCGACACAGAGTTCGTTCGCCAGTTCATACTCGGATTTTCCGGCGAGATATTTTTGGATGAGATAATCAGTATCGAGCGGAAGACGTTTCATGGCTATGTTTATAACCTGCAGACAGAGAAAGGATTTTATGTGGCTAATGGGATTATAACACACAACTGCGACTGCATGGTAATTGCAGCTTGAGGAGATAAGAAATGCCAGCAATTGGAGTACACCACACCGCAACGGACGACGGGGCCTGGGACGGGCCGGCGAACGAAGCCCGGCTCAAGCTGGACCAGGGCCGCGCCTTCTACAGCCGGGCCTATGCCTGGCGGGACCCAGACGGCGACGAGAGCAAGAAGAGCACTTATAAGTTCATCCATCACGTGGTGGACGAGGAAGGCAACCCGGGCACGGCCAACGTGCGCGCCTGCCAGACGGGGATCGGCGTGCTGAACGGCGGGCGGGGCGGAACCACTATCCCGGAAAGCGACCGGCAGGGTGTGTACAACCACCTGGCGGCGCACCTGCGGGACGCGGATGTAGAGCCGCCGGAGCTGAAAGCGCTCACCCCGGACTGGCTACGCGGGTCGGACGGGCTAGAGGTGCGCGGCTTTCCGGTCGGCGAGCTGCGGGCAGTAGGCGGGGACGGCGAGCCGCAGGCCATCGAAGGCTACGCCGCGGTCTACAACCAGCGCTCCGAGCTGCTGTGGGGCTTTTTCCACGAGGTGATAGAGACCGGCTTCTTCGAAGGGACGCTGCACGGGGACATCCGCTCGCTGTGGAATCACAACACGGATTACCCGCTGGGCAGGACGATCAACGAAACGCTTGAGCTGAAGGACGAAGAGCGTGGCCTGCACATCCGGGTGAGTCCGCCGGAGACCTCCTGGGGCAAGGATGCCCTGGTGAGCATCGGGCGGGGGGATGTCTCGCAGATGAGCTTCGCCTTCGAAGTCAAAGAGAAGGGCGACCATTGGGTCGACAACGAGGACGGCACCTGGACGCGCTATCTGAAGCGCGGCGGGTGCTCACGACTATATGAGGTCTCGCCGGTCACTTTCCCGGCGTATCCACAGACGAGCGCAGTCGTGCGCTCGACGATCGAACGGCTGAGCCGGTCCGGAACGGACAACGGTCCAGGAGGCCAACGGGCTGAAACGGATGCGGCTGGGGCGCCCGACGCGGCGTGGCGGACGCGCCACAACCTGCGGCGGAAATTTTTGGAGCTGTTGAAAATCAAGTAAAGGAGCATGAAATGAACGTTCGAGAGTTGCGCTCCCAGCGGGCGAGCATCCTGGACCAGGCTGTTCTGCTGGTGGAAACGGCAGAAGGCGAGAATCGGGATCTCAAAGCGGAGGAGCAAACCACATACGATGACCTGGTCTCACAGGCGGAATCGCTGGAGAAGCGCATCAAGCGCCTGGAGACCATGCCCGCGCCGGTCCCGGCGCCGGGCAACGGGCGCGGCGGAGCGCCGAACATCAACCGGCTGCCGCTGGGCGATAGCGAAGTGCGGGCCCTGGGTCAGTATTTCAAGACCGGCGATACGGGTGGCGTGCGTGACCTGATGAGCCAGGACGATGGAGACCGCGGCCCCTCGGTGCGCATCCACGTGCCGACGGCGCTCGAGATGCGCGCCAATGACACGATCATGAACATCACCACCGGCGCGGACGGCGGCTCGGCTGTGCCGACAGGGTTTGCCGGCAAGATCGCAGCCCGGCGCAACGAAGTGCGGCTGTCCGAGCGGTTGGGCGTGCAGATGGTCCCCGGCCAGGGAACCACGGTCAATTTTCCGTACGAGAATGCCGACCCATCGGCGTTCGCGGCCACGTCCGAGCAGGATGATGCATATGCTCAGACCTATGAGCGCGATGCTCCTGCATTGGGTTTGAAGGCGTTCACCCTGGCAAAAAAGACCAAGAAGCTGGCCTTGACCGAGGAGCTGCTGGACGACGAGGATGCCGCCTTGCTGGCTTTCATCGGCGACCACATCGGGCGGTCGATGGGCATCACCCATAACAGCCTGCTGCTGACCGAGGTGGCCGCTAACGGCACGGCCTTGAAGACCTTCGCGGCTGCGGCTGTGATCGCAGCCGGCGAGCCGGATGACATGGTCTTTCATGCCACGCTGGGCTACTATCTGGACGACGGCAGCCCGGCGGCCTGGGTGATGCGGCCGCCAACGCTGGGAGCAATCCGAAAGCTCAGCGGCAATGCCCGCATCTACGACGACCAGACCGGAGCACCGCGTAAATCGCTGCTGGAGTATCCTGTTCTATACAGCAATGCGGCGGCAGCCATCGCGGCCAGCGCCAAATCGCTGTACTTCGGCAACTGGTTCTACGTGGGCATGCGCGAGGACCCGGCGCTGCGCTTCATCCGAGACCCGTACACCACGGATGGGATTGTCTACCTGAAGTACACGTTCCGGGCGGTTTACGGGGTGCTCATTGCCGGAGCCATCGGCTACGGTGTGCACCCATCGGCATAATCAAGTATCAAGTGCCATGTGTCAGGTGTCACGTGGCACTTGAAGGTAACTTTATGATCTCGGCAGATTTGCCGTCGGACGTGCTGGTGTTCACTCCCTTGCTGCGCTTCGAAGCGGAGACCCGTGAGGCGATCTTTGCCATGCGGTGGGATGGCCCGATCTCGTACCTGTTCCAGCGGGATAACCCGCACGGGGACCCGTATGAAGCGGACCCCTGGAACGGGCGCGGGGTGGGCATCCGCAACCATCTGCACCAGTACCAGCGCGGGCGGGAGGTCTTCCTCCAGGGACGCTACAACGCGATGCTGGTGGTCGAGAGCGACATCGTGCCGCCGGTGAATACATTGATCGACCTGGCCGCGATGGAGGTGGACCTGGCATACGGCTGCTACCTGCTCAAGCCGCACCGAATCGTGAACGTGTTCGAGTTGTACACGCAGCCGGCAAGCAATATCGGCGAAAGTCTGTCGATCTGGCCAGGCAAATGGCAGGAGGCGTTGAAGCAGGGCATCGTACCCTGCTCCGGGGCCGGCTTCGGCTGCGTGCTGATCAAGCGCTGGGTGCTGGAGCGGGTCGAATTCCGGGTGGAATGGCCCCAGAACGGGGCGCACTGCGATTCTTTCTTCACTCAGGATGTTTATAAGCTGGGCGCCAAAATGGCGGCCAACACGGCCGTCCTGTGCAAGCACATCGGCGAGGATGGGATGGTATATGATTTCGACTGACAGTAAGAAGCTCCGTTACCGTGATGAAGCCGCTCCCGTGCAGGCGGTGCAGCTCCAGGAGGAGTTCACCCGGTTGCTAGGGCTGTTCGAGCAGGCCAGGCCGCAGCGCGTCCTGGAGATCGGCGTGCTCGAGGGCGGGACGCTATACCAGTGGCTGAGCCGGATGGACCCGGGCGGGCTGGTCGTGGCGGTAGACCTTCCCGGGGCGCGCTGGGGGCATTCCTGGACCTGGAATCCGGAGCGCTGGAAAGGCTGGGGGGAGGCGCTGGGAATGCGGGTCGAGCCGGTTCTGGGCGATGTGAACGATGATCATATCGTCGAACAGGTTCGAGGCCACGCGCCGTTCGATTATATCTTCGTAGACGGCGATCATCGCTATGAGCCAGTGAAGGAGACCTGGGAGCGCTACAACCCGATGCTGCGCAGTGGGGGCCTATTCGTGCTGCACGACATCCTGCCCCACGCAATCAACCCGCGGGTCGAAGTATACCGGCTGTGGGCTGAGCTGCAAGGCAACCCGCGCGTGCGCCAGCGAGTCGAGCTGATCAGTTACGATGGCCAGGCGGAGATGGGAATCGGGGTGCTATGGCTTTCCTAACTTTCTATACACCGACGTACAAACGCCCCACCTTGCTGCACGCGTGCGAAGCCAGCGTTTGGGCGCAGAGCTGCAAGGACTGGCAGCACCTGGTCATCCCGGACGAGGTGGGGATCGGGATCGCCGGCATGTACGCGGAGATTCCGCAGCACCTTAAGCGAATCGACGGCGAGTACGTCTACGTGCTGCAAGACGACGATCGCCTGGCCGGTCCGGACGTATTGAGCAGACTCAGGACGTTTGCACGCAAACATCGTAACCCGCTCGGCAATTTGCCGCCGGTGATCATGGTCCGGAACCGCAAGCTGGGAATGGTCTTACCGCTGCTCTGGGAGCAAAAACCCATGCTCGGAGCGGTCGATCTGGGCAGTTATGTGACGCGGGCGGATGTGTTCCGGAAGCACGCCGGCCGCTTCGGAAAGCGCTATGAGGGCGATTTCGACTTCATCGCTTACCTGTGGCGACATTACCCGTTCGCCTGGTGCGACGTGCTGTTCGCGGAGGCCCAAACGGTAGGGCTGGGGCGCAGCGAGGCGGACCTGCGCTTACAAGGAGAGCTGAGATGATAGTGATCGCGTTGATAGGATTTGCCGGCATGGCCCCGAACGGGCAGCCATTCTCGGTCAGCGAGGGCGAGGTCCTGGAGCTGCCGCGCGGCGCCGACTGGCTGAAGGCCGGGCTGGTCAGGCCTGTGCTGCCGAAGTCGCCGGAGAAGCAGACGGTCGAAGCGCCGGAAAAAGCCGTATTGCCGCGCCCGAAAGGGAAAAATAGATGAAGATCAAGCTGAAAAAACCGGCGGTGATCCGCGGCGGCGTGTGGTCGGCAGGCGCTGAAGTGGAAGTGAACGAAGAGACCGGCAGATTGCTGATCAAGCTCGGGCAAGCGGAGGAGATTATCGCTCACGAAGCCGGCGGCAATCTTGCCGAGGGCTTCGTGCCGGAGAAGGACGAGGATGAAGCTGAAATTGATCACCCCGCCGGCTGAGGAGCCGGTCAACCTGGCCGAGGCCAAGGCCCAGCTCCGGATCGACTCGACGAGCGAGGATGCGGTACTGCTGGGCTACCTGAAGACGGCCCGCGAGGACGCCGAGACGATCCTGCGCCGGGCGATCCTGACCCAGACCTGGGACATTTTCTTGAAAGCGTTCCCGGGCGCGGCCTCCATCAGGCTGCCGCTGCCGCCGCTGCAATCCGTGACCGGCGTGTACTACACTCCAGACGGCGGCACGGAGCAGACGTACGCCAGCACGAACTACATCGTGGATATCTACGACGAGCCGGGAAAGATCGTGCTCAAATCCACGGCGAGCTGGCCAGGCGACGATTTGCAGCCGGTGAACGGGGTGCGGGTACGCTTCGTGGCCGGCTGGGCCGGCGCATCTCTGGTGCCTGAGCGCATCCGGACCTGGATTCTGCTCACCTGCGGGCTTTATTACGAGAACCGCGAATTGGCCAGCGAGTTCCGCACTCGCCCGGTCATGCTGCCCCACGTGGACAGCATGCTGGAAGATTTGAGGATGAGAATATTTTAAAAGGAGTCATACATGGAACACAAAAGAAAAAATGAATTATCCGTAGCCGCCGGGCTGGTGGCGAACATGGGCGTCAACGTCGGCATGCGACGCGCCGTCCATTACGTTGTCGAGGCTGTGCGGGACGGCAAGGTGCTTTGGGTCGAGGAGTTCGACAACCTGGTCGTCAATGTGGGGCTTGACGACAGCCTCGACAAGCAGTTCAAAGCCTCGGGCTACACAGCAGCCTGGTACGTTGGGCTGACGGACGGCACGCCGACCTTCGCGGCTGGCGATATCATGTCCTCGCACGTCGGCTGGGTCGAGGTGACCGATTACGATGAGGCCACCCGGGAGGTGCTCACCCTGGGCGCTGTCTCCGGACAGTCCGTGGACAACTCAGCATCGAAGGCCAGTTTCACGATCAACCTCACTGTCACGGTCGGCGGGGCGTTCATCACCACGGTCTCGACCAAGGGCGGCACTACCGGCATTTTGTACGGCGGTGGAGCGTTTAGTGTCGACCGCAGCCTGATCGACAACGATATCTTGAATGTTACCGTAACACTGACCGCAGCCGCCAGCTAACGGGAGGTCGCCTTGGCGACTAAAATCTACCTGCCGTCGAGCGGCGCGCCGGCAGTCACGCCGTCATCCTGGATTTTTCCAGAGCAGATCAACCCGCTGGAGTTTGCGGGCGTTGTTGCGCGCATCAACTCGGCGCTGACGACGAAGACCGAGCCGACCGGCACGACCAGCCCGATCCAGCGCGGGATGCTGCGCTACGTCATTGGCCCGCTGGCCGCGCAGAGCATCTCGGGAACTGTAAGGATGGTGATGCGCTGTAGAGAGGCCAATGCCGGGGCGAACGCCACCCTGGCGATGGCGGTCAAGATCATCCAACCGAACGGTGCGGATCGGGCAACGCTTTTGGCTGTGACTTCAGCCGATAGCGCATCGTCGCCGTATGAGTTTACTACGACATTAGATAGCCGTCGCTGTTGGAAAGCCGACGAGACCGAGCCGCTCGATCTGACGACCCAGAGCGCCACTGAGGGCGACTACCTGGTGATCGAGATCGGTTTCCGTTCGGCGACGAGCGTCAGTCGCAATATCGACCTGCGCTACGGCGACGACAATGCCAGCGACCTTACCTATGGCGATGCAGAGACGAACGACTTCAACCCGTGGGTGGAGTTCTCGGCGACAATCACCTTCTCCTCGCAGACAATCGAGGAGAGCATCTCGGCAGCCCGGTCGCAGGGAATCGCCGCGGCAAGCCAGGGCGAGCTGGAGAGTGCAGCATTATTAGGCAGGCAGGCCGGGATCGCAACCGGTGAGAACATCGAGATCGACCACGGGGCGACCCTGGCTGCCACGCGCGGCGCGGCAATCGACCAGCACATCGTGGTCGAGGAAACTTTGTATGATGTGGCATAGGTACGGTCAATATGGCTAGGCAGATGTCCATTGGCTTCGAGCTGAACGAGGTCTCGCCTGGCGTCGAGTGGACGAACACGTCGGGTGCGCCCAATGCCCCAGCTATCCAATCGACGGTCGTGCGCTCCGGTACTTATGCAGGGCGGATTACCTCGCTCTCCAGCGGAACCCCCAAATGGTTTTCACACCAGTTCGCCAACTCCCCATCCACCGCGCAATGGTGGCACCGCATGTATTTTTGCTTCGCCGCCTGGCCTTCGGCAGAGAACAGGTTTATCGTTATCAATGATGCCTCGGGGCTGGCAACGCCGATTGTCTATTTCACCATCGATAACGGGGGCGTCCTACGCTTATACGACGAGGATGGGCAGATCACGGGTACGTCAACGCTCAGCCTGGATACTTGGTATCGCATCGAGGACCACGTCGACCTGGTCGCCGCGGGGTCGGACATCGTCCGTGGCTATGTGGATGGGACGGAGTTTGCCGGTTCTGCGGCGCGCAGCCTATCTGCGGGCGTGATGCAAATCACCTACGGCCTCAATCTCGGGAGCGAGGCCAACACTGCCGGCGACTTGTATCTGGATGATTATGCTTGTAATAATCCCAACACAGCATTTCAGAATAGCCTCCCTGGCCCGGGTAAGATCATCCACCTGAAACCCAACGCCGACGGCGACAACACCGCATGGACAGGCGGATGGGCGGAAGTGGACGAGGTGTCGCCAAACGAAACCGACTTCATTGCCAGCGGTACGCTGGATGCCATCGAGGACATGAACCTGGAGGCAACCCCCGCGGATCTCGATTCAGGGGCAACGGTCAATGTAGTGCAGGTGGGTTTCCGTAATAATTTGTCATCCGCTACGGGCACCGACCCGCGGGCAGTGCTGCGCATCAAAGCCAGCTCGGGCGGGACGGTCGAGGAATCGAGCGATATCGTTCTTAATACCACTGCCTGGAGGACGCATAACGATGGTGTGGTGCTCCAGTATCTGCTCACACTTTACGACTTACCTGGAGCGAGTACCACGGCCTGGACCAAGGCCACGCTGGATACGGCACAGATCGGGGCACGCTGCTCGTTGGGCGATGCGGATAATTTCCAGATCACGACCGAATGGCTGCTGGTGGATTATGTGCCATCGGCGGCAATCGAGGAGAGCATCAGCCTGGCACGTTCCGCAGCTGTTGCGGGAAGCAGCCAGGGTGAACTGGGCAATGCGCTGTCCCTGGGACGCAGTGCGGCAGTAATCGATTCCGGGCAAATCGAAACAGATATCAATCTGTCCTTGGCCCGTAACGCAGCGGTTACGACTGTGGGAGCGAAAACGGTCGAGGAGAGCGTCAGCCTGGGTAAAAGCGACGCTATCACCACTGCTGACCAACTGGATGCGCAGGCAGCCATTGTCCTGGACAAATCACAGGTTGTAACTCCGAGTGACCAGGTTGACGTCGAAGGCGCTATTGCACAGGCGCGCAGCGCGGCTATCACCAGCATCGAGCAGCTCGAGGTAGACACTGCGCTGGCGCTGGGCCGAAGCGCCTCAGTAAGCATTGCAGAAGAGGTCGAGGGCGGAGCGGTCGAGGAATCGATAACCCTGGGCAGGTCTGCCGCCGCTGTGGCGAGTGCGCAGCTCGAGGTGAGCACGGCTGTGTCTCTGGCGAGAGCACAGGCTCAAACCCAGGTAGAGAATCTTATCGCCGAGAACGTGCTGAGCCTGGGGCGAAGCGGGGCAGTCGTCAGCGCAGAGCAGATCGAAGCGGAGGATCTGACCACGCTGGCCCGCAGCGCGGCGATCACGGCGGAAGGCGAGATCGCCGGAGCGCCTATCGAGGAGAGCATCACCCTCGGGCGCATCATGCGCTGCGCCATCCCCATATCCGCCCCGGTCGAGGAGAGCATCAGCCTGGCGCGCAGCAGCGCCATCGCAGAAAGCAGCCAGGTCGAACTGCTGGCAGACCTGACATTGGCGAGGGCTGGCGCAATTGCAGAGAGCGACCAGGTCGAGGCGGTTGGTGATATATCCCTGGCGCGGGCGATGGCGGAGAGCCTGGCGGATACGCTCCAGGCAGAAGCCGCGACCGTCCTGGCGCGCCTGATGGGAAGCAATCTGGCGACTCAAGCTGAGGTAGGGAACGTCCTGAGCCTGCCGCGCCTGGCGGGGATCACGGCCGAATACGAGATACCCGGAATCGAGGAGAGCATCAGCCTGGGACGCAACGCAGGGATGGATGCCAATGCCTATCTCGAGGTGACTTACACTCTGGTTATGGTGATCCTGCTGGCGATGGGGCAGACGGAAGAAGTTATCCCCGCTCCGCCTATCGTAGCCGGCCGGGTAACGCTGAGCGAAGCCTTGGTCGGAGCCCTGGCCTTGAGCGAGAGCCTGGTGCAGACGGCCAGCCTGAGCGAGGCGAAGATCGGCGATTTAACAATAACGGATGGTGACAATGGCTAATGTGTACAACAAAGGCGATGCAGTTCGGCTGAGCGCAACGTTTACAGTGGGTGGCGCGGCTACCGACCCGACGACGGTGACCCTCAAGGTGCGCGATCCGAGCGGCAATGTAGCCACCTATACCTATGCTCTGGCGGAGATCACCAAGGACGCCACCGGGCAATATCACAAGGATGTCTCGATCGACGAGACCGGGCGCTGGGAATACCGCTGGGTCGGGACCGGCGCGGTGGCGACAGCCCAGGAGGCCCACCTGCTGGCGCAGGCCTCCCCGCTAGGATAGCAGGCGGCAAGTTGCCGACAGGAGCCAAGAGCATGAGAGCCGGAATAATGCGCCACAGGATCACGATCCAGAGCAAGAGTGTCGTCCGCGATAGCTTCGGCGGCGAGACAGTCACCTGGACCACGTTTGCCACGGTCTGGGCCCAGATGCGTCCGCTCAGCGGGCGGGAGTATTTGGACGCCCGCCAGGCGCAGGCCGACCTGACCACGGAGATTGTGATTCGCTACCTGGCAGGCGTCTTGCCGGAGATGCGCGTCGTCGATGGTGACCATGTCTACGATATCTGGAGCATCAGCAACGTCGAAGGTCTAAATCGGCAGATGGTGCTGCTCTGCCGGGAGGAGGTCAGCCAGTGATCATCGAGGAGGCGCTGTCTGCGTATCTCCTGGCGCATGCAAGTGTGGCGGCGCTGGCCGGGACACGTGGCTATCCTAACGTGGTGCCTCAGGAGACCGATTTGCCCAACTGGGCCTATCAGCGCATCTCCGGGCCGGAGCTTATGGATCACGACGGCAACGCCTTGCTGGAATCGGGGCGCTTCCAGTTCACCTGCCACGGCGACGAGTACCGGGATGCCAAGAACCTGGTGCGGGCGATCCGGGCGGCGCTGCGCGGTTACCGCGGCCTGATGGGCGGCGCCGGCGGGGTCAACGTGGAGGGTATCTATATTATCGGCGAGTACGACGGATACAACGAGCAGTCCAGGGTGCAGACGGTGCGCCTGGATGCAGAGGTGTGGTACCGGCCGTGACGGATACAATCAGCTACAAGCTGGACGGCGCCGATGAGCTGGTCGAGATCCTGACCAAGTTGGGCAATTTGGCCTCGCAGGCACTGTTCGATGGCGCTATGGCCGGTGGCAAAGTGATCGCCGATGAGGCCAATCGCCTGGCGCCCGGCCCGGGTATTACCGTCGAGCCGGAGGAGGTTGGTCCGGGCTACGTGACGGTGGCCATCGGCCCGGAGAAGAAGAAGTGGTATTACCTGTTTGTCGAGACGGGCACGACCGAGCACGAGATCCCCAGGCGCCCGGCGAGCGAGCCGCCGATTGCTTTCGCCGGAACCGAGGGCGAGGTGTTCGAGCGGGCCATGCACCCCGGCATCGCCGCCAGGCCGTTCCTGCGCCCGGCGGTGGACGGGAAGCAGCAGGCGGCTTTCGACGCGGTCGGGAAGACGATTGCTGAATTTATAGATGCGGCAGCCAAATAGCTGCCGGAGGAGCGATAAATGACTGTACAAGGCGCTTTCGGCGTCAAACTCAAAATCACAATCGGCACGGTGCTGACGGCGATCACCAACCTGCTCAGCGTGCCCAACTTTCCCGAGCAGCGCAAGATGCTGGCGGACATGACCGCCCACCCCACCTCGGGCAGTACGGGGTACATGACCAAGATCGACACAGGGGTGCGCGAGCTGACCCCGTTCGAGGTCACCCTGGGCTGGGACGATGCCGATACGACTCACGCGGCGATCTTGACCGCCTTCGCTGCAACCGCAGCGGTCAACATGAGCATCGAGGACCCCGGCGGGGCGGAAGTGATCGCCTTTGCTGGTCATATCGAGATGATCGGGCGTCTGGCCACCTCGCCGGATGGCTACAAGGCGACGGTGCGCATCACCCCGACCGGCGCGCCGACCATCACGTAACCTGGGAGCTGACATGGCGAAAATAATATACCTGAGCCGGGAGGCAATCCTGGCGGCGGATGATCTGCCCGTGGAAGAGGTCGAGGTCCCCGAGTGGGGCGGCACGGTGCGCCTGCGCGCTCCGGACGCCTTCAGCTGGCAGGAGATCAACGCTCAGCTGAAGGATGCCGGGCTGGCGGAGGTGTACGTGATCGCCCTGGCGAGCATGCTGGTGGACGAGCATGGCCAGCCGCTGTTCAGCGCCGACCAGGTCCAGGCGCTGGCGCGCAAGAACTTCCAGGTAGTCCGCCGGCTGGGGACGATTGCCTTCCGCCTGGCCGGCGGCAGCCGCCAGGAAGTCGAGGCCATCGAAGAAAATTTCGAGGCACCCCAGGACGGCGCTTCGCCTTCCGCCTAGCGCTGGCCCTGGGGATTCCGGACGTGGACGCCATGCTGGCCCGTATGCCGGCGCGCCTGTTCCACGAATGGATGGCCTTCGCCCGCCTCGAACCACTGGCCGAGGGTCCATATCTGCAGGAGATGCTCATGCGGCTGGACTGGATGCAGCAGCAGCTGGCGGTCAACAACCTGATCCTG
The DNA here is from genome assembly GCA_035291645.1 of Anaerolineales bacterium. Taxonomy (GTDB): domain Bacteria; phylum Chloroflexota; class Anaerolineae; order Anaerolineales; family UBA4823; genus DATDRQ01. Next base: position 12,389 of record DATDRQ010000147.1, read on the forward strand.
GCCAACGTCAACCGGGACAGGGAGAGGCGGCCTTACCCATATGAGCTCAGTGATTTCCTGCCGCATGCGGAGAGCAGCCCGGCTGAGCCGCAGGATATCTACAAGATGCTGCGCACCTGGGCATTGCTCAATCGCGGCAGGATTGCCGAGGGGAAGCAGATGAAATTATGACCGTTATTAAGCAATTACGCGCTCTACTGACCGCGGAGGCTGGCGACTACGTCAAGAACATGGACGCGGCCGCTAAAGCCGCGGAGAAATTCAAGGGATCCAGCAAAGAGGCGGAAAAGCAAACTAAAAGCTTCGGCGAGCGTTTCAAAGAAGCTTCGAAGCAATATTCCGACATCGTTAAAAACATCACCGGCGCAGCCGTCGGATTTGGCTTGACGATCAAGAAAGCCTTCGACTTCGGCGAAGCCGGAGCGAAGGTGATCCAGACTGGCGAATCGTTCGATTTCCTGATCAAAAAGATCGGCGCCACTCCGGACCTCCTGGATCGGTTGAAGACAGCCAGCCGGGGCACGATCAGCAATCTGGACCTGATGGCGGCCTCTTCTACATTACTGGCCGGCGCCCAGGGGAATGTGGCTACCGAGATGGCCAATGCCCTGCCGCGTCTGCTGGAGATCGCCAAGGCGGCCGAGAAGGCCAACCCGGCGCTGGGCAACACCTCCTTCCTGTTCCAGTCGCTGGCCACAGGTATCAAGCGCAGCCAGCCGCTGATCATCGACAACACTGGCCTAACGCTCAAGCTGGGCGAGGCTAACGAGAAATACGCCGCCAAATTGGGCAAGACGGTCGAGCAGATGACCGCGGGAGAGAAGCAGATCGCCCTGCTCAACGCTACGCTGGAGGCGGGCAACGTGCTGATCCAGCAGGTGGGCGGGACGACCGAATCGGTCGTGGATCCGTTCACCAGGTTGGATGCCACAGTCGAGAATATCAGCAACCGGCTCAAAACGAAATTCGCGCCTTCTTTGGCGACTGCCGCAACAGCGCTCGAGCTGATCATGACCTGGGATGAGCGCGTCGACGCAGCCATGCAGGAACATTTGGATACAGTGATCAAGACGGCGGGCAGTTATCAGGAATACGAAGCTGAGCTCAGACGCTCTGCGGGCGTTACCGGCCAGGTTGTCATGACCCAGGAGCAGTACAACCGGGCGATGGAGCAGGGCGGTTTTGCAGCCGGCTATGCCAGGAATGCCGTGATCCTTTTAACGGAGGAGGAACTCAGGGCAGATCGAATCAGGGAGCAGACGCGTGGTGGAATCGTAAAGACCCGCGGCGCTTTGTCGGAAATGGGCGATGCAGCAGGAGCTGCGGCGGAAGAATTGGGCAATGCAAATATCGAGCTCGTCAAGCTGGACAAGGCAAGGCTGGGTCAGGAGGCCGTCGAGCAGCTCAACGCGGCCTTCGACGCCGGACTGATCGACATCGACGAGTACCGTTTCCTGATGGTCGAGGTCGGCGGCAAGTTCCTGGAACTGCCGGCGGACCAGCTCACCGCCAGCCTGGCGCTGGCAGACCTCAAACAGGACTTCCAGGAGGGCGAGCTGACCGCCCGGGAATACTACAACCGAATCGTCGATATCGGCGTTGAGCTGGGGCTGCTTCCGGACCGGGTGGACGTCGATATCTATTTGAACACGCACGGCAGCATCCCGAGCGTGCCAGGGCTGCCCAGGGTGCCTGGCGCGCCTATTCCGCGCCAGTCAGGCGGGCCGGTGGAGCCAGGGCGCGTCTACCAGCTACACGGGCCGGAGTTATTCGTCTCGAACTTTCCCGGGCAGATCATCCCTAACAGCCAGCTTGGAGCTGCCGGCGGAGGCGGAATGGTTAATAATTTTTATAATTACAACTACAACAGCCAGGCGGCGGCGATGAACTGGGCGCAGATCATGACCCTGCGCGGCCAGCGCCTGGATAGGAGCATGAGCTGATGGCCGAGGTGCTATCGCTGATCGATCGTGGGGCCACCATTACAGCGCAGCTCAATGCGCCCGCCGCGGGGAATGGCAATTGGTCCACGCGCCTGGGCGGCTGGCAAACTGCGCCTGGACCAGGAGGGCTGGTGACCGAGACTCTGCAGCTCTTTGCCAGCGGCACGGACGCACAGATGACCAGCTCGATCAACAAGATCGACCTATTGATCCAGATGATGAGAGACTATTTCGCCAATCCGCTGGCCCGCTACGATCAGTCCGTCTGGCTGCATCAAAACGCGGCGGCGGAGAGCCCCAAACGCTCGCTGGTCTACAATATACTCTTTCAGCCGGCGCAGGAATTGACTTTCACGCCGCATCTGGGCCGCGCTTCAGTGCCCTACACGTTAGTGTTGGAGCGCCATCCTCTATGGGAGAACAACGCTGCCTCCACCTATTCCGGGAGCGCCATCTCCTGTTTCGGCGGCACGTGGCAGCCCAGCGTAGACACGGGCAGCGAGGACGGGCGGATCGAGAAGTTCGAGGTGCGAGGGCGCAGCGGCTTCACCACCCCGCTGCGCAGGATCTGGCTGGGGATCAAGCCCACCTACAGCGGACTGACCGGCTTCGATCCGACCTGGGAGCTGGAGCATGGATCGGTGTACAACGGAGCGACCAAGACAGCCGTGACGGGGGCCAGCGGCGCCGGCAATAACTGCGTGCGAGTTACCAGCGTGGCCAGCACTCTGACTAAATACGCCGGCATCACCGTGGCCAATCACGTGGCAGCCGTGGGCGGCGAATCATACGCGTATGCAGGCAAATTCCTGATATTGTGCCGCTGCAAGCTGGACGCTGGCACTGTGGCGCTGCGCATGTACCAGGGCATCACCGCCAGCGCCAGCCTGGGCGCCTATGTGCCCTCCGAGCCGGTATATATCAGCAACACGAATTGGAGATTGATCGAGCTGGGCGTAGTGCAGTTTCCCTTCTTCGGCCGCAAGGACGTCGATGGCTGGCTCTATCTAGACTATGAGGAGATACACATCTACGCCGAGCAAGTCAGCGGCACGACCGCTGCGCTGGACCTTGACGCGCTGGTGCTCATCCCAGCCGAACGCATGGCTATTGCCAAAAACACCAATACGTTTTATGGCAGCGTCTCCGATTTGCGCCCGACATCGTTTTTGACTCACGAGACCGAGGAGACCCAGTGCCTGAATTATTACGGCACGATTCCCATTCTGCGCCCGGAGGCGACCATACAGAACTTTTTTTATCCAATCGACGGCGGCATATTCGTGCTGTCGGCCGAGCGGGATGCCTCTCACGAGCTCGGCGATCAAGTTGATGCGGCCTTGTGGGTCTATCCACGCTGGAGGAGCATTCGAGCCACATGACCACGCCCGAATATACGCTCGAGCTTTTCACCAGCGTGCTGGACGGGCAGAATTTCCTTGTCAACGTCACCGAGCAGGCGCTGAATTACCGGCGCTCGATCCGCCTGTTCGGCGGCTACTGGCGCGCGACTTTTACCCTTGAGCTTGAGCTGGCCGACCTGATGCGCTGGTTCTACAATTATCTCGGCTGTCATTTCCAGGAGAGATCCGGCGGCGAGATCTCCTGGCAGGGACTGGTCTACGAGATGACACTGGACGATGGACGCGTCTCGCGCCGGCGCACACTGGACGAGATGTATAACCACGTGCGCGCCACCTATATCGACAGCAATCAGGCGCAACAGACCACTTCGGCGGCCAGCCAGGCCCAATCTATTGCCCGCTATGGCAGGCGAGAAAATATCCTGAGCATGGACCGCTTCGATCAGGCGCCTGCCGAAGCGCGCCGGGACGCTTTCTTGAACATCAACGCCTGGCCCTGGGCCCGGCCGGAGAGCGGTATGCTGCAGGAAGCCAGGATGCCTTCCCTATTGGTCGCTGCCTGCGGCTACGTCTTCACGGCCAACTGGCGCTATACGACCACGGCGGACAATTCAAACAGCACAATCTCGACCTGGCTGAAGGACATCATAGACACGGACTGCCAGGACTATCTGCGCTCGGGGCAGATCGCGAGCAACAGCACTGCGCTGAAACAGACGCTGGACGTGCCTACCCGCTCGTGGGACTTGGTCCAGGAGCTGGTCGAGCTGGGCGACTCGAGCGGTAATCCTTACCGCTGCTACGTCGAGAACGAGCGTTACGTGCGCTACCAGCAAATCGTCAAGCAACCTGATTACTACATTCAAAAGGGCCAGCTCACCAAGACGATCAGCGATGCATCCGGCGTCAATCCCTGGCTGGTCAAACCGGGAGTGTTCAGGGACCTCGATTACCCAATACGCCGCCAGGAGCAGGGCTCCTGGTTCGACGATGCCCGGGATTTCTTGACCGAAGAGATCAGTGTCGGCGCGCTGAGCGGCTTATCTTGGCGAGCGCTGGAGTTTGACGAGGCCGAGCTGCTGGCTGCCCAGCAGGAATATCAGACCTGGCTGGAGATGTTCGCCGGTCCGGAAGCTGCCGCAGAGATCGGCGGCGGGAGGATCCGCTGGGGGAAGATCCTGCGGTCCGAGGGGATCAGTTGGAAGGCCTTCCGGGCCATGTCACAGGCGCAGCGGTTAGCGCTGCGCAGGAAATATCCAGAGTGGGGGCACTGGAATTGAGATGGGTCTATTAGGCAGAAAGCCAATCGAGAGAGATGCTCGGGCGCTGCGCCCATTGATCCTGAGCAACCGGCTAACATTCGTTCCATTAACCACGCCGCTCACTTCGACGAGCTGGGACGGGGATGCGTATAGCACGACAGCCAAGACGCTGATCGATCTTAGCGCGTTGTTTGGCGCGCCGACGGGGATCAAGGCGATTGCGGTCAGAATTACTGCCAGGGATAGCGGGAGTGCCTCAGGCAGTGGATTATTCTTTATGTTGGCTCCAAATAATGTGGCAAACCAATCGGCGTTAACTGTTAGACTGGATGGAGTTCCAAATGACGGTTTTAGAGACGCTTCTGGAATCTGTCCATGCGATGCGAATGGTGATATATATTACCAAATACAAGCCAGCGGAGCGGGAACGCTGGATGCTTTTATAGTAATCTGGGGTTATTGGTTGTAAGCCGCAAGCCCGGGCCTTTCCGGAGGGGCCGGGCTTGGACGGAACGAGAGAGCTACCAATAAAACAAGTCGGCAGAAATACTGCCGCACGCGGACGCCGAGGTGGGCATTGCACCCGCTTTGCCGGGACCAGACCCCGGCTTTCGGCCTTTCACAGATGACATCCGGCTCTCGCTCATGGGGAGATTATAACATTTTACCCATATTTCGTATAGATTAAATATTCCAGTTCGCCACCGGCGAGGCCAGGCGGTGATTGGCGTCCAGGTCAGCCTGGGCGATGGCCAGGTAAGAGCGGACCATATCCAGGGTGCTGTGCCCGAGCATGAGCTGCAGGCTCCACGGGTCGCCGCCATTGCGCAGATAGTTGATGGCAAAGGTGTGGCGAAAGCGGTGCACGTTGACATCTGGCACCTCGGCGCGCCGGCCGATGCGCTCCAGGGTCTGGCGCAGGACGTGGCGGTCCAGGGCTTTCAGCTCGGTGGTGATGAAGAGCGGCTCGGAGGCCAGGGCGTCATGGCGCTCGTTT
>DATDRQ010000148.1:0-2114 GCA_035291645.1 Anaerolineales bacterium
TCAATGGCTCACCACTAGATAGAGATTCTGGAGGATGGAAGAGAAATGAAGAGACTTTTTGCCACCATGGCACTGTTGGTTATCGTAGCCCTGGCACTGGGAGCCTGTGCCCCGGCGGCACCTGACGTCGCGGGAGCCACGGTCACCATCTTCAATGCCGCGGGAGATGAACAGAATAGCGTATTCGCGGAGAACTTCGTGGCCTTCGAGGCGGAAACGGGCATCGACGTGGTCATCGAGGGCTCACCGGACTTTGAGACGGTTTCCCGGGTTCGATCCGAAGGAGGTGACCCGTACGACATCCTGAACTTCCCCCAGCCGGGCCTGATGGCTGACTTTGCCCGGGATGGCTTCCTGGTAGACCTGACCAGCTTCATCGATCTGGGCGACATGCAGGCGCAGTATGCCCAGTCCTGGATCGACATGCTGACGGTCGATGGAAAGGTCTACGGCGTCTGGCACGGCGTCGACGTCAAGAGCCTGGTCTGGTACGCCAAACCTGCATTTGATGCCGCCGGTTACCAGATCCCGCAAACCTGGGATGAGCTGCTGGCCCTCTCCGACCAGATCGTGGCCGACGGCGGCACGCCCTGGTGCATCGGCATCGAGAGCGGAGGCGCCACCGGCTGGCCGGCGACCGACTGGGTCGAGGACGTCATGCTACGCACCGCCGGAGCCGAGAAGTATGACCAGTGGACAGCCGGTACACTGAAGTTCGACTCGCCGGAAGTGCGGAACGCCTTTGGTGTGGTGGGGAATATCTGGCTCAACCCGGACTACGTCGTGGGCGGAACCACCGGTATTCAGACCACCTTCTTCGGCGATTCGCCGCTGGGTCTGTTCGACGATCCACCCACCTGCTACCTGCATCGCCAGGCCAGCTTCATCCCCAACTTCTTCCCCGAGGGAACGGTTGTGGGTGAGGACGTCGACTACTTCTACCTGCCGCCGATCGACGCGGCCATGGGCAAGCCGGTGCTGGTCTCCGGCAATCTGGTCAGCCTGGCCAATGACACCCCGGCCGGGCGGTCTGTGATCGAGTTCATGATGACCGCCGCGTCGGTCGAAGCCGAAGTCAAGGCGGGCAACGCCATCGGCCCGATGAACGGGGTCTCGCTGGATTGGTACCCCACCGACACCCAGCGGGGTTTCGCTGAGATCTTGATCAACGCCGACACCTTCCGCTTTGACGGGTCGGACCTGATGCCGGGCGCAGTGGGCGCAGGCAGCTTCTGGACCGGCGCCACCGATTGGGTCGGCGGGAATAGTCTGGACGAGGCGCTGCCGTCTATCGACGCCAGCTGGCCGCAGTAGTTGCAAGTGATGGGGCTGAACCATAGGGGCTCGCCTCTTTAGTCTCTCTAGAAGCAGGGCGGCCAGGGTGTGGCCGCCCTGTTTCTTCTCTATCCTCTCCATCGGAGGGCCGGATCGATGACCACCAGCGCACCTGCTCAGACTCCTCGAACATCACTGCTGAGCCCGCTGACGGCGGGTCCGCTGCGAGTGCTGGTTTCCCTGATCGTGCCGCTGATCACCTTCCTGGCGCTTCGCTGGGCCTTCATCTTCATGCGCAGCGCTGAGGCCAACAAACTCCTGGTCGGCATCGTGGCGCTCATCATCGGCGTAGGAGGGGTGTGGGCGCTGTACCTGGTCACCGACAACTTGGTCTCGCTCCTGCCGGAGGGCGTCCGCGAGACTGTTCGACCGTTCGTTTTCGTCGGCCCGGCCCTGGTGATCCTCACCGCCTACCTGGTCTACCCCGTCCTGCGCACCGTCTATCTGAGCTTCCTGGACGCACGATCGCGGGAGTTCGTCGGCCTGGACAACTACGCCTTCGCCCTGACCAGCAGCGACATGTTGATTGCCTTGCGCAACAACGTGTTATGGCTGATCTTCGTCACCGGCTTCGTGGTCTCCCTGGGCCTGGTCATCGCCGTGATGGTGGACCGCATCGGGCGATTGGAGCCGATCGCCAAGTCCTTCATCTTCGTGCCCATGGCCATCTCGGCGGTCGGCGCCAGCGTTATCTGGAGGTTCGTCTACAGCTTCCAGCCCATCCAGCGGCCGCAGATCGGTCTGCTTAACGCGGTCTTCACCGCGCTGGGAGGCGACCC
>DATDRQ010000149.1:0-9509 GCA_035291645.1 Anaerolineales bacterium
GCGCCAGGCGCGGGTCAAGGTGGTGCTGGGAAGCCCGAGTTTGTGGATTTTGCCGTAACCGGTGGTGTACGGTGCGCCTTCATTTCGGTCCGCCCCCGGAAGACCCGGATTTTCAGCCTGAAGCCCAGGGCTGGTATTCCATCCGGGAACCGGGACCGGTCCTGGTGCAGGTGATCGCCATTCCAGTAGCGCTGGCGGTGTTCCTGATCTTGGGCTGGACCATCGCCGGTCTCTCCGGCGCGAGCCCGTACCTCTCGGTTCTCTCATTGGAAGCCGTGCTGTGGCTGATCGTGTTGATCCCCTTGCACGAACTCCTGCACGTCTTCACCCAGCCTGGTCTGGGCTTTTCTCGCAACTCTATCGTTGGCCTATGGCTCTCCCGGGCCGTCATCTACGCCAGCTATTTGGGGACGATGAGCCGGGTTCGCTTCGCAGTCTGCCTGGCGATGCCATTCGTGATCCTGTCGCTGCTGCCCTTGATCGGGATCGCGCTTTTAAAAGCGGCCTTTGCGAACGACGAGCTCATTAAGCACCTGGCCTTGCTTTCCCTCCTGAATGGCGTGGCTTCCTCCGGGGACCTGGTTGGTCTGGGTCTGATCCTTTCCCAGGTACCCCGTTCTGCCACCCTGCAAGACAAGGGCTGGCGGACCTTTTGGAAGCGCTCTGAAGAATGGTGAAGCCTGGCTTTTTCATACGACGACGATGGTGGGATTCTGCTGTTTTGATCCTGGTCTCCTTCCTGATAGCGGGCTGTGTGTTAGGTTCTGCAAATCGACAAACAGCGACCCCCACCGGGGATCAGGTTGCCAGCTGGTACCAGGTATACTTCACCGACCCAACCGCCCCGGACGCAGGCAGCTACCGCGGCGGGCCGGACGCCGACCTAGCCGCCGCCATCGATCGAGCTCGTTTGAGCATCGACGCGGCCTTCGATACATTGGACCTGTGGAGCCTGCGGGATGCCATGATCGAGGCGCACCGGCGCGGGGTGACCGTGCGCGTGGTGGTGGAGAGCGACAACCTGGAGGTGGAGGAAGTCCGGGCGCTGTCCGAGGCTGGCATCCAGGTTCTAGGCGACCGCCGGGAAGGCATGATGCACAACAAATTCTTCATCCTGGACCGGCAGGAGGTCTGGACCGGGTCGATGAACTTTACCGTTCGGGGTGGTTATACTGCGAATAACAACCTGCTGCGCCTGCGCTCGCCGATGCTCGTCGAAGATTACCTGGCCGAATTCGAGGAGATGTTCACGGACGATCGCTTCGGCCCCGGATCGCCCTCAAATATTCCCCACCCGCGTTTCCAGGAGCAGGGCACCCGCCTCGAAGTTTATTTCTCACCAGATGATGGTGTGGCAGATCAGATCGCCCGGCTGGTCCGCGGCGCCGAGGAAAACATCTCGTTCCTGGCATTCTCCTTTACCTCGGATGAGATCGCCGCTGCGCTGCTGGAGCGCCTGGATCAGGGCGTTTCTGTCGCAGGGGTCTTCGATGCCTCGCAGTACGAGCAGAACACGGGCACGGAATTCGACCGGCTGCTGCAGGCCGGTGCGGAGGTGCGTTTGGACGGCAACCCGGGCAGCATGCACCACAAGGTGATCGTCATCGATGATCGCATCGTGATCACCGGTTCCTATAATTTCAGCCGCAACGCCGAGGAACGCAACGACGAGAATACCCTGGTGATCCACGACCCTGATATCGCCAGGCTGTACCTGGAGGAGTTCCGACGGGTGTTCGAACTGGCAAAGTGAGGCTGACCGGCTGCAACAAAGTAAAGGCTTTTTTGATACGCCGGTCTCCGAATCCGTGCTTGCATGCGAGCCTGCTTGCACGCAAGCTTGCTTGCACGCAAGCCTGCGTGGTCCGGAAACCGCGCCTGAACTTATCGATAGCATGGATATTGGAGCCGTGCCATTGTAAAATAGGGGCAGGATCAACCAGGCAGAAAAGCAATCTACCGGTGAGGAAATTACAAACAACGAATTCTGAATGGAGATAAACCGTGAGAGCGCAAAGCGGATTTTACATCGGGCGTATTTTTGACCCAAAGGTGGGTAAGACTACTGCCCAGGATTTGATCTACGATCCTGCTGACTTGACCACCCATGCCGTGGTGGTCGGGATGACCGGGTCTGGCAAAACAGGCCTGTGTATGGACATGCTTGAAGAAGCAGCGTTGCAAGAAATCCCCGCCTTGATGATCGATCCCAAAGGGGATATTACCAACGCCTTGCTCCACTTTCCGAACCTGGCGCCCCAAGATTTCCAACCCTGGGTGAATGCCGACGAGGCGCGGCGCGCGGGCAGGACGGTCGAGCAGGCTGGGGAAGAGGCTGCCAAAAGTTGGCAGGCAGGCCTGGCGCAGTGGGGAATCGGGCCGGTACGCATCCAGGCCCTCCTTGAATCCGTTCAATTCGCCGTGTTCACCCCCGGATCGGATTCCGGCATCCCGGTCTCCATCCTGGCTTCTCTGAAAGTACCCGATCTGGAATGGAATGATAACCGCGAGCTATTGCGGGAGAAGATCTCAGGCACCGTGACCGCCGTGCTCGGCCTGGTTGGGTTCAAGGATATCGACCCGGTGCGCTCGCGCGAGCACATCCTGCTATCGAACATTTTCGAGCATGCCTGGAGCCAGGGGCTCGACCTCGACCTGGGCGAGCTGATCCTGCAGACGCAGAGCCCACCTTTCCCCAAGCTGGGGGTTTTCGATGTGAACACCTTCTTCCCGGAGAAGGACCGCTTCGAGCTGGCGATGCAGTTGAATAACATCCTGGCGGCGCCCGCTTTTCAGGTCTGGCTGGAGGGGCAGCCACTGGACATCGCCGGCCTGCTGTACACCCCGGAGGGGCGGCCGAGACACAGCGTTTTCTACATCGCCCACCTGTCCGATGAGGAGCGTATGTTCTTCGTCACCCTGCTCTTCTCGGCGGTAGAAGCCTGGATGCGCTCTCAGAGCGGCACCTCCACTCTGCGCAGCCTGGTTTACTTTGACGAGATCTTCGGCTACCTGCCTCCCACCCAGAACCCGCCCTCCAAGCAGCCTATGCTGCGCATGCTCAAACAGGCGCGCGCCTTCGGTGTGGGGCTGGTGCTGGTCACCCAGAACCCGGTCGACATCGATTACAAGGCCCTCTCGAATGCCGGAACCTGGATCATCGGCAAGCTGCAAACCGACCAGGACAAGCAGCGCCTGTTGGATGGTCTACAGGGCGCCAGCCCCGATATCGACCGTCAGACTTATGACAAAATGCTCTCATCCCTCGGCAAACGTGTCTTCCTGCTGCACAACGTCCACGCTAAACAACCCCAGCTGTTTCAGACCCGCTGGGCGATGAACTACCTGGCCGGGCCGATGACGCGTGCGCAGATCCCGGCCTTGAATGCTCTGGCCCGCGCCGGGCTAGGCGTGGAACCCCCTGTTGCGCCAAAGGCTTCTCCGGCGAAACCTGTAGCCCAGGCTGGAACGCAGCCCGCCGCAGTAGCAGTCTCTTCTGATCAGAAAACGGCCTCTCCTTCCGCCGGTTCACTCACACGCCCCGGAGTACCGGCCGGGGTCAATGAATACTTCCTGCCGACCAGCCTGTCGCTGGCGGAAGCTTTCCAATCCTCCGGACAGGTTTATCAGGAGGGGACTCAAAGCCAGGGGTTGATTTACCGACCTTCCTTACTGGCCCTAGCCAGTATTCGCTTCCTGAACCGGGCCTACGACCTGGATTATGTGCTTCTTCAGACTGCTCTGACCCAGGCGCCGGACCGGCGCGGCATGGTACGCTGGGAGGAAGTACTTTCCGTGCCTTTAGAGGCTGCCCAACTGGGAGACCGTCCAGATCCGCAGGCGCGCTTCGCCTCCCTGGAAGCGCCGTTATCCGACGCTAAACTGGTGACCGCCATGGAGAAGGACTTCATCGACTGGGCTTTCCGCAAATCCTCGGTGACGGTGCGAGCCAACGAGATACTCAAGGTCTTTGCCGGACCGGACGAATCCGACGCCGATTTCCGCCGGCGCTGCTCCGAGGTTGCCCAGGACGGGCGCGACGCCGAATTAAAGAAAGTATCCGATACCTTCGAGAAGAAGATCGACGTTCTAATGGAGAAGGTCAAGCGCGAGGAGCGCGAGCTGGACCAGGATGAGTCCGAGTTATCGCAGCGTAAGATGGAAGAGTATTCCAAACACGCCGAGAACATCCTGGGAATGTTTACCCGCCGCCGGACAAATATCTCCAGTTCCATGTCGAAGCGGCGCATGGCGGAGAAAGCCGCCGAGGATGTCAAGGAGTCGCGCAAGGCGATCGCCGATTACCAGCAACAGATTGAAGTCCTGGAAAAGGAGAAAGAGGCTGCCCTGCAAGAGGTCAACCAGCGCTGGGGGGAATTGGCCAGCCAGTCGAAAGACCTTTCGGTACCACCGGCCAAGAAGGATGTTCTAATAGACGCCTTCGGCGTGGCCTGGCTGCCATACTATGTGGTTAGCGTAGGGGAAGAAGTGGTGGAGCTGCCAGCCTTCGATTTACGAAACTAGCGAAAAACGCGAAATGGCGCGAAAATGTTAATCATCCTGCTGGTGGTCCTGCTCTACGGCCTGGTACACTCCTTCCTGGCTTCGCTGTGGACGAAAGACCGCGCCAGGGACTGGATTGGGCCATCCGCGGACCGCTGGTACAGGCTGTTCTACAACGTGGTCGCCACCCTTACCTTGTTGCCGGTGCTGGCTTTGCCCGCCATGCTGCCAGACCGGCAGCTGTATGCTGTCCCGCCACCCTGGGTATACCTGACCCTGGCAGGCCAGTTGCTGGCATTAGTGGCGCTCGGCATAGGTGTGCTGCAGACCGGGACCCTGCATTTCCTCGGCCTGGCGCAGCTGTTCGAGAATCCCGAAAAGGAGCCCCGTGCGATGGTGACCGGCGGCCTGTACCGCTGGGTGCGCCATCCGCTCTACACCGCCGGGCTGGTCTTCATCTGGCTGGTGCCGGTCATGACCGCCAACCTATTGGCGCTCAACGTTGGTTTGACAGTCTACCTTGTGGTTGGCGCACTCTACGAGGAGCGCAAGCTGGTCAAGGAGTTCGGGGAGGAATATCTGCGCTACCGGCAGCGCACGCCGATGTTGATCCCAGGAGTACGACCTATTTTAGACTACTCCAAATAGACCCATGCCTCTCTTCTGGCTTTCGCTGGCCTTCCTGGCAGGCATTCTGTTGTCTGCCAACCTGGCGCTCCCTCCGGCGGTGTGGTGGGGTTGCGCTGGGGCGACGCTGCTCCTGTTTCTGCTGATCACATTTCTGAGAAATCGGATATCCATCTCGAATCCCCGGTTAAACAGTCAATTTGGCCAGCCTGCTCTGGTTGTCATTCTGCTGGCGGGTCTGGCATTTTTTCTCGGCGCTGCCCGCTACCAGGCTATCCAGCCTCACCTGAACGCCCCGCATTTCGTCGCGCATTACAATGATCGCCAGGGAGAATCCCGCTTGTGTGGCACCCTGATTGAGCCGCCGGACCAGCGGGATAACTTCGCCCTGCTAAAACTCCGCGCGGCAGCCATCCAACCGCCGGGAGTCCTTAAGTCGATTGAAATTGAAGGTCTCTTGCTGGCAAAGGTAGCCGGGAGTTCGTCCTGGCGTTACGGCGACCGGCTAATGCTTACCGGCGAACTGGACACTCCCCCAGATGAGGAGGACTTCTCGTACCGGGAGTACCTGGCTACGCAGGGTATTTTCGCCTATATGCCCTCAGCTCAAGCCAGCCTGATTCGCCACGGGATGGGGAAACCGCTTCCGGCTACGCTGTTTTCGCTGCGCGAACGAGCGTTGGAGCACGTCCAGCGCCTGTGGCCCGAGCCGGAGGCATCGCTATTGGCGGGTATTCTCCTCGGGGTTGAAAGCGGTATACCGGAAGAGGTCGAAGAGGCTTTCCAGCAAACCGGTACTTCGCACATAATTGCGATTTCCGGATTCAATATGACGATCGTAGCTGGGCTGCTGTATGCTGTTTTCGGGCGGCTGTTCGGTCGCTACAAGGGCGCTCTCGTTGCCGCGCTGGGCATCTTCCTGTATACATTGCTGGTCGGGGCAGGGGCCAGTGTGGTGCGGGCGGCGTTGATGAGCGGGTTAGCCCTGTTCGCATTCCAGGTCGGTCGCCGCCAGACCGGTCTGCTCAGCCTCGCTTTGGTGGCGGCCTTGATGGCGGCTGCCAATCCGCTGGTATTGTGGGACGTTGGTTACCAGCTCTCCTTCGCCGCCACGCTGGGTCTAGTCCTGTATGCAGGACCGCTGGAGAACGCTTTATCCACCTGGGCTCAACACCACCTCCCTGGACAGGCAGCTGAGAAGATCACCCGTCCGGTCAGCCAGTATTTCCTGTATACCCTGGCTGCGATGGCAGTCACACTTCCGGTTATGCTATATCATTTCGGCCGCCTGTCGCTGACTGCGCTGGTCGCAAACCCGGCTATCTTGCCTGCCCAGCCGGCAGTGATGATCCTGGGTGGGCTGGCGGTGCTGGTGGGTCTGGTCTATTTCCCCTTGGGACAGCTGGTCGCAGGGGTTGCCTGGCCCTTCGTCGCCTACACGATCCGGGCTGTCGAGTTCTTCGCCGCCTGGCGCGGTGGGGAGCTGGCAATTAATCCGCTGGCGATCGAGTGGGTCTTCCTCTTCTACTTTCTCCTGCTGACGGTGACGTTCTTACCAGCGCGCTTCCAGCTGTTATCAGGCGCAATAAAGCCAGCGCTGGTCATGGGTGTAATGGCGGTGTTGACCGTGCTGGTATGGCGGAATGCCCTGGCAGCCCCGGACGGCCGGCTGCACCTGACCCTGTTGGATAGCAGCTCCAGGGGCGCTTGTGGCGAGGTGCTGCTGATCCAAACACCAACCGGGCGCAACCTCCTCATAAACGGCGGCCCGAGCGCCAGCCGGCTCTCTGCAGCGCTTGGGCGGAGGTTGCCCCCCGGCGATCGCCGCCTGGACTGGCTGATCGCGGCTAACTCCGACCAGGGCGAGCTGGATGCGCTGCCGCAGCTGACGAAGATGTATCCGCCAGCCGGGGTCCTGTGGGCCGGTCCTGCTGGGACAAACCTCGGCTCCCGCCAGCTGCGCGCCAGCCTGGTTGAAGCACGCATACCCATCACCGAGGTCCAGGTGGGGCAGGTACTCGACCTGGGAGAGGGCGCCAGGATCGAGGTGCTTTCGGTTGGCTCGCGCGGGGCGGTTTTCCTGGTGGAGTGGGACCGCTTCCGGGCGCTGCTGCCCTTGGGTATTACTTTCGAGGATCTTGAAGCGCTGGATTACGGGCAGGAGGTGGGCCATGTCACAGCCCTGCTGCTCGCCGATCACGGGTATGCCCCGGCCAACCCGCCGGAGTGGATCGCCAACCTGCGACCAGATTTGATCCTGCTCAGCGTGGCGGCGGGTGACAGGCAGGGGCTGCCATCGCCAGAGATACTGGAAGCCGCACAAGGGTACTCCCTGCTTCGCACCGATCAAAATGGGTGGATTGAATTATCGACGGATGGGGGCAAGATGTGGGTGGAGGTGGAGAGGAAGTAAACCAAGCAGATTCGGAACTGTTAGCATCGAATTACATGAAGTCATCGAACTATCAGTTTTAGGGATATAATTATCTCTAATAGTGATAGAATAGTGATCTATGCTTACAACGCTCTTTTCCTCTCGTGTTAGAGCCAAAGTACTGGCAGCTTTCTTCCTCTCGCCAGGGGAGAAACACAATGCCTGGGAACTGGCGCAAAAATTGGGCGAGAATTACAGCGCAGTTTGGAAAGAGCTGGTTCGCCTGGAGGGATTGGGAATTCTTACGAGCGAGCAGCGGGGAAATTCGAAGGATTATCAGGTCAATAAAACCTGTCCTATAGCACCTGAATTGCGGTCAATCGTTCTTAAGACCGATGGCGCTGGAGTGATGATTAAGGAAAAGCTCCTGGAAATGGATAAAGTGAAAGAAGCCTTTATCTATGGATCCTATGCTTCCGGAGATGCCGATACACTCTCTGACCTTGATTTAATGATCATCGGTGAAATCAACCTGGATCGACTCGCGCCTGTCATCTCCGAACTGGAGAAAGAATTAAACCGTCCAATCAACTATCTAATTTATTCCGAAGAAGAATGGAATGAAAGGTTGGCAGTTAATGATCCATTCCTGGAGGAAGTCAAGAGAGCTCCCAAGATAACGCTGATCGGAGGGGATCATGCCTTATGATCGGTTGTTAAAATCAAACCGGATCAAACCGCACCGGGCCAACCAGACCGAAATAAAACAACTCCTGCAGTTAGCGATGCGTGATTTAAGTACTGCAGCACGGAATCTCGAGGAAGCTCCGGATTGGGCGTATAGTATTGCCTATAATTCGATCCTCCAGGCCGGCCGGGCGTTGATGTTTTTCGAGGGGTATCGACCACGAGGTGGCGAGCAGCATGCCACAGTGGTGGAATTTGTTGAGGAGCGATTGGGAACTGCTTATACAGCCCAGGTGCGGTTATTCGATCAGATGCGGCGGAAGCGACACCGGGTGATTTATGAAGTCGCAGGATTGGTTTCGAAAAAAGAATCTGAGCAGGCGATTGCATTTGCGAGAGAGTTCGTGGAAAAGATCACTGAGATCATTAGCGGTCAAGGCAGTTTAGGGATATAGTTGGCTGGTGGGTTATTGTGATACAAGGGAATGTACAAATCTCTTATTGCCAGGTTTTTTTCTCCCACTGAGTGGATGGTGCACCAATTCTATCTTGTGCACCTGAGGACTGTCACTCATTCTAGACCTGAAACTCCCCGTTCAGATATAGTCAATTCATTGGCGCACCTGCGACAGGAGTGGCAAGAAACCGTTGATGGTGAGAACTTGATTGACGTTCAAGCGAGCGTTGGACTCTTGCTCGGAGATGTGGTCATGATGCTTGGCCTATCAAGTGACGAGCAAGTAGCGGTTCTGGGTGAGGAACTCCGCAGGGAGTTTATCCAGGTAGTGAGATATCGCAACGGCGGCAATGTGTAAAGAGTAGCAGCCAGGCCGATCCCGGCACGGCCTTCTTTTTGGCTTGGGACAATCCAGCTTTCATGAACGTCCCATTCAATTGAAAAACAACATCAACTTTGGTTCTGTTTTTATGGCTTCAGCTCAACGAAATACACTGTGCCTTTCACCTCCAGCGCGCGCTTGACGTGTTCCTGGCCTTTGATTTCGGAGAAGTCGGCAGGGATGTACAGCCGCCAGTCGGTGCGGTGCTCACGCCAGTGCGGTCGCTCAGTCGCGGCCCTTCGTGGTGGCGATGTCAGCCTCGTTCCCCGCCGCGTCGGCCAGCGTCCACCATGAGGGCGCGAACTCGTCGCGCACCATCCGGCCACCTGCGGCGAGCGCCGCCGCGATGCGGGCCTCCGCTTGCTCGTACGGCACCCAGATCGCGACGTGAATCGCGCCGCCGCCGTCGCCTCGTGGTTCGTTCATCTGCTCGAACCAGAACGCGGGCCCGCGATCGTGCGGGTCGACGAGGTCCTCGT
>DATDRQ010000150.1:0-14135 GCA_035291645.1 Anaerolineales bacterium
CTGGTCAGGCCGCCTAGATAGATGTCGCGGCCGATGTCGCGGAACTCTTCGTATAGGCGTTGGTCGATCATCGTCCGGCTCCTTCCGCTTGCAGGACCAGCTCGTCCAGCGAGAGCTGCTTTAGTTTGGCGGGCCTGGGCACACCCTGGCTGTCCCAGCCTCTGAACTGGTAGTATTCCTCCAGCATGGGTTCCAGCTGCACGGTGAACCCGGCGCTGGGCCCCTCCTTGATAGGTTCTTTGAGCATGCGATCCGGCAGGGTGTCGTCGGCGCGGGTGAAGCCCTCGCGCAGGTTATACAACCGCTCCAGATTCCAGACGCGCTCGCCGACCTGCTGGAGATCGTCCCCGGTGAACGGCACCCCGGTGACGGCGGTCAGGGTGCGGGCGAAGAATTCCTCGGCCACCGCCAGGTTGGTGAACTTGCACAACACCAGGCTGTCGACCACCGCGGCGGTGTTCTGGTGCACGGCGACGATGCCGGCCTTGCCCTGGGTCGCCAGCCGGTCGATCAGCCGCGGCAGAGCCAGCACCTCGGGGCCGAGCATGTTGCCGCGCATGTGGCAGGCGCCGCGGTTGGAAGTGGCGTACAGCAGACCCTGGCCCTGCATGCCGCGCGGGTCATAGGCCGGCATCTCCAGCTTCTTGGCGCTCATCGAGAGCTCGGGGACGCCGTAGGCCTCGGCGAAGCGATAGCTGCCCTCGGCCAGCTGGTCGCCCAGGTCTTCCCGGTAAGCGATCGAGCGGATCGTGCCGAGCAGCAGGTCGGCCCTGCCGAAGCGCAGGTCGCTGTCCAGCAGGCCGCGCTCGGCCATCTCCATGGCGCAGCCGATCGTGCTGCCGGTCGAGATGGTGTCCAGCCCCAGGTCGTTGCACAGGTAGTTGGCCTCGGCGATGGCTTCCAGGTCGTCGATGCCGCACTGCGCCCCAAGAGCCCAGGTCGATTCGTACTCCGGCCCTTCGCCCTCCGCTCGCTCGGTCTTGGTGACGCGCGTGCAGGCGATCGGGCAGGCCCAGCAGGCCTGCTTGCGCACCAGGATGGTATCGGTCATGCGCTCGCCGCTGATCGCCTCGGCGCCCTCGAACTGGCTCTGCCGGAAGTTGCGCGTCGGCAGCGCGCCGATCTCGTTGACCACGTTCATGACGACCGAGGTGCCGAACTCCGGCAGCGCCTGGGAGGTCAGCGGGCTGGCCTTGATCAGCTTGCCGGTCTCGTAGAGCATGAACTGGAAGCGCTCTCTGTCCTCGGCCTGGTTCTTCTGGTCGCCGACCACCACGATCGCCTTGAGGTTCTTGCTGCCCATGACCGCCCCCGGCCCGCCGCGCGCCAGCGAACGGGTGCCGTCATTCATGATGGCCGCCATGCGGGACAGGTTCTCACCCGCCGGTCCGATGCACAGCACGTTACGCTTGTTGTTGTTCTGCCCAAGCAGCCGGGTCGTCTCGGAGACGGTCTTGCCCCACAGGTGGGCGGCGTCCTGGATCGATACGCCCTCCGGAGTGATCGCGATCATCACCGGTCGCTCGGCTCTGCCGCGCACGATCAGGGCGTCGTGGCCGGTGCGCTTGAACTGCATACCCCACCAGCCGCCGCTGTTGGCGTCCAGGATGGTGCCGGTCAGCGGGCTTTTGGTGCTCACGCTGAAGCGGTTGCTGGTCTGCGAGCCGCTGGCAGTCAGCGGGCCGGCCGCGAAAATCAACACATTACCCGGCGAAAGCGGCTCGACCTCCGGGCCGACCAGGTCCCACAGCAGGCGGGCGCCCAGGCCGCGCCCGCCCAGGAACAGGCGCGCCATGTCAGTGTCCAGGGCGTGCGTCTCGGTACCACCGGTACTCAAATTGACCTCTAAAATCTTGCCTGACCAACCTTCCATTAGAATCCTAACTCCTTCTGTGAGAACTTCCACCGGCGATCGGTGGGAAAATGGCGAGGATATCCTCATCGCCAACCGGCGTGTCCAATCCCTGGGCGAGCTCTACGTCCCGCCCTGCCAGCATCACCCGGATGTGAGGTTTCAGTTTGCCGTCCTGTAGAATAGCCTCATATAAGTCATCGTTCTGCGCGCACAGCGTAGCCAGCGTCTCGGCAACGTTCCTGCCAGGGACATCGAGCGTCGGCGACTGGCTGTACCTGCGTAGATTTCCGTAGAGTTTTACTTTCGGCATAAGATTATTAATGAATGATACCTGTCACACCCTGGCAGCCAGCTCTTTCGTTTCGTAATGCTTAATCTCATCGATATAGGCTGCGCCAACCGGGACATCATTTTGAAAGCAGTAGTAGTCCCACACCGGTCCGGAGGGCAGGCCCTTGATTTCCTCGAGCAGGGCCAGCCTGGCCGTGTAATCGCCGGCCTGTTCCACAGTGCGCAGCGCTTCTATCGGCTCGAGCAGGGCCAGCAGCAGGGCGCGCAGCACGTTGCGTGTGCCGATCACCCAGGCCGCCACCCGGTTGATGCTGGCGTCGAAATAATCCAGGCCCAGGTGGACCCGGTCTAGATAACCCCCGCGCACGACCTCCTGGGCGATGGCTTCCAGGTCATCCGAAAGAGTGACGACGTGATCGCTGTCCCAGCGCACACCGCGGCTGACGTGCAACAGCACCTCGTCCAGGTACAGCAGGATGGCGGAGAGTTTATCGGCGATCGTTTCGGTCGGGTGAAAATGTCCTGAATCCAGGCAAACCATCAGTTTATTCGTGATGGCGTATCCCAGGTAGAATTCGTGCGAACCGACCGTGTAGCTCTCCAGACCCAGGCCGAACAGCTTGCCTTCTACTGCATCCCGGTTGTAGCGTGGATCGGTCTTTGTGGCGTAGATTTTGTCCAGCGAGTCCTTTAGCAGCAGTCGCGGGGTCTTGCGGTCGACCGGGGTGTCTTTATAGCCATCCGGGATCCACAAATTGGTCACGCAGGGGTTGCCCAGCTGGCGGCCAAAGAACTCGCCGATCTGCCGGGCGGCGAGGCAGTGCTCGATCCAGAAGCGGCGGATACCCGGGTCCGGGTGCGCCAGGGTGAACCCGCTGGCGGAGTGCGGGTGGGAGAAGCAGGTTGGGTTGAAATCCAGGCCGTGCCGGTGTTCATTCGCCCAATCTACCCAACCGGCGAAATGCTCGGGTTCCAGCTCGTTCCGTTCGACTCTCTGACCGCCGGTCTCGGCGTAAAAGGCGTGCAGATTGAGGCGGTGGCTGCCCGGGATCAGGCTGTAGGCTTTGTCCAGGTCCCGGCGCAGTTCCTGCGGGGTGCGCGCCCGGCCCGGATAATTGCCGGTGGCGGCGACGCCGCCGGTCAGCTCGCCTTCCGGCGATTCGAAGCCGCGCACGTCATCGCCCTGCCAGCACTGCAGGCTGACGGCGACTCGGGACAACTGACCGAGCGCCTGATCGACATCCACGCCCAGCGCTGCAAATCGCTCCCTGGCAGGCGCATAAGCGTCCTGGATTTGTTTCTCAGTTGGGGAATTACTCAACATTCAACCTCTTTGCGACTTATAACATGGTTTGGGAGCAAATCGACGATGAGGTTTTCGGTGGGTGGTCTCCCACCCACCGAAAACCTTTACCCTCGTCTTAGACTAGCTTGGACCAAACCACAAGGGTGGATTTCACCTCACGCTTCTGGCGGAAGCTCGATGCTATGGATTGACCGCTTCGTCGATATTATCTGCGTCGTACTTGCTGAAGGGTCCCATCAAGACGCGCAGGCCGGTATCGCGGGTGGGGTCGTTGGTGATGGTGTATTCGCCCATGCGCCCGGCTTCGAACTGCTCACCTTCCACACCCTGGAGGTCGCCCGAGGCGATCAGGTAGGTCAGGAAGTAGGTCAGATAACCGAGGTCCTTGAAGCTCCACAGGGCGAACTCGGGAGAGCAGCCGTTCTTGACGAAGGAAGCCATCTCGCTCGGCAGGCCGAGACCGCTGACTTTGACCGTCTCACACAGCCCTTCGTCCTGCATGGCCTTGGCTGCCGCGGCGATACCCACGGTGGTGGGCGCCATGATCAGCTCCATGTCGGGATACTTATCCACCAGAGCCAGCGCCTGCTGATAGCTGTCTTCGGAGACGTCATTGCCATAGACGATGTCGAG
The DNA here is from genome assembly GCA_035291645.1 of Anaerolineales bacterium. Lineage (GTDB taxonomy): Bacteria > Chloroflexota > Anaerolineae > Anaerolineales > UBA4823 > DATDRQ01. Next base: position 4,086 of record DATDRQ010000150.1, read on the forward strand.
CAGCTCCAGACTGGCGTACTTGGGATCGGTGAGCACTTCCTGCATGGCGGCGATCCAGGCGTTCTGGTTGGCTGCATCCGGTGAGGCGGAGAGCACGGCGAACTTGCCGCCGTCCGCACCCAGGATGTCCAGGGCCATGTCGGCCATGACCGTGCCGGTCTCGTCGAAGTCCACCTGGGCGACGAAGACCTGCTCGCCTTCCGCAGAGGGGATCGGCGAGTCCCAGGTGACGACCGCAATGCCGGAGTCACGGGCAGCCTGAGCCGCAGGGGCGATCTGGTCGCCGGCGTTGTTGGAGATCATGATGGCGTTGACGCCCTGCGTGGTCGCGTTGGTGATGATGGAGATCTGCTCGGTGCCGGCGGCCCCCGAGGCGGGAGCGAGGTACTGAAGTTCCGCCGAGTTCTGCAGTTCCTGGGCAGCTTCCGATGCGCCGTCATGGGCCTCGTCGAAGACGGCGTTGCCGAGGTTCTTGGGCAGGAACACCATATTCAACGCCTGCCCTGGGGTTGCCTTAACCACTTCACCCGAGGGCGCGGGAGGTTCTGTTGGCTGAGCTGGCGCCTCGGTTGGCTGGACGGGCGCCTCGGTTGGTGCAGCTGCCGGTGCACAGGCTGCAAGCAGCAGTGCAAATATTACTGCCAGCATCATTGATTTCTTAAACATCTTCTGTCTCCTTCCTGTGAGATTAAACTAGGATTGATTGGTCGTTTCAGGTTTGGGTAGGGTCAAATCGTTGATCGGTTATCCTCCTTTTTTATTCCTCTCCAACATGCATGCGTTGAATGCGCTGCCGGCGGTTCCAGGCATCTCTGACCCCTCGCCAGATGTTAGGCCCAAGCACTGACAGGATGAGCAGAACGCCGATCACACCGGTCTGGATTTCGCCGGTTATATTGAGCAAGCCCATCCCGTTGCGCAGATTCAGAATGATCAGGATCGCCAGTAAAACACCAAAAAGCGTGCCCGTGCCGCCAAAAATGCTGACCCCGCCCAACACAACCATCGTGATGACTTCGAGTTCGGTGCCCAACGCGGTATCACCTCGCATCGAGCCTAACCGGGCAGCTAATAACAATCCCGCGATGGCGGCGACAGTTCCTGACACGACGTACAGAGTCATTTTTACCCGGCGCACGTTGACACCAGAATAACGAGCCACCTGGCGGTTATTCCCGATAATGTATACATGGCGACCGGCGCCAGACCACTGCAGGATGATCAGAGCGATGATCAGGAAGACAAAAAAGACGATCATAGCCAGCGGAAAGGGACCGATGAGTGGTTGCTGACCCAGGCGGTCAAACCAGTCGGGAAAGTTTCCCACCGAGCGATTCTCTAAAAGAACGTGGGCCAGCCCGCGAAAGCCGATCAACGCGGCCAGGGTGACGATCAACGAGGTCAACCCCACATAAGCGACCATGAAACCGTTGATTAATCCCGCCAGCACTCCAGTCATAAGCCCGGCTAAAAGGCACCACCCGAAAGGCACCCCTTGTTCGAACAGGTACGCCATCACGCAGCCCGCCAACCCCATCACCGAGGCGACTGACAGGTCAATCTCGGCGTTAATGATGATGAAGGTCATGATCACCACGATGATAATCTTCTCGATGTGCAGTTGAAACAGGTTGATCTGGTTCTGGATCTGCAGATAGTGAGGTGTCGTAAAGATATTGAAGACGACGATCAGGATAAGAATGGCTAACAGAAAACCTTCCCAACTCTTGAGCCGTTCTAATCTACGCATCATGGCTTTCCTTCTCGTTGACCACCTTCGTTTCGTCGACCGGATTGATCTCCAGGCCTTGTTGAGTCCATATATTGCGCAGACGATTGATGATCACGGCGTCGATGGTGACTGATATCAGGATCATCAAGCCCAACAATGCACCCACCCAAAAAGTGCTGATCACCAGCCAGCGCAGCAGGCTTTGTTGCAGCAGGTTGATCATCAGGGCGCCTAACATTGCACCGATCATCGTACCGACCCCGCCGAGCGTGCTGACCCCTCCGACCACTGCAGCTGCGATCCCCTGCAGTTCCATCCCTTGCGCGGCGGCGGGTGTGAGATTTCCATAGCGTACTAAAAACATAAAACCTGCCAGCCCCGCCATCGCTCCGCATAGGATGAAAGCGAACAATACAATCCGCTGTGAAGGCAGACCACCGACCCGCGCCGCTTCCGGGTTCGAGCCAATGGCGTATAAACGACGGCCGAATCGCGTGTATGAGGTCACCAGCTGAAAAATGACGAGCATCACCAATCCGACGGCAACCACCGGTTTGATGTCAAATTCACCAATGGAGAACAGTTGCATGCCGCCGAGATCGAGGAGCCACTGCGGCAGGTCCTGGGTCACGACGTTTTTTGTGCCGGCAGGAAATGCCACCAGGATTGAGCGGTAGATCGCCAGGGTCCCCAGGGTGACGATCAGGGAAGGCACCTTGCCGTACGCAACCAACACCCCGTTTAGCGTGCCCAGCGCGGCACCCAGACCAATGGCGAATAAGAGGGCGCCTACCGGCAGCAAGTCTGGGTTGAAGGTAAGCAGCTTGCCCGTAAAGAATGCCGTTAAGCCTACGATTGAACCGACTGACAGATCGAAGTTGCGTGTCAACAGGACGAGGGTTTCTCCCATCGCGACCACGGCGATAATGGCCACATCACTGGTGACGCGGTTGAAAGTGCGCGGGCTGAAATAGCCCTCGATCTGAGTGCCAAAGAATAGAAAAATGAGAAGTATCAGAAAGACCAGGCTCAATTCACGCAGCTGCTCAGGACGAAAGTACCGTTTCACTCGTTGCATCATGCAGTCTCCAATGGACTTCGATCTTGTCCCATAGCAGCAGTTAAGACGATCTCCTGGGTTGCATCTTGGCGTGTAAAAATGCCCATCTGCCTGCCCTCGCGCATCACCAGGATGCGATCGCTCATCGCCAAGATCTCAGGCATGTCGGATGAAATCAAGATAATGCCCAATCCTTGGGCAGCAAGTTCGTTGATGATGTGATGCACCTCGGCCTTCGCGCCAACGTCGATGCCGCGGGTGGGTTCATCAAGGATGAGTACCTGCGGTCGCGTGTTCAGCCACTTGCTCAACATAACTTTTTGCTGGTTGCCACCTGAAAGCATGGCGACCGGCTGCTGAATTGAGGGTGTACGGATCGAGAGACGATCCCGGTAATGTTCAGCAGTTGCTTCCTCAGCCTGCCTCTGGATCAGACCGAATCGCGACAGGTACTGATGCAGCATTGGCAGAGAAATGTTGCTGGTGATCGACATGGGCATCGTCAGGCCGATCTGGCGCCGATCTTCGGTCATGTAAGCGATCCCCACGCGCAGCGCCTGCTCTGGGGAGTGGATTTTTTCCGCCTTCCCTTTCAGAATGATCTCGCCTGAATCGGCAGGTTCGACGCCGAACAAGGCCAGACCGACATCGGTGCGCCGCGATCCAACCAGACCGGCAAAGCCCAATACCTCCCCGCCATACACTTCAAAATTAATGTCAGAAAATACGTTTTCTTTGTTCAAACCTCGGACCGCCATCAACTGCTCACCGCGCTGCCCCACGCGCTTTGCAAAGAAATCCTCGATTTCACGTCCCACCATATCGCGGATGGCTCTTTCGTGGGTGATTTCGCCGCGCGGCAGCGTTGAAATCCACCTGCCATCTCGAAATACCGTCACACGATCGGCGATTTCGAATACTTCATCCATCCGGTGGCTGATAAAGAGGATCGAGACGCCCTGATCGCGGAGCGAGCGCGTCAGTTTAAATAACTGCTCCACCTCGTGGGCTGAGAGGGAGGCGGTCGGTTCGTCCATAATCAGCACGCGCACATCCAGCGAGATGGCTTTGGCGATCTCGATGGTCTGCTGGGCGGCGAGCGTCAAACCGCGCGCCGGCATGCGCACGTCAAGATTAACATCCAGCTCGGCCAGGATTTTCTCCGCCTCCTGGTACATCTTTCGCCAGTTTACGATGACTCCCTGGGACCGGTGCGAAATAAAAATATTTTCGGCGACGTTCAAATCGGGATAGACCATCGGCTCCTGGTAGATCGCAGCGAGGCCGTATACCTGGGCATCCACCGAGTTGTTCACCCGGATTGGCCTACCGTCCAGCAGCATTTCCCCTTCATCGGAATGATATACCCCCGTCATGATCTTGATCAGCGTTGATTTACCTGCGCCGTTCTCCCCCATCAAGGCGTGAATCTCTCCTGGGAAAAGGTCAAGCGATACGTCATCCAGCGCCTGGGTCGTATCGAAACGCTTGGAAATATGCCTTATCTGGAGAACTGGAGCTTTCGCTTCAACACTCGCCATCTTTGATCCATCCGTTCCTCGGGCACCCACGCAGGGCGTGCACCCCGGCGAAGCTTTTCGTGATATCGGTCATCCTCAGGATCGGTTCGCTCATGGGATGGGGTTGGGGTGGATTACGATGATTCGCTCACCGGTTGGGCAATCAAGACTTCTATGCCTCGCTCGTCAAGCGCTGCCAGCATCTCTGGTGGGATATTCTGATCAGTGATCACGCGCTGGATTTGGTCGATGGCCGCGAAGGAGGCCAGGGCTGTGCGCCCGAACTTGGTGCTGTCAATGATGGCGATCACTTCCTGGGCGCGCTCGATGATGGCGCGCTTTAGCTCCACTTCCATCAGGGGGGTGTCTGTAAGCCCTTCCTCCAGGGTGAGACCCCAGGCGCCCAGAAATGCTTTTTGTATGTTGAACTGCCGGAGGACCTGTTGGGTGATCGATCCAGTGATCGAACCGGTGGTGGAACGCACCTGCCCGCCTGTCAGGACGACGTTCACTCCCGGGCAGCCGAGCACCTCCAGGGCGGTCCAGATGCCGGTCGTCAGGATGGTCACATCCTGCAATGTGGGGGTGCATTTGAGCGCCCGCACGACAGAGACCGCGGTCGTGCTCGCATCCAACAAGATAGTATCGAACGGTTTGACCAGACCGGCAGCCAGCTCGCCGATCTGCTGTTTTTGGAGGGCCTGAATCTTCTGGCGCTTGGAGAAAGTGTACTCCTGGCGATGGCGTTCCCCGGCCATCTGCGCTCCCCCGTGCAAACGCATCACCCGGCCTGTCCTGGCCAGCTGGTTTAGATCGTTACGGATGGTGACCGTGGAGACATCCAGCAGGCGGCTTAATTGGGAGACGCTGGCAGACTGGTTCTCCACCAGGTGTTCTACGATCCGCTGCTGTCTTTCGGCGACGTCCATCAGAGTATCGGACTTAGTTATAAAACCAGGGAATTGTTGATATTGTGAGTTTACATCCTTTGTGGAATATTGTCAATTATATACGTATTGTTGTCGATTACTTTCTAATTACTTTCATTTGAAAGTACTTTCTTGCTGGAGACTTCTTGGGCTGCCCGGACCAAAATCTCGAAGCCTCGATCTACCAGCTGGTCCAATCGATCGACTGTACCGGCGGCAGGAGCGCGATCGGTTCCTCTTCCCTGCTGGCTTAAATCCACCTGCTCCAGGCAACGCAACAACGATCCCCGCAGGCCGCTGGCCTGGTGCGCCCAATAGGAGTCTGCCGAGAGACGTTCCAGGCGGGCGACCAGCATGCGGGCAGTATCCAGGTTAGAAGTCTCGTTCATGTCTGTCCCGAGTTGGAGGTGGCCTGCCAGGTTCGTCCCTTCGATACAGGTCGATGGTGAAGGTGGTCCCCTGTCCGGGCGCGCTGCTCACGGCGATCTTCCCGCCTTGCGCTTCGACCAGCTGGCGGGCGATCGCCAGGCCCAACCCGCTCCCGGCGCCCTCGCTCGAAGAGCGCGCCCGGCTGCCGCGCCAAAAGCGGTCAAAGATGTAGGGCAAATCTTCAGCAGGGATGCCGGCTCCGCTGTCCTGTACGACCAGTCGGACGCCCCCCGCGAAGGACTGCGCGCTCAAGATGATTTTACCCCCGGCGGGTGTGTAGCGCAGGGCATTGGCGATCAGGTTGGCGAGCACCTGGTCCAGCCGGTCGAGATCGGCCAGAATCACCAGCTGGTCTTCGCTTTCGGACAGGGAGGTGTGCAGCTCCACGCCCGCGGCTTCGGCCTGCCCGGAGAAGCTGGCAGCTGCGTCCGCCAGCAGGTCGGCGGCGGATACCTTCCTTAGATGCAACGGCAGCTGGCCGCTTTCCGCCAGGGAAAGAGTTTGCAGGTCGTCCACCAGGCGCGCCAGCAAGTGGACCTCCTCGAGGGTGGCGGTAAGCTGCTCGGAGGAGGGCCTGTAGACACCGTCCAGCATGCCTTCCAGGTTGCCCTGGATGACGTGCAGCGGGTTGCGCAGCTCGTGGGCAACGTCCGCGGTCAGGTTGCGGCGTTGTTGCCCGGCGCGCTCGAGCTCCGCCGTCATGCGGTTGAAGCTGCGCGCCAGGCGCCCCAGTTCTCCAGGCGTGTTTTCGCCTACCCGCACACTCAGATCGCCTTCGGCGACGGCGTCGGCGGCTGCCATCACGTCCGCCAGCGGCGACCCGAAACGCCGGAAACCTAAACTGCCCAGCAGGCCGGCCAGGATGGAGAACCCAAGCGGCAGGCCGCAGGCAACCAAAAGCAACGTGTTCGTATCCGGCAGCCTGCCCGAATCCGGACCCAAGATCAGGGTGAGAGCGCTCACCAGGGCGCACAAAATGATGAGGAAGAGGATCCCAAAAAAGAAGCCGAAGCGCCAGAACAGGAACCGGCGCTTGCGGTGCAGGCCGGTGTGCCAGTGATGGCGATGAGGGTGGTTGTGCCAACGAGGGCCGTATTCCACAATTAATCCTGTTCCTTGAACCGGTAGCCAATGCCGTAAACGGTTTCGATGAAACGAGCCTCTGCCGGATTGGATTCCAACTTTCGGCGCAGGTTCTTGATGTGAGAATCCACGCTGCGGTCAAAGGGTGAATAAACCGCACCGTGCAGGTGGTCGAGCAGCTGCTCGCGGGTCAGGGTCTGGCCCGGGTGCTCCGCCAGTACGGTGAGCAATTTGAATTCATTCGGCGTCAGGGAAAGCGGATTGCCGTCGAGCGTGGCGCGATGGGCATCTAAATCGATCTCCAATCCCCCGGCGCGCAGCCTGCCGGGAGTCCTCAGCCGGCCCTGGCTGCGGCGCAGCACCGCCCGCACCCGGGCGACCATAGCTTTGGGAGAAAATGGTTTGGTGATGTAGTCATCGGCGCCCAGCTCCAGGCCGACGATTTGATCGCTCTCCTCGGCGCGGGCAGTCAGCATGATGATGGGGATATCCGTATCCCTGCGCAAAGCCCGGCACACCTCCCAGCCGTCCATGCCGGGCAGCATGAGATCCAGGATGATCAGGTCGGGCTTCTCCCGGCGAGCCATTGCCAGTGCGGCTGGCCCGTCCCCGGCGGTGATCACCCGGAATGCGTTTTTCTCCAGGTAATCCCGGGCCAGCCGGAGGATCTTAGACTCATCATCTACGACCAGGATCAACTCGTTCACGTTGGTAAGTTTAACCGAAACCCGTCGGGTGGAGAAAGGGAATTCAGGCGACCGGGAGGCCGCCTGAATTCCTCGAGTGGATTAGTGCGATGGTCTATGGATTTTCCGGACGAGTGCCCGCCTCTGGTGATTGGCCCTCTTTGGCCTGTGGTGATTCTCCGGGGTGTTTGCCCTCGTGCCAGCCATGCCAGTGCTCGTGGTAAGGATCGTGGGGTGTGTGGCGCCAATGGTGCGGGCGGAAAAGACCGCCGGCTGCCAAAAAGAATACGAACAGCAGCCCTCCCACGCACAACAGCCCAAAGAACGGCGGGAAGAAGAAGCCGCGATAGGGCATCATGTAGGGAAAATAACCCGGGTAAGGCAACGCCTGTGCTCCGGGAGGGTCACCGGCGGCAGCCTGGCCCAGCGCATAGCCCTGGGCCTGCCCGGCCTGGAAGATCAGGTAGCCGCCGGCGGCCAGGACACCCAATAAAACCAGGACGAGCAGGAACCGGATAAAAAATGAACCTCTGTAAAACATATAGCCTCCATTTCATCGGTTATGAAAGATTGATATGCCTGTATTTTGACAGGCAGTTGTGGAGGAAATATGGAGAGGTGGGCGAGATGTGGTGGAGATTCGCGAGAAGGTTTACTTGCCCTCAGTTACGGGATTGCACCCTGTCTTCAGAGAATTGTCTGGAAAATTGGCGCCAGCCGCGACCAAGAATCGCTCTCCATTTCGGTCGACGAACTGCGCCTGCCCACTCGACCTCAAAGTTTCGAGCGTTGCGGATACCTTCTCCGGAAATTTGCGTTCCAATGCCTCGAACAGCTCTTGCTCTCGAATGGGATGGCGGGTGAGGATGCCGAGGATGGACTCGACCAGGTCGTCATCGCCAGCCAGATCGAACATTCCCGTAGCCGGAGGGATGACAGAGGCGATTTCACCAAGAATGACCCTGGCGAGCGCCAGGAGTTGCGGGTCCGGCGGGTGAACCCATGCTTCAACCGGAGGGCGGGTGGGCGTGTTGATATGAACCTGATCTGGTTGGATAAGGTTCAGTATCTCAGCGATCTCAAGCAGGGCTTCTTCCGTGTCATTTACCCCCTGGACCAGCATTACCTCGACCCAAAATTGGCCCTGGTATATTTGTTTGAAGGTGACCAGCCCCTCGACCAACCGGTCGAAGGTCAGCTTGGGCCAGGATCGGTTGATTTTTCGGTAGAGTCTGGCATTCCCTGCATCCAGACTGGGAAGCACGGCATCGGCGGCCAGCAGTTCCTCTCGGACGCCGGGTAAATATAGTAATGAACCATTGGTGATCACCGCTACCGGGAGATCGGACCGAGACTTCACCTCCCGGATCAACCAGCCGATACCGCTGTGCAGGGTCGTTTCACCGGAACCGACGAACGTGATCCAATCGATTTCCCCCGGCTGGTGAGCAGCAAGCGCGGCCATGAATTCGGAGATGATCTCCGACCCGGGAAAGTATTCTTTTCTGGCGTTGATTAATGGAATGCTTCGACCTAACTGGCAGTAAACGCAGTTCCAATTACAGGTCTTGAGTGGGACCGGATCGATTCCTAAGGACTGCCCCAACCGGCGAGAAGGGACCGGACCAAAGATGTAATTCAAACTTCACCTGGCTTGATTCAATGGAGCCGATCCGTGAGATTAATGATGCGGCCTTCGAGGTACGCTTGTACGGCCGCCTCAATGGAAGGGATATCGGTGAGGATTGGTTCTATTTCCCGCTCTTGCAGGCTCCGGAAGGCGCCGGCCCCCATGCCTCCGCAGAGCACAACCTGGCAGTCGGCGATCGCCTCGGCCATCCTGGCATGCCGGTCCTGGTCGGCGGGGTCGAAGCCGTGCGGTTGACCGGGCTGGTGATCGCCATGAGGTTCATTGGAGAAGTGCGTATGACCCAGTTTTTCACGCAGCTCCTTGTTCGTGATCTGCCCAGCTTTGATTGTCAATACCAAATAATGTGAAGCACGGCCAAAATGCTGGCTGATTGATTGGCCATCGTCAGTAATCGCTGCAATTTTCATTGGTTGTCATTTCTCCTTGGTTTGAGTTTGAATGTTGCATCGATCGAACTTCCAACAACAATAACCGAAGTAAACTACGCCGAGCATTAAGACGCCTACGATCCCGACTCCCAGCCACTGCCACGGTTCTAACTTACGATAGTCAAGGAAGGCGGGAGGATTCGCCGATCGCGTCTGGTCCTCGATTAATTCGGCTGTGTGGTAAGTCGATGAGTCGGGGTGAGCAGTCTGGATGCCTCCCAGGGCGGCGAATTTCTCCAGCCTGGTTTGAAAGTCGTCCGGATGGCAGCTCTGGCAGGCTGTTGCGTTATCTGATGTTGGATTGGAGACCAATCCTAAATGCGCTTCGTCTTCTTTCACCGTGTCAGGATCCCCGCCGTGACAGAAGGTGCAGCGGGCGCGCAAGGAACAGAGACAGTACCATTTTCCTGTATCGTGCAGGAAATAGAGATTTTCGTGACAGCCGATGCAATTCTCATCCTTTTCCGGGGGAGTGGATTGAGCGAGCGCTGTACGGGGTATACCGATCCCCAGGAATAGGATCACCAGGAGC
>DATDRQ010000151.1:0-7052 GCA_035291645.1 Anaerolineales bacterium
GGCATGGGTAAGCTGGAGGTCTTTAACCCGTCTCTTGGGATGTATCAGCCTCTCCCTGGAACGCCTCAGTTGATCGTGCTGAGGGAACAACCGGTGATCAGTCATAACCTGGGCGCTACATTGCGCGATCTCGGCGAAGGGGTCGCATGCATCGAGTTGCACGCCAAGATGAACGCCATCGACGATGATATCCTGAGCATGATCGAACTAGGCCTTGACCGGACTGTTGAGGATTTCGATGGCCTGGTGATCACTACTGAAGCGGAGCACTTCGGTGCCGGGGCAAACCTGTTCATGGTAGTGATGCTGGCCCAAAACGAAGCCTGGGAGCAGCTGGAGGCCGCCGGACGCAGGTTCCAGGGCTTGAACCAGCGCATCCGCTACTTCCCCAAGCCAGTAATCGTCGCCCCAGCTGGCTTGGCCCTGGGTGGGGGTTGCGAGCTGATGATGCACGCCAGCCGGGTGGTGGCGGGTTCCGAACTCTACGCTGGCCAGGTAGAGATCGGGCCAGGTGTTATCCCGGCCGGGGCAGGCACGAAAGAACTGCTGCGCCGGATCGTGAACCCGCCGATGCGCACCCCAAACGCGGTAGTGCTGCCCTTCCTTCAGCGGATCTTCGAGCTGGTCGGGATGGCAAAAGTCTCCACCAGCGCTGAAGAAGCCCGGCAGTTTGGGCTGCTTGGACCGTGCGACCGGGTGGTGTTGAACCGAGCCCATCTCACGGCGCATGCCAGGCAGGAGGTGCTGGCGCTGGTTTCCGCCGGTTACCAGCCTCCGCTGCCGGAAAAGATTTATGCTGCCGGGCGGGATGCGCTGGCCGCGTTGCGGGTGGGGATCTTCATGTACCAGGAGGGGGGGTATATCACCGGGCACGAAGCCCTGATCGCGGGTAAATTAGCTAACGTCATGACTGGCGGCGAGCTCAGCCGGCCGGCCTGGGTGGATGAACAGTACATCCTGGACCTGGAACTGGAGGCATTTCTTTCCCTGTGCGGAGAGCAGAAGACTCAGCAGCGGATGTGGCACGTCCTGCAGACCGGGAAAGTGCTCAGGAATTAGGAGGCGAAGAGATGAATGCGAGTAATCCTAACCGAGAGGCGGTGATCGTCGCTGTTGCCCGCACTGCGGTTGGTAAGGCCAAGCGCGGTAGCCTGGCAACCACCCGGCCGGATGAGCTGGCGGCGACCGTCATTCGCCAGGTGGTAAAGCAGGCACTAGGTTTCGACCCTGCGGAGCTCGACGACGTGATCCTGGGTTGTGCATTTCCCGAGGGCGAGCAGGGCGTGAACATGAGCCGGTTGGCGGCTTTGCGCGCCGGGCTGCCAGAATCAGTTCCGGCAGAAACGGTCAACCGCTTCTGCTCCTCGGGGCTGCAAACGATCGCCCATGCCTCGCATGCCATCATGGCCGGTCAGGCGGCAGCCATCGTCGCCGGGGGCGCCGAGTCGATGAGCCTGGTGCCAATGACCGGATACAAGTTCGCCCCCAATCCGTTCTTCGCCGCCAGTTCACCCGAAGTGTTCTCGAATATGGGGTTGACCGCGGAAAATGTGGCTTCAAAATACGGCGTGACCCGGCAAGACCAGGATGAGTTCGCGTTGCGCAGTAATCAGTTCGCCGCGGAAGCTGTAGCCTCTGGCAGGTTTGATCCACAGATCGTGCCGGTTGAGGTGGAGATCCTGGAGACGGGGGTAAATGGCGGCGGGCCGATCAGGCGGTCTTACACCTTCGACCGGGATGAGGGTCCGCGCGCCGACACCAGCCTGGAGGCCCTGGCGAAGCTGAAAGCTGCCTTCAAGGAAGGTGGTTCGGTAACGGCGGGGAATTCTTCCCAAATGTCGGACGGTGCGGCGGCTGTCCTGGTCATGTCGCGAGCGAAAGCCGAAGCGTCAGGGTTGAAACCGCTGGTCAGGTTTATTTCCTATGCAGTCGCGGGAGTAGCGCCCGAGATGATGGGCATCGGGCCTGTGGTGGCTGTTCCTAAAGCATTGAAGGTAGCGGGTATGAGCCTTGCCGATATCGATCTGATCGAACTGAACGAAGCCTTCGCCGCCCAGGCCGTCGCAGTCATCCGTGAGTTGGGATTCGATATGGAAAAAACAAATGTCAATGGAGGCGCGATCGCCTTAGGCCATCCGCTCGGCTGCACCGGCGCCAAGCTGACCACCCAGCTGGTTCACGAGATGAAGCGCCGGGATGTCCAGTTTGGCATGGTGACCATGTGCGTTGGTGGAGGGATGGGCGCAGCCGGGATCTTTGAGAATCTATGAGGAGAATTTGAATCATGTCCGATGAAATCACGGTAGCAGAACTGATGAACCGCATGCCGAAGGCTTTTATCCCGGAAAGCGCAGCCGGGGTCGACGCGGTGATCCAGTTCAATCTGTCCGGGGAGGGTGGCGGCGATTGGTTCGCTACGATCCGAGATCAGAAATGCCAGGTCGAAGAAGGCACGACGCCGAACCCGACGATGACTCTGCGGGCAGACGCTCAGGATTACAAGAACATCATCCTCGGAAAACTCGACCCGATGGCGGCGTTCATGCAGCAGAAAGTTAAGCTGTCCGGTAATTTGAATATGGCGCTGGCGTTGACCAAATATTTCAAGATGCGCTAAGCTGCAATCGAAACGAAGAGGACCCGGAGAATTTCTTCCGGGTCTCCCGATCGTTCCATTCTATTCGCTATAAGAAACCGGTTTCACAGTATTAAGAATCTCATCGTGGAGTGCCTGGATGGCTGAACTCACCAATGGGAGGACTTCAGGCAGGGGGATAAATAACTTCTCCTCCAAATCCCGGCGTTTATATTCGATCCCCCCTGACTGGAGCGACCGCTCGCTGACCGTGATCCGGATGGGGATGCCGATCAGATCCGCATCTTTAAACTTCACCCCCGGGCTCTCCTGACGGTCGTCGAAAAGTACTTCGTAACCGGCTTCTTGCAGGTCAAGGTAAAGCTTTTCGGCGATCGCCGCGGGATCAGAAACCGGTTCGCCCGAGGCTGATTTTTCCTTTTTCCCAAGGGCAACCAGGTGGATTTGATACGGGGCGACGGTGATGGGCCAGATTAACCCATTCTGATCGTGATGTTCCTCGGCAATGCAAGCGAGCAGGCGCCCGCTGCCGATCCCGTAAGATCCCATGATGACCGGCCGCGCTTGCCCGTCCTGATCCTGGAAAGTCGCCCCCATAGCCTCACTGTAGCGTGTGCCGAGCTTGAAGATGTTGCCCACCTCGACGCCGCGCCGGGCGATCATCGGCTGCCCACAATCCGGGCACGGGCTGCCATCTTCTGCCGCGGCAATATCGGCGACCAGACTGGCGAGATAATCACGCTCATAATTTACATTACGCAGGTGGAATCCGGTCTTATTGGCACCGGCGACCAGGTTTGGGGATGTGGCGACAGAATCATCTACCACGACGATCACTCCTTCTACACCGATGGGAGAAGCAAAGCCCGGTACAGCCCCGGCAGCGATGATCTCATCTTCGCGCGCCGGGCGCAGTTCCTTGGCGTGCAGCGCATTGAGCAGCTTGGTCTCGTTGACCTCCAAATCCCCGCGTATGATGGCGAAGACGAGCTGCGATTTTACCTCCTGACCATCCTGGAGATCAGCCACCAGGAAAACCGCCTTAGCCGTCTTGGATTTCGGAATTCCTAAATAATCAGCCAGCGCCTGGATGGTCTTAGCTCCCGGCGTGGCGACTTCCTCTAAGGGCAGCGGGTCCTCCACCGGTGCAGCCGGCTTGTGGAACAATGCGATCTGGCGGTTGGCCGCGTAACCACACGCCTCGCAGATCAACAGGGTATCTTCACCGACCGGAGTCAGGTACATAAACTCGTGCGCCAACCTGCCGCCCATCATGCCGACGTCTGACTTGACCGCCAGGACGGGCAAACCGCAGCGGTGAAAGATGTCAAAGTAAGCCTGGTAGTGGGCCCGGTATTGTTGATCCAATCCCTGCCAGTCGGCATCCAAGCTGTAGCTATCTTTCATGGTGAACTCGCGCACGCGGATCAGGCCTGCTCTGGGCCGGGGGTCATCCCGCCACTTGGTCTGGATATGGTAGATCAAGGCAGGCAGCTGCCGGTAGGAGTGAATTTCTTTGCGGACGAGGTCAGCCACCACTTCCTCATGGGTCATCGCCAGGACCATCTCGCGTCCGGATTTATCCAGGAAACGACCCATCTCCGATCCGATGGCGTACCAGCGACCGGTCTCTTTCCAGAGCTCGGCGGGGTGCACGACGGGCATCATGACCTCCTGGCCTCCGATGGCGTCCATCTCCTGGCGCAGGATATTTTCGATCTTGGTCAAGGAGCGGCGCGCCAGGGGCAGGTAGCTGAATATTCCGGTGGCCAGCTGCTGGATAAAACCGGCCCGGATGAGCAACTTATGGCTGGGAATCTCCGCCTCGGCCGGCGCTTCTCTCAGGGTCTGGCTGAAAAGTCTGCTCATTCTCATCGGTAGCTTTCTCCTAAGAAATGGATAAAAAAAATCGCCCTGCTGGGCAACAATCCACAGGGCGGAAAATTCTTGATTGAGAACCAGTTACCTTCCAAACCCTGGAGAACCGTAAGTCCATGATATGTTTCGGTAGACAGGGGAAGGGACGGGAAATAGAAATGTGATGTGCATGGCGTAATGAGTTTACCATCCTCTGGTTCGATTGAGAAGAGAATTGTCCTCACTCAATATCGATGGTCCAACCGGTAGAGACCAGCCTGGGTCGCGATCTGAACCGCTTGGGCATATTCCTGGCTGGTGATGCACCGGTTGAGTTCCGGGATGTTGTGGGATTTATAATCAGGCCGGTATTGAGCCATCAGGTTCAGGTAAGTATTCCGCGAGATCTCTCCACTTAAGAATCGCGTGACCTCGGCTGTTCCAGCCAGACCGTTTGGGAGAACCAGGTGACGCACCAGTAGACCGCGAGCAGCCAGGCCATTCTCATCGGTTTGAAGATCACCCACCTGGCGGTGCATCTCCCGAACCGCATCCTGGTTTGCCTCGCAATAGTTACGGATCTTCGAATACTGGCGGGCGATGGCGGAGTCTCCATATTTCATATCGGGCATGTAGATATCAACGACTCCATCCAGCAACTTCAGCATTGCCAGAGAGTCGTAACCACCGGTGTTGTAAACCAGAGGCAGGCGGAGACCAGCCCTCGCAGCAGTCCATAGGGCAGCCAGAATCTGTGGCACGACGTGGCTTGGTGAAACCAGGTTGATATTGTGGCAGCCGTGGGCCTGGAGTTCGAGCATCGTGGCTGCCAGCTGCCCGGCTCTGACGACCTCCCCCGCGTCGGTCTGGCTGATCTCATGATTCTGGCAGTACTGGCAGCGCAGATTGCAGCGCGCAAAAAAGATCGTGCCTGAGCCGCGCCAGCCACGCAGGGGATACTCCTCACCCAGGTGGGGTCCATAACTGCACAACCGGGCGTGAACGCCGGTCTGGCAGACGCCGATCTGACCTGCAAGCCGGTCTACCGGGCATTCCCAGGCGCACACGTCACAGATCGATAAGTGTTTCTGGGCCTCCACCACCCGGTGTTCGAGTTCACCGCTCGGTAATAGCTGGAGATAAGCTGGTTCGAGTGTGGTCATACATTCTCGATCAATCAGCGATATTGGGTGCGAAATCGGCCAGCATCTGCTCCGGAATGCGCACCGGTCGCTGGCTTGCCAGGTCCACCCATACCCCCAGGGAATGCACCCTGGTGAGCAATGCATTGTCTCTCACCCGGTGGATCGTATAATGGCGGACCGCAGTCGACCGGCGGACGTCGGAAACCCAGGTCGAAATGACCAGTTCATCATCCAAAACTGCTGGTCGCAGGTACTGGATCTGGTGGCGGCGGATGAGGATCGCCACTCCTTCCGCCAGCATGCGCTGGATGGGCCAGCCATAAGCGGCGATCACCTGCATGCCGCACTCTTCGACGTAATTGAGATAATTGGCGTTATTGACGTGGTGGGCGTTGTCGATATCCTGCCAGGTGACCTGCCGCTGCATCCGAAATACCCCGGCAGGAGGACCGGGAGACTCAGGGGTGGCTTCTCTTGATGGAAATTTCGATGGTAGACCTTCCGGATAGAATGCCTGGGCAAAGGTCTGTGGGATCGTGACCGGGAGGTTCGTTTTGGTGTCTACGAAGACCCAATCGGTCAGCGCTTTCGCTACCGGCGCATCTGTACCGGCCAGGTAGGACTCGTAGGCGCGTCGCGAGCGCACCCTGAAGAAATCCATCACCCAGGTCTTGATCTCAACTGTTTCACCGTACCAGACCGGCCTCAAAAACTCGATATCGGTTTCCCGGATCAACCAGTGGCAGCCCATCTGGGCATAACGGTCCAGGCCATACCCGGCAGCTGCCGAGGCATCGAAGGCGGTCTCCTGCATGTAACGCAGGTAATTGGCGTTATTCAAATGTCCAAATGCGTCGCATTCATAATATCGGACGCGAAAGTTGCGGGTATGGGTCAGTGGCATCTCAGTCCTGGTAGACTTCAGGATTCACGCAATAGGGCAACCGTTCACCGGCCAGACCAGCCAGCAGGTTTTCACAGGCGCGCAAGGCCATGTTCCGGCGGGTGTTCCAGGTGGCCGATCCGATGTGCGGGACGATCAGGCAGTTCGGCAGGCCGAAGAGCGGGTGATCGGGAGGCAGCGGTTCCGGATCGGTCACGTCCAGCGCGGCAGCTCGGATCTCGTTCTTCTGCAAGGCTCTGGCGAGCGCGCTGGTGTCCACAACCGGACCGCGGGAGGTGTTGACCAGGATGGCGGTGGATTTCATCCTCTCCAGGGCGGCTTCGCCGAAAAGTTGGTAAGTTTCGGAAGTCAGGGGGATGTGCAAGCTAACAAAATCGCTCTGCTCGAGTAGTTCTTCCAGCGATAGGCGACTGGCTTCCAGCCGGGTTTCCAAGTCCGGGTGTGGATCGGTATCGGCGTAGACCAGGCGCAGGCCGAATCCCCGGGCGCGCTCGGCAACGGCCCTCCCGATCTTGCCCATCCCGACGATTCCCAGCGTGGCGCCCCGCAG
>DATDRQ010000152.1:0-6051 GCA_035291645.1 Anaerolineales bacterium
TCATTAATCCGGGTAGAAGCCGACGAGGCCACCTATAACCTGCATATCATGCTCCGGCTGGAGTTGGAGATCGCTTTAATCGAAGGGCAGGTCCTGGTAAAAGATCTCCCCGGCGAATGGAACGACCGGATGGGAGAGTACTTGGGACTCACCCCGCCGAACGATGCTCTCGGCGTATTACAGGATGTGCACTGGTCCGAAGGGTATATCGGTTACTTCTCCACTTATGCGTTAGGCAACCTGATCTCAGCTCAGCTGTGGGAGTGTATCCATACAGACATCCCAGACCTGCCTGAGCAGGTCCGGCGGGGCGAATTTTCCCGATTGACCGGCTGGCTGACAGAAAAAATTCACCGGCACGGGGCAAAATTCGAGCCCCAGGAGCTGGTGACCCAGGCAACCGGAAGCAAGATCGACCCGGCCCCGTACCTGCGCTACCTGGAGAGCAAGTACGGGCAGATCTACGGGTTGTGACGATCGAACATAGAGGAGAGAGCAGCCATGGCGCGCATCCTGTTCGTCGACGACGATCCGAACACGCTACTCACGTTGAGCAAGTCGGCGCAGATCTTAGGACACCAGGCGCTATCGGCCCACTCTGGTCAGGAGGCGCTCGACCTGGCGACGAGCCAGTCGCCTGACCTGATCGTGACCGATATGCGATTGCCGGACGTGGATGGGCTTATGCTGATCCGCAGATTGCGCCAGGACGTGAGGACGGCAGAGATCGCCATCGTGGTGCTCTCCGCCAGCCCCGAGTTCGATGCGGCCGAATTGGCCCGTACGGCGGGCGCCAATGAGTTCATCGCAAAGCCGGTACGCCTGCAGACTCTGCAAGATACGATCGAGCGCTATGCCGGAGTCCAGGATTGAAGAGTGTGAAAAACCCGGCCCTTATTTGCTTCATCGCCCTCAGCCTGGGAGCGTCGCTTCTGAGCGGGTGTGGTTTTGCGACCACGAACACTCTCCCAACCCGGCTCCCCAGCGAGTACGTCCCAACCGCCATCGCCCTGACGGTCGCGGCGTCGCAGATGAAGACACATACGAAAGCACCAGAGCTGCCTTCGCCTGAGCCAACCCTTCCATCGACCCCAACCCCGCCGCCGACTCCTTCTCCAACTCCAACAACAGAGACTGTAGAACCTGCTACCCCGACGAGCATAACGGTGGATCAGCAGGCGCCGATCGGGCTCAAGCCTCCGGCTGGCCTGCCAAACAGCCCGATCCAAATCCTCAGCCCAGGGCCGGCGTCCAGGGTTAGCTCGCCTTTCCTGTTGAGGGCAGCCGTCCAGATTGGACCGAGCGGCGTCGTGCGGCTGGAGCTGCTCGGAGAGGACGGGCGGCTGCTCGTGCGCGAGGTGCAGCGCTACGGCGCCGCGGCTGGAAAGCAGATGGGTTTGGGTATCGAAATTGAATATGAGATCGCAGCTGCGGCTGAGGCGGGCCGCTTGCAGATCGGCGTCGAGGACGGTGAAGGCAGGCTCATGGCGCAAGCCTCTACCGACCTGATCCTGCTCTCCCTGGGAGAGGCGGATACCACAACGCCTGCTGACCAGCTGGAGGATATTTATATCGATTCGCCAAGACAGAATGCCCTGGTGCAGGGCGGCCTGGTGCGCGTCTCCGGGCTGGCCCGCACACGGTCCAGACAGCCGCTGATGATCGAATTCCAGGCGAGCGATGGTAAAATCGTTGGCACGCGCCAGGTCGCCGTCGAAGCGGTCCCTGGCAGTACGCATGGAACTTTTATGGTGGATGTCCCTTACACTGTCGCTTCACCCACCCGCGTCCGTCTGGTCGTTTGGGAACCTGGCGAACGCATCCCGGGGATCATACACCTTTCTAGCGTGGAGGTTCTGCTGAGTCCTTGAGAAAATACCGGATATGGATAGCTTGCTTGACTGGATTGGTAGGACTGTTGGCAGGGGCCTGTAACTCTGCACCTGGGGAGGTAACCAGCCAGCCCGTCTTACCGACCGCCCAGGTACCGCCTCTATCAGAGATCGATGAAGCTTACCAGCGCTGGAAGGCGAGTGAAAACACGAGCTACCTGGCTGAAGTTGAAGAACGCCGCCAGGATGGGCATCGCAAATACCTGGTGGTGGTGAGCGATGGACTGGTGCGGGCAGCCCAGGTGTTGGAACGCGAACCGGGGGGGACCTGGAGCGAACCGGCAGCTCTTTCGGCTCGGGAAGCGCAGGCCTATACTCCCGAGAGGATATTCGAACGGTTACGGCGGGATGCCCAAGGAGAAGGTCCCGATCCTGTCAATCTAAAGGTCTCCTTCGATCCCTCGCTAGGATACCCGATCGCGATCCATGCCGAAGCTCTGGCCAATTATAATGAAGAGGGCAAGATCGTCCTCGATCGCCAAAACAACTACGACCTTACATTAGCCATCAAGGCGTTAATGCAAGATACGTTCGGCGCTGGTAAAGAGGCCGTCTTAACTCTCCAGCAGAGTGGTGGGCCGGAAGCCTGGTGCGATTTCTTGCGCGTCTTTTCTGACAACACGTCGGTGTACACGGATGACTGCCGGGATGACGTCCTGCAATCGGAAGTGCCGTCCAACTTGCAGGCGCGCCTGAATGAACTGCGCGCCGCGTTTGCGAGCCTGGACAACCTGCGCGGCGAAGGGGATCAGGTGCAGCGGTTGATAGTCAACGGCAGCGGCGAGGGCTCGGCGGACCCGGCGGAAGTGGAGACGGCCTGGGAGCTGGCGACCGAATTTAACGAGGTATTGTCAGAACCGATCGGACTCGGCCTGATCGTCTCCTACATCCAGGACGGGCGTCTGCACGGGCTGGACGTGTATAACCGGCGGATCATCCCGGCTGACCTTGCGGCGGATAAACCCATTGCGGGGGGCGCCTGGGCGCCGGATGGAAAGATGCTGGCCTTCGGCCGGGAAGGTGGATTGACCCTATATGACAACAAAACCGGGGAGTTCAGCGAACTGCTGCCTTCCCCGGAGGAAGGGTATTACTTGCCGCGCGGCTGGTCCATCTTGGGGAGATTATTAGTCGACCAGATCATAAGCGATGCGGCTCCCATTCGCCATGGTTGGATCACGATGGAGGAGAAATCCTGGCACGATCTACCCGTACCCGAGGGGAGCAGTGAGTATGGCTGTGACACCGGGATGGCCTGGTCGCCGAGCGACCTGCGGGTAGCCACCACCGGGTTGGAATACGGCGCCCCGTGCAATACGAGTGCAGGTCTTGGAGTAGCCGATCTGGAGACCGGTACAGCCCGGCGCATCGTCTCGCCGCCTGTCCTTTCAGGCGTTGAAAATGGAAGTACGCTGGCAGCGGGCGCGCATACGCCAGCCTGGTCTCCGGATGGCGCCTGGATTGCCTTTGCGCTGGACCAGGACGCCACCGCACCCTTGACCTTCCCGGCGCGCCTGTATCGGGTACATCCCGATGGGAGTGGCCTCACCCCGTTGACCAACAATTCCACCGGGAAGGCCTCCCACCCGGTCTGGGCGCCGGATGGTTCGCTCTATTATGGTTTAAACGGAGCCAGCACGGAAACGGATGGCATCTACCACTATCTCCCGGCGGAGAATACGCATGCCCTGGTTGTCTCTGGTTCAAGCCTATACCCGCTCGGAATCTCTCCCGATGGGGAGTTCCTGATCTTTGAGGATGATGGAAACCTGAAGTTGTGGCAATTCCGCCTGGAAGATGTCGTGGCAGAGATCCCGATCCAAGGCGAAGCCCGCCCTATCTTTATTGGTTGGACGCAGGTCGCTCAGTGATGACCGCGACCTGTTTTTGTGATCCTTCCACCCATTGTGCCTGGCAACCCACCTCTTGGGCCGGATTCTTCGTGCCCGATCATGATCCGCCAGGTTATTCAGATCGGCTCGCATCTATTGTCTCACGATGAGGTAGTTTTTGAATCGATTTGTAGCATCAGGAGAAAATATCATGGCGAATACCCCATTTCCTTCCCGGCGAGCCCCCTTTTATGCCCAAGTGCCCGATGAGCAATGGAATAACTGGCGCTGGCAATTGAGCAACCGCATCAATACGCCGGAAGAATTTGAAAAAGTGATCCCCTTGACCGAGAGCGAGCGTAAAGCGCTCTCTTCCAAGGACCTTTTCCGGGTGGATATCACCCCCTACTTCATCTCATTGATCGACCCGGACGATCCGAACGACCCGGTGCGCAAACAGGTGGTCCCGACTGCCGGGGAGATGGTGCCTTTCACGGCGATGATGGAAGACTCGCTGTCCGAGGACCGCCACTCACCCGTGCCCGGCCTGGTGCACCGCTACCCGGACCGGGTGCTGATGCTGGTCACCACTCAGTGCGCCTCGTATTGCCGTTACTGCACCCGCTCGCGGATCGTCGGCGACCCTTCGGCGACCTTCTCGCGGGCCGAGTTCGAGATGCAGATCGAGTACCTCAAGCGGACGCCACAAGTGCGCGATGTGCTGCTCTCCGGAGGCGACCCGCTGGTGTTGGCCCCCAAAATACTGGAGGAGATCCTGCGCCGCCTGCGCGAGATCCCGCACATCGAGATCGTGCGCATCGGTTCGCGCGTACCGGTTTTCATGCCAATGCGCGTGACCGAAGAGCTGACGGATATGCTGCAGAAGTATCACCCGCTCTGGCTGAACATCCACGTGAACCATCCGAACGAGATCACCGCCGAGCTGGCAGAAGCCTGCGACCGGTTGACTCGGGCCGGCATCCCGCTGGGTAACCAGTCGGTGCTCCTGGCGGGGGTGAACGACAACGTACACATCCAGCGACGGCTGGTCCAGGACCTGGTGCGGATCAGGGTGCGCCCGTACTACCTGTACCAGTGTGACCTGGTCGAGGGCGCGGGACACTTCCGCACCCCGGTCGGCAAAGGGATCGAGATCATGGAAGGGCTGCGCGGGCATACTTCCGGCTACGCCGTTCCAATTTATATCATCGATGCTCCCGGCGGAGGCGGCAAGATCCCCGTTGCGCCCAACTACCTGCTGAGCATGTCCGATCACAAGGTCATCCTGCGGAACTTCGAAGGCTATATCACCACCTACGAAGAACCGGTGGACTACCACCCGAGGGACGCGGCCAGGTATACACTCAAGCGGCCAGAGCCCGGGCAGGAAGGCCTGACTGCGTTACTGGATGGCGAAGGCATGTTCATCAAGCCGGAAGGTTTCGACCAGATCCACGACCGGGATGGGATCCAGCACCGCTTGAAGGACGAGCGCAAGTGGGCCCCGCTGGGGATCGGATCTGGCGAAAAAGAGGCTGAAAAAGAGGGCGAAAAGCCGGATTCTAATGAACGATAGACTCCGGTAAGAAAAGAACAGGACAATTGTCCTCTGATTGCACGCCGTTTCGCCGCGTGGTAGAATGAAAGCGATATCATCGGGTGTACTAAACGAATGGAGGTAAGCAGTATGGAAAAGCAACTTGGCACCTTTGCAGTAAAAAAGGGCCTGGCGCAGATGCTCAAGGGCGGTGTGATCATGGACGTGGTCACGCCAGAGCATGCCAGGATCGCCGAGGATGCTGGAGCGGTGGCCGTCATGGCGCTGGAACGGGTGCCGGCAGACATCCGCGTGCAGGGGGGCGTGGCCCGCATGAGCGACCCCGAGCTGATCCTGCAGATCATGGATGCCGTCACCATCCCGGTGATGGCGAAGGTGCGTATCGGACATTTCGTCGAGGCCCAGATCCTGGAAGCTATCGGCGTGGATTACATCGATGAGTCTGAAGTGTTGACGCCAGCCGACGAAGCCCACCACATCAACAAGCACGATTTCAAAGTTCCTTTCGTGTGCGGATGCCGCAACCTGGGCGAAGCCCTGCGGCGCATCGGGGAGGGGGCGGCAATGATCCGCACCAAGGGTGAGGCCGGGACTGGCGATGTGATCGAAGCCGTGCGCCATGCCCGCTCGGTGTTAGGAGAGGTCCGCCGCCTGCAGAACATGCCCGAAGAGGAACTGATGAGCGCCGCCAAGGAGCTCGGCGCGCCCTACGACCAGCTGATCGAGACGCGCGCCCTGGGGCGCTTACCGGTGGTCAACTTTGCGGCAG
>DATDRQ010000153.1:0-5193 GCA_035291645.1 Anaerolineales bacterium
GTTGGTGCGGGCGCTGCTGCCCGTCGAGGGCCTCGACCTGATCGCAGCCCGGCGGGATGGGCAGCCTGCAGAGCGCTGGACGGATGGACCGGCGAAGATCTGCCAGGCGCTGGCGATCGACGGCAGGTTGAATGGCCTGGATTTATGCGCACCACAAGCAGTGCTCTTCGTCGAACCTGGTGAGGCTATCCCTGACGAGCGCGTGACGATCGGCCCGCGCGTGGGTTTGAAAACGGTACCAGAACCCTGGAAAAGCATCCCGTGGCGTTTCCGGGTGTCAGGTATCAAGTTTCAAGTGTCAAGTTGACACGTGACACGAAATATTTGGAGGAATTATGAGCCTGCTGAGCGGCAAGACCGCCCTGGTATTTGGAGTCGCCAACGAACGGTCGATCGCCTGGGGGATCACGAAGGCCTTTCAGGAGCACGGCGCCACCATCGGCCTCAGCTACGCCGGCGAAGTCCTGGAACGCCGGGTGCGCCCGCTGGCCGAATCGATCGGCTGCACCTTCGTCGAGCCCTGCGACGTGACCTCCGACGAGCAAATTCAGGGTATCGTCGACCGGGCGGTGGAAAGGTTTGGGAACATCGATATCCTGGTGCACGCCATCGCCTTTGCCAACCGGGACGAGCTGACCGGACCTTACTTCAATACCAGCCGTGAAGGTTTCCACACTGCGATGGACATCAGCGTATACTCTTTCACTGCTTTGGCGCGTGCCTTCCAACCGCATCTGCGACCCGGCGGCGCACTGCTCACCCTGACCTATTATGGCGCCGAAAAAGTTTCTCCCCACTATAACGTCATGGGCGTCGCCAAGGCCGCCCTGGAAGCCTCGGTGCGCTACCTGGCTTACGACTTGGGCAAGCAGGGGGTGCGGGTCAACGCCGTCTCCGCCGGCCCGGTCCGCACCCTGGCCGCGGCGGGCGTCTCCGGGTTCAAGACCATGTACCGCCACTTCGCCGAGATCGCCCCGTTGCACCAGAACATCACTATCGAGGATGTGGGCGGCGCGGCTGTCTTTCTGTGCTCCGACCTGGCGGGCAAGACCACCGGCGAAGTGCTCTACGTCGACTCGGGTTACAACATCCTGGGCGTGCCGGAAGACGTGCAGGGGTAAGCGCCATGTTCCGCAGGAACCAGGATACCCAGCCTCTTTCCAGCCAGTCCGTTCCAACCGAGCGAGTCACTTCCGTGCTTGGCGCAGGCACGGTCTGGAAAGGGCAGCTCAGCGGCACCGGCGGCGTCCGTATCGAAGGTTCGTTTGAGGGGGATATCACCCTGCGCGGCCTGCTGGTGGTCGGCGAAACCGGCCGGGTGACCTGCCAGCAGTTGAGTGCCAACGTGGTCATCATCGCCGGGGCGGTGCGCGGAGACATCACCGCTGAAAAGCTGGAGATCCGCAGCACCGGCCGCGTGTGGGGCAACGTAGTGGCGGCGGCTTTCGCCACCGAAGAGGGCGCCTTCCTGCGCGGCCAGGTGCGCATGGAAGAGCGCGTCGAGATTGCCAATGAGCCGCCTGCCTCTCAATCTGATGGGGCCTCCACAGAGGCCGAGGCAGCCCTAACCCCCGATGGGAAGGAAAATCTGAATAGTTTAATGAAGTAGCGGTCCGCCCGTCATTCCCACGGGTTGATCACCGGCAGATCCGTGTGAGCAAAATCCGAATCGTTACAGGTCACCAGGTAGAGGTGATGATATAAGGCCGAGGCTGCAATCAGCGAGTCGATTACTGGCATGGCCTTGCCTTCTTTCTCCAAACGAGCTGTAAGACCTCCCCACAGCAGCATCACTTCCGAATCGATTTGAACCAATCGACTGCTAAAACGCCGGATCAATTCCTCATTCAGCCATTCGTTCAACTGAACTTTGCGCGGCGAATCCGACAACCGTTCGAGACCTCGTCTAACTTCGCCAAGGGTGATCACACTCAAGAATAACTTGTTCTCGTCCACCTCCGCAAGCCAGCGGATCACATTCGGAGATGGGGCGCGTTTTGCGAATTCTGAAACCACGCAGGTGTCGAGCAGATAGTTCATGGCTCGAGACCGATATCGCGTGGGTAGGTCTGATCGCGCTCAATAGACAAATCCGACCCAGCCAGCGGCGAGTTTAGTAGGAAATCTGCCAGATTCTCTTTTGGCCTGGTCATACGTTCGTATTCCTGGTAGGACAGCACCACAACGACTCTTTCTCCATGCCGGGTGACCACCTGCACGCCTTCCTTGATCGTTCGCTCGACCAGCTCGCTGAAGCGGTTTTTCGCCTCCTGCAACTGCCAAATCTTGCTCATAATAACCTCATTTAGTTAAAAAATCTGTCTAGTCTGTCTAGATATATTATATCTGTGATGAACCCACCAGTCAAGGATGAATTAGCTTGTTCTCACCCGAGCGTTATGAATTGGGCCTGGTTACCAGATCCTATCCCCCCCTCCACTCGGCCTGGCGCTTTTCGACGAAGGCGCGCATGCCCTCCTTTTGATCGGCGCTGGCGAACAGAAAGTAGAACGCCCGCCGCTCGTCGGCCAGCCCGTCGCTCAGGAACGACTCGAAGGCGTGGTTGACCGCCTGCTTGGCCAGCCGCACCGCCAGCGGGGCGCGCCCGGCGATCTCCTCCGCCAGTTGCAACGCTTCCTCCTCGTAGCGTTCGACCGGCACCACCCGGTTAACCAGGCCGTAAGCCAGCGCCTCCTCGGCGGTCAGCGTGCGGTTGTTCAGCACCATCTCCATGGCGATTGCTTTGCCCACCGCCCGCGCCAGACGCTGCGTGCCGCCAGCTCCCGGCATCACCCCCAGGTTGATCTCCGGCTGCCCGAAGCGCGCCGTCTCAGAGGCCACGATCATATCGCACGACATGGCCAGCTCGTTGCCGCCCCCCAGGCACCAACCCGAGACCGCCGCGATGACCGGCTTATTGATCCCCCGCATGCCGTCGAAGGTCGAGATCGAGTCGCGCTGCAGCATCTCCACCGCCGAAGCGTCCGCCATCTCCTTGATATCCGCCCCGGCGGCGAAGGCGCGCTCGTCCCCGGTCACCACCAGCGCGCCGATCCTTTTATCTGCATCGAAGGCGACCAGTGCCGCCATGAGCTCCGCGAGCAACCTGCTGTCCAGCGCGTTGAGCGCCTTAGGCCGGTTGAGCCTCACCAGCCCCACTCGCCCGCGGGTCTCAACCAGGATGGAAGTAAATTCTGTCATGCGGACCTCCCTCGTTTGTTGATTTCAGAGGATTGTTCTTCGTAATATCCAGGCGCTGGCTGATAGCATTGCCTTAGCGCATTGCATTAGCGCATCACCTTGCCCCCGTCGATATTGATCGCCTGCCCGGTCAAATAGGCGGCCGCCTCGCTGCACAGGAACAGCACCAGCCCAACCACGTCCTGGGGGGTGCCCAGGCGGCCCTGGGGGATATCCTCCAGCCATTTATCCAGCATGGCCTGGTTCTGGCGTAGGGCGGCGGTCATTTCCGTCTCGATCACCCCCGGGCAGACCGCATTCACGCGGATGTTGTAAGCCGCCAGCTCGCGCGCCGCTGCGCGGGTCAATCCGATCAGACCCAGCTTGCTTGCCACGTAAGCGGAGCGATCCTTGAGGCCGTGCGCTCGCCCGGCAATAGAGGCGATGTTGACGATAGCCCCTCCCCCTTGCGCGCGCATCACCCGCCCTGCAGACTGGATCAGGAAGAACGCCCCGGTCAGGTTCACGTCCAGGGTGCGCCGCCAGTCCCACTCGTCCAGGTCAAGCAGCGCTGCATGTGGTTCCACCCCGGCGTTGTTGATCAGGATGTCGACCCGACCCCAGGCGTCCATGATCTGCTCGATCATGCCCTGTACCGGCATCTTGGCCCCCACGTCCGCCACGTAATCCTGCACCATGCCGCCGGTCGCCCGGATGCGCGCCACCGTCTCATCCAGGTTGACCGGCGTCACGTCGTTGGCAGCCACGCGAGCCCCCTGGGCGGCGAACGCCTCGGCGATCGCCCGCCCGATGCCGCGCCCCGCCCCGGTCACCAGCACGACTTTGTCATCGAAGGACATGTTCTGCTCTCCCTGCTTCCTAAGGTGTAACTGATTATATATCCATTGCCTGCCGTAAAAACACTCCCCCATAATTTCAGGACATAACCCTCAAGACGGCTCGCTGCCGGAGCACACCGGCACCTCACCCCGATTCTGGCTTGCGTTGACCGGCAGGCCCAGGTAAGGGGAGGGGTCGATCGTATTGCCGATCTCCAGCTCGTTGCGGAAACCGCCCGACCCGTCGTCCAACACGATCGAGAAATGCAGGTGCACGCCCACCGGGTTGAAAGGATCGCCGGAGAAATTTCCCTGGTAACCCAGCAAGGTGCCGGCCTCGACGTAGACCTCGCTGCTGCCGGGCGGGAAATTCGGTGCGATGAATGAGTTGCCGTTGGCCTCTGCCAGGTGGGTGTAGTAGGTCCAGATCTGGCGTCCGGGCCGCAGCGGGTCATCGGGGATGCGGATGATAACGGATGACTCCCAGTCTGGCAGGCGTGTCAGGTAGCCAGGGTACGCTGCGATCACCGCCGTCTGGTTCACATCGCCGCCGCCAAAGATATCCAGCCCCTGGTGGCGGTGGCTTGGGCGGAAGGTATCCCCCCAAAGGTAGCCGATGAAACCGTCCGTGGGCAGGATGAAGGGCGCCCCCCCGCAGCGCTGACCTGCCATGACCGCCCACTCCGGGTGCTCCCCGGGGCCGTTCAACCAGGCCAGTACCAGCGGCGTGCGGTTTCCGGGTGTGTTGAACCAGCGGAACGCCAGATACCCGGCCGCCAGGACTATCGTGAACAAAACAGCCAAAAGCAGGCAGGCCGCCGGTTGGCGCCCCTCACCGGATCTGGCTGTCATGATCCATCTTTTACGGGGATATGTTTTATAGGCGTGACCAGGTCGATCACCCGAGCATTAGCAGCTGCCAGGATGGCCTGGGGATCGATCCTCAGCAGGCTGCTCTCATCGCCGCCGCCCGCGTACACCTCCCCCCTCATCTCCAACACCCGCCGGTCGATCAATGTCGGCAATGGGACGCGGTGCCCGAAGGGGGGCATTCCGCCCACCGGGTAGCCGGTCATGAACAGCACTTCCTCCGCCGAAGCCAGCTTCACCTGCTTGCGGCCCACTCCGAAGACCGCCGCGACGGCGCGCCGGTCGATGTACGCCGGCCCGCAGG
>DATDRQ010000154.1:0-12286 GCA_035291645.1 Anaerolineales bacterium
TGCTGGGCAACCCGGTCACCGACGAATTCTCGCACATGTTCCTGGGCCTCACCACGCCGTCCGTCAACGGCCTGGCGAACCCCTACTACAACACCTATACCTCCTACGGAGAGGTCATCACCCATGAGAAGGCCGATGGCTACCTGCGCGAGGCCTACATGGAGGCGGACGCCACCCTGGCGCTCGGCAAACAGCTGCTGGGCGGCGCCCCCAACATCTTCGCAGCCTCCGACCACGGCTTCAGCGCCCAGTGGCTGGCGGTCAACGCCAACAAGATTTTGGTGGATGCCGGGTTGCAGTCTCCCGACGCATCAGGCAAGGAAACCCTCTCCGGCTGCCGCGTATCCAATACTGGACCTCTTGCGGTGAACAAAGCCAAAGCCTGCTGGGCCGGCGCTACCGCGCAGATATACATCAACACAACCCTGCCAGCCGGCGTGACCTACGAGCTGGTCCGGACAGAGGTGATCGCTGCCTTCCAGAATCTTACCGATCCGGACAACCCCGGCGCGCAGGTCGTCTTAAAGATCTTCAAGAAGGAAGAGCTGCGCAATGTGGACGGCAGCGACTCGCTGCACCCCAACCGCTCCGGCGACGTGGTGGTGGTGCTCAATCCGCCCTATCAGTTCGACGCGCCCACCCAGGGGAAGACGATCGCCTTCTCGCAGTTCTTCGGCCAGCACGGCTACCTGCCGGAGACGGTCAACCTGGCGGACAGCGTCAACATGCACGCCACCTTCGTAGCGGCCGGCCCCGGCATCCGCCACCAGGACCCGGTGGCGGGCGTGCGCGCCATCGACCTGGCCCCGACCATCTCGTTGCTGCTCAACATCCCCGGCCCGATCAACGCCCGCGGCAAGATCCTCTACAACCTCTTCCCGAACCCGGGCCAGTACAAGGAAGCCACCCTGCTGTACATCAGCGACTTCCACGGCCAGTTGACCCCGCTGTCTCAAACGGCGGACACTGTGGGTCCGTCCTTCGGGATCGGCGGGGCGGCCTACCTGAAACCGTGGTTCGACTGGTACCGCGCCGAGGCCATGGGCGGCCTCTCGCTGACCCTGTCCGGCGGCGACGCGGTCGGAGCGACGCCTCCCATCTCCAACTTCTTCGACGACAAGCCCACCATGCTCACCCTGAACATGCTGGGCCTGACCGCCGACACCCTGGGCAACCATAACTTCGACCGCGGTTCGCAGTTCCTGCGCAGCGAGCTGATCCCGCTGGCCCAGTTCCCCTACCTGAGCGCCAACACCGTCTTCGCCTCCAGCGGCACGTACCCGCCTGAGTGGAAACCCTCCCAGGTCTTCCAGTTCGACGGCTTCAAACTGGGCGTGATCGGGTACACCCTGCCCGAATTACCCACGTTGATCTTCCCCGGCTACCTGGACCCGTTCAAAGTCACCGATCCGGCCGCCGCCATCAACAAGGAATCGGCCAGGCTGCACTCCAAGAAGGTCGATGCTGTCGTTGCAGTCGGGCACATCGGCGGCGATGGGACGGATATCAACAACCCGACCGGACCGTTGGTCACCCTGGCGAACAGCCTGAGCGGGGTTGACGCAGTGTTAGGCGGCCATACGCACGCCCAGTACATCACTACGGCCGATAATGGCGTGCTGGTGGCTGAAAACCCCAACTCGGGCCAGCGCTTCACCCGCATCCGGCTGGTGGTGAACACCAGGACCAAAGCCGTGATCTACAAGACCGCCGACTACCACAAGCCGTGGAACATCGGCGTGACCCCCGACCCGGCCATCCAGGCCTACATCGACGACCTGAACACGCAGCTGGCGCCGATCTTCAACACCGTGATCGGCAACTCGACGGTGCGCATCCCGCGCGCCGACAGCTGTGGCCGAAGCGATGGGCGCCTGTGCGAATCGTTGATCGGCAACCTGACCACCGACGCGCTGCGCGAGACCTACACCACGGACTTCGCCATCAGCAACGCTGGCGGCCTGCGCGCCGACCTGACCTGCCCATCTCCGGATATCGCCGGGGACTTCTGCCCGGCCTACACCCCGCCACCCTACCTAATCACGCGTGGCCAGGTGCTGGGGGTGCTGCCCTTCGGTAATGTGGTCTTCACGGTCAGCATCAGCGGGGCCGAGCTGAAGACCTTCCTGGAGAACGGCGTCTCGGCCATGCCGGCTGCCAACGGGCGCTTCCCGCAGGTCTCCGGCCTGTGCTTCACGTATGAGATCACCTCGCCAGCCGGCAGCCGGGTCACCGGAGCGGTCCGCCAGGCGGCCGGTGGCAGCTGCACCGGGGCGGCGATCGACCTGACGGCAGCCTCCACGTACAAGATCGCCGAGAACGACTTCATGGCGACCGGCGGGGACGGCTACCCGAACGTCTATACCCGCGGCACCACCCAGGGCATCATGGACCAGGTGCTGGCCGACTACATCACCGCCAGTTCTCCGGTCAGCCCGGCTATCCAGGGTCGCATCGTGTGCACGGATGCTAATGGAGCGACCGCGCCAAACTGCCCGGTGGTGACGCCGTAGTTTGTTCACATCAACCGGAGCCTCACGGTCAGCTCCGGCTTAATCCAGGGCAAGTCACGACTTCCGAGGCCCGGGGGACCGGGCCTCGGATGCTTGTCCTACTCCCCGAACGAAGATTACTTCTGTAATAGAAAGCCAGGTATTTTAATTTTTGTGACTTTGTGGATAAATGTTGGTATAATTCGGACTGTACGGTGTCGGGGGGATAAGAAACAAGTCCACAAGTGTATTCGGTCATCCTTGCGGGGGTCTTCTGGTGAATTCCCCTGATCACAAAGGAGGTGCGGCGGGCGAGACGACTCGGATGGGGTAGGATCTTGAGAAGCGGTCGTTATTTTCGCGCACCTGGGCTGTCATAGCAGCCTGGCTGGTTCTATTTTCTGGCCGATTTAGTGTAGTTACCTGGGAAAAGCATCCAACTTGGAGGAACTGATATGAAGCGACGATCCAATCATTTCGCGCAGCACCTGATCCACTTCGGAGTGGCCCTGGCGCTGCTTTTATCTCTACTGCCTGGGAGCGTACTGACCGCCAGGGCGGTTTCACCGAATATCGTGATCAGCCAGGTGTACGGTGGCGGCGGCAACACCGGCGCGACCTACACCCACGACTTTATCGAACTCTTCAACCGGGGCGCGACGACCGTCTCGCTAGCCGGCTGGTCGGTACAGTACGCCAGCGCCACCGGGATCGGCAACTTTGGGGCAACTACAACCCAAATCACCGAACTGCCCGGCGTGTCGCTGGCGCCTGGCCAGTACCTGCTGATCCAGGAAGCACAGGGAACGGGTGGGACGACGCCACTGCCAGCTCCGGATGTGACCGATGCCTCACCCATCGCCATGTCAGCCACCGGCGGCAAGGTCGCCCTGGTGAATACGACTACCCCGCTCGGCTGCAACGGCGGCTCGACGCCCTGCTCTCCAGCCGCACTGGCGACTATCGTCGACCTGGTAGGCTGGGATGGAGCAAATTTCTTTGAGACGGCTCCTGCACCCGCTACCACCAACACAACTTCTATCTTCCGAATCAATAATGGCTGTACGGATACGGACAACAACAGCACAGATTTCACTGCTGGATCACCTGTTCCACATAATACGGCTTCGCCGCTTAATCCATGCGAAGGTAATACCCCCGTCATCGCCAATTGCGGCGGCCCCTTGTCAACCTTTGAGGGGCAGGCCGCTTCCCGGGCGGTCAGCGCCAGCGACGAGGACGGCACGGTTGTCAGTATCCTCATCAACAGCATCACGCCTACCGACCCAGGCACAATCACCCTGAGCGGTCTAATCCCCTCCCCGGGGGTTGGCGGCGCGGCCACGGCGAACGTGGACGTGAGCGCGGCCACGCCTCCTGGGACCTATTCGGTCGAGATCGTTGCCACCAACGACGACCCCACACCGCAAACCGGAACCTGCACGCTCACCGTGACCGTCCAGGATATCCTGCCGATCGGCGCTGTACAGGGGGTCGTCAACGATGCTGACAACGGGCTGCTCTCCCGGTCGCCTTTTGCGCCTCCTTCTGGGAATTCCGCCGGTGCGCAGTTCGTCATCGTCCAGGGTGTGATCTACCAGAAAACGTTGGCTCGCACCAGCAGTGGTGGGAACCAAAATGGGTTCTTCCTTCAGAATACTGCCGCAACCGCGGACGGGGATCCGAACACCTCGGATGGCATCTTTGTCTTCATGGGCGGCTTCACCTCCCTGATCGGCGGGTACGTGCCCGTGGTCGGGGATGAAGTGATCATCCGGGCGCGCGTCACGGAGTTCTTCTTCCTCACCGAGCTGACCAGCGCCTCGGCGTTGCAGGTCGTGCGCAGCGGGGTAGACCTGGCTGCAGAGCTGCCTGCCCTCGAGACAGACCCGCCGGATGACCTGGCGGAGGCCAACCGCTACTGGGAGCGCCGCGAGGGTATGCGCGTCCAGATCCCGTCCGGCAGCGTCGTGATCGACAGCCGGGACGTTTTCGCTGGCACGGCTGATGGGGAAGTCTGGGTGGCCCGTGGTGACAGCGACATCGCCCAGCGCGCCGATCCCTATGCAAGGCGCGCGTTCCGCGACCCCCACCCGCTGGATAACGATCCTGCCCTCTTCGACGACGGCAACGGCTACCGCATCATCATGGGCAGCCTGGGGATTAAATTCGCTGCCGGCGATAATACCGAATTGATCGCCCCGGCCCGCACTTTTGATACGCTGGACAACGCCCCGGTGGGAGGGGTTTACTTCTCCTTCAACAAATATCAGGTGATGGTAGAACAGCAGCTCGACCTGACACCCGGTGTCGATCCAGCCCTCAACGCCCCACCACAGCCCTTCGACCTGGGCGAGGAATACAGCCTGGCGATCTTCAATGTCGAGAACCTGTACGATTTCCGCGACGATCCCTTCGACGGATGCGACTTCACCGGCAATTCCGGCTGCCCGGGCGTCAACCCGCCCTTCGATTACGTCCCGGCAAGCGACGCCGCCTACCAGGCGCGCCTGACCGAGATCGCCCAGCAATTCGTCGGCGACCTCCACAGTCCGGACATCATCCTGGCGCAGGAAGCCGAAGACCAGGACATTTGCACCGTGGCGGGCGGCGCGCTGGCTTGCGGAACAGTGAATAACGCCGACGGCAAGCCCGACACGCTGCAGGAACTGGCGACGCGCATCGCCGACCTGGGCGGTGCGTCCTACGACGCCGCCTTCGACCGCGATGGGGCCGACGACCGGGGCATTATCTCGGCTTACCTCTTCAGGACCGATCGAGTCGAGCTGCTCCCAGCCCCGGCGAACGACCCGGTCTTGGGGAGCAGTCCCACCGTAATTTACCGGGGAACTCCGCTGTCGTACAACACAGACGTGCAGAACCCGAAGGCATTGAACGCCGATCTTCCGGACGACGTCGACCTGAGCACCGGCGTGGATGGCTCGAACGTCTTCACCCGCCCGCCGCAGGTCGGCCTGTTCCGCGTCTGGCGGAATGGGATCGGGGCCAGCGTCTTCACTGACCTTTACATCTCGGACAACCACTTCAGCAGTACCCCGAACGCCCGTGTCGGCCAGCGCCAGGAACAGTCGCTCTACAATGCGAAGATCGTCGCTGCATTACAGGCGGCCGGTGAGGACGTGCGTGTCGTGGTCGGGGGCGATTTAAACGTCTACCCGCGGCCAGACGATCCCTTCGTACCGGGTGAGGCGCTCTTCCCGAGCGACCAGCTGGCCCCACTCTACGATCAGGGCTTGACCAATCTATTCGGCGTCCTGGTCGGAGAGGTTCCGGTCAGTGCGTACGGGTACATCTTCCAGGGCCAGACTCAGACCCTCGACCAGATCTTCGTGACGCCGTCCGTGCTCGCTGATCTGGTGCAGGTGCGGATCGCCCACATCAACAGCGACTTTCCGGCGGACTATGATGGCGACGGGCCGCGCGGTACGAGCGATCATGACCCGAACATCGCTCGCTACGACGGGCTGCCCACCCTGGACAAGTTAGAAGCCCTGGTCAACTACTATGATGCCAATGGCGCTATCACCGGAAATAACACCACCAAAAACTTGATTGACCGGCTGGAACGGGCTCGCAGGTACTTCGAGCGCGGTCAAATGAGTGCTTACCGGGATCAATTGCAGGCTTTCATCGACCAGGTTCAAGATTTCACTCCACAGTTCATCACACCCGCGGCGTCGTCTGCGCTGGTTCAGGAGACATCCATTTTGCTGGCCATCCCCTAGACCTGGCGCTGCGTAGCTCCCCAGTTCGTAAGAGAATCTTGCCGCACCGGGTGCGGCAAGATTGATTCTGAAGCGTCCTATGGATGATTGACACGCTACCTGCCCGTCCCCGGCAGGCGTCTGATCTACACCAGGTTGGCCAGGTCTCTCCCCGGACCCATCGGTCCGGGGAGAGTGCCGGGAGTAGTACTGCTTCCGCATTGACACCGCTGCGCGGTTGTGCTATATTGCGCTAACGGTCGCGCCAGGAATCCTTGGATCGGCCAAACGAACGTATCGACCGGATCGTGCAATTATCTCGGTGCAAGAACCGGAAGGCCTGTTCAGCAACACCCTGGAAGGCATGGCACAGGCAATCCGGTAGGGGCTGGCGGGGTCAGGTAACCCCACAGGGTTCATGAGCGCAGGCAGGCATGCCTGCCGATCACAATTTAGCTGGATGGCAACGTAGGAGGCATCGAAGCATGAAGCGCATCCCCTTCTTCTCCCTTGTCACAGGTTGGCTGGCGATCTCGGTGCTGTTAACCCCGGCGTCCGGGCGAGTAACTGCGCAGGAGACCCAGGCCGAGGGGACGCTGGAGCTGATCGTCCAGACGGATGGATCGCCTGAGGCGCTTGCCAGGCAGATCCGCAACCTGGGGGGTTCGGTAGAATTCATCTACGATAACGTCCCGGCAGTGGTCGTCAGCCTTCCACCCGGCCAGGAGGGAGCCTTAGCCGGCCTGCCCGGCGTGGTGTTTGTCGAGAAGGACCGCTTGATCTACCTGGCAGACGATCCGCCTCCCACCCGTGGGCCGGTGGATTTCCCGGCGGCGATCGCAGTCCAGGAACTGAGCAGGGTCGAAGTGCAGGCGGTCGATCCGGTCTCGCTCGATCCCGGCAGCCTGCCTTCTGGTTATGTCAACTACACCCTCACCGGCGCCGACAAGATTTGGGAACAGACCGGTTATGGCTCGGGGAGCGTGGTGGCGGTCGTCGATACAGGCACGGCCGCGAACGTTTGCCTGTCTCAGGCGGTGATCGGCGCGCCCGGCTACCCGGATGGCTATAATGCCACCGGTGATGGCATCCCTGCCAATAGCCCTCAAAATCACTGGCATGGCACGCATGTGGGCGGGGTGATCGCCTCGGCCTGCGCCTTGGATTTTTCTGCCTTCCCCGATCACCCGCTGTACCAGGCGATCTCCGCCTTCCTGCCCTGGCCGGTCGACTTCGTGCCGGTCTTCGGTCAGGCGCCCCTGGCGCAGATTTACCCCGTGAAGGTGTTCGATGTTTCCGGAGGCGGGACGCCCGTCTCCGTGGTGCTAAAAGGCCTGGATCATGTCCTGACATTGAAGAAGGACGGTCAGCTGGACATCGATGTGGTCAACCTGAGTATGAGTGGGCCGAGCCTGTTCGACGGCCACAATGCTTTCGACCGCTTCATTAATAAACTCGATGACGCTCGCATCACGGTGGTGAGCTCGGCCAGCAACTACGGTCCGCTTCCCAACACGATCGGTTCCCCGGCAACCTCATTCGCCTCGATCGCGGTGGGCGCTCTGGATTACGCCAAAGCCTCGCGCGTGCTGTACGAGTACATGGGCTTAATCTCCGGATATGGAAGTGGGCAGGGATTGCTGATGCGGCCCACCCGTGAGACTCGCCTGGCTAACTTCTCCGCCCGCGGACCGCTGAGCGATGGCCGGGCGGGGCCGGACCTGTCCGCGTTGGGGATGTGGACCTTTCAAGCCGGCCCGCTGGAAGAGCTGCGCTGGGCTAGCGGGACCTCTTTCTCCGCGCCCACCGTGTCCGGCGTGGCTGCCCTGCTGAATGCTTATTTTGAATCCAACCGGTCTCGGGATCCGGCCCCGACGGCCATCCGCAACGCCCTGCTGCTTGGAGCGAATCCCACGCTGGTTGGAAAGCCTTGGCGAGACATCAATGACCAGGGGTATGGCGCGCTGAACGCCAAAGATGCGCTCAAGAAAGCGATCAAGGGAAAGCTGGCACTGAAATACCCCCAGGATAGCGGTCAGTTGAGCGCCAATATCCTCGATCGCCCGATCCGAGGCCAGACGGAAGCATACGCCAGCAAGACGACCAGATTACGCGCCGGGGAGAATTTAGATGCCATCTTTAACATTTCCCCGTACACCAGCCGGGTGACTATCGAAGTGACCGAAATCAAGACACCGGACAACTCGGCTGAGGCCTACTGGCCAAATGTATTGGAAGTTTACGTGCAGAGCGCCAAGCGGTCTGCGGTCGAGCCCGCCCTCGCCTTCCGTTGGCAACCCTATCGCGACGGTTCTGGTTTTACCATCCAGATAGAAGATGGACCATGGAGCCTGAACGGAGAAGGGCGCGCCTACCAACCCTTGCAACCAGGCCTGATGAAAGTAACCCTGATCGGTGGCCCAACCAACGGGTCGCGAGTGAGTTTCAAGTTGCGGATTACACGCGAGAACCTGCGCAGGCCGCTGTCGAACCCGGTGGCAGGCGGCGCAATCGAACCGGGTGATTCGCTCCTGATCCCGGTCACAATTCCGGCTGGCGTTTCCCGAGCGACCTTCGACCTGACCTGGGAGCGCAATTGGACCCGCTTCCCGCCCGGCGATATCGATATGCTGATCCTGGACCCCAGCATGCAGGTGGTATCGGCAGCTGGCGCAACCCTAAATTCGCCGGAACGTGCCGTCGTGGAGAATCCAATCAAAGGGCAGTGGCAGGTGCTGATCCAGGCGGCGGAGATGTACCGGCCGGATACCTTCAAACTGTATGTGAGCACAGATTAGGCAGCAGCATGTGCAGGCAGGCCTTCCAGCTGTGCCTGCCCGCGCAAGATCTCAGGACAGGATAAATAATCAGGGTTGGTAGTTAGAAGCCAGCCCTGATTTGGTTTCATTCCAGTTAGAATTCTTTTGAATTTTCACAAAATGGATTGACACTCGCCTCGCTTTGTGCTATATTGATCATGCGTAAAAAGCATAAATTCCACGTAAATTCCATACGTTTGTCTATTCGCAAACCTCAACCGGTGAGGAATTCGAAGCGCACGCGCCCAAGCAGCTGAACCCTAATACACCGGTTAAATAACTGAATATTCGGTCGGCTGGGATGGCTGCCTGCCAGGTTCAGGCCCCGTTGGGAACAATCGGGGCTGTATTGCGGTCTGGGCGCCTTTCCTGCCCTTAATCGATCCGTTTTCCGCGGGCTTCTTTCCTCGAACATTGAGTTCTCAAAGCCGGCGGTGGAGGTCCCAGATGAAGAACATCCTGAGGCTAGTCCTGTTATCCTCCCTGGTGGCCCAGTTTCTCCTCGCGCCTGCTGGCGGGGGTACGGTCCAGGCGCAGGAATCACAGCTCGCAGACACGATTGATCTTCTCGTCCAGGTCGAGGGTTCACGTCAACCCGTGGTCAACCAAGTGAATGCGCTTGGCGGGTCGGTCCGCTTCAGCTATAAAAACGTCCCGGCGATGGTTGTTGCCCTGCCCGCCGGGAAATTACAGGAGCTGGCCAATACCTCCGGCGTGATCAAGGTGGAAAAGGACCGGATGATGAGCCTTGGGGACACGCAGCCTGGGAAGAGAAATCCTTTCGGCGGATTCCCTGTCCGGATTGAGGTATCGGAGAAGGTGAGTGTAAATCCCCTGGATGGGAATGCCCAGCCATCCAGCCCGCTGCCGCAAGGTTTCGCCAACACCGACTATACCGGGGCGCAGCGAGTCTGGCAGGAGACCGCCTACGGCAACGGCAGCGTGGTGGCGGTGGTCGATTCAGGCACTGCTCCTAACCTGTGCCTGAAAAATTCGCTGACCGGCTCGCCCTACTTCCCGAAGGGCTACAACGCCACGGACGATGGCATCCCGGCGAATGACCCGGCCAACTACTGGCACGGCACCTTCGTCGCCGGGGTGATCGCCTCCTACTGTACCCTGGATTTCTCCGACGACCCGGATGACCCGCTCTACAAGGCGATCTACCCTTATCTGCCGTATTCCGCCGATTCGGTCCCCATCTATGGTCAGGCCCCTCTGGCCAAAATCTACCCGGTTAAGGTTTTCCCGGTCACTGGCGAGGCCACGCCCACCTCGGTGGTTCTGAAAGGACTCGACCACATCCTGTCTCTCAAAAAGAGGGGACTGCTGGATATCGACGTGGTTAACCTAAGTTTCGGCGGCCCAACCGTATATGACGGCCGCGATACCATGGACCGGTTCATCAACGAATTAATCAAAGCCAATGTCCTGGTGGTGGCTGCCGCGGGCAACTATGGACCCATGCCGAATAGCCTGGATTCACCCGCGACCTCCTTTCAAGGCGCCTCCGTGGGAGCGCTGGACTACGCCCCCTCTTCGCGTATCTTTTACGAATACCTGGGCCTGACCTATGGTACGGATGATAATCCTTACGATGGAGACGAAGGGCCGGGGATGGGCATGGTCATGCGCCCGACCGGCGAGGTGCGCGTGGCGAACTTTTCCAGCCGGGGACCGACCAGCGATGGGCGGGGTGGACCGGCGATCTCGGCCCTGGGCACCTGGAATTTTCAGCTGGGTCCGAAGGGGAAACAATTTATCTGGGCAAACGGGTCCTCGTTCTCCGCTCCGGCTGTCTCCGGAGCTGCGGCGTTGCTGAATGCCTATTGGGTGGCGCACAACGGGCAGGAGCCCTCGGCTCTGGCCGTGCGAGATGCCTTGCTGTCCGGTGCAGACGCGCAGGCCGTTGGGCAGACCTGGCGGGAGTTTAACGACCAGGGGTTTGGCGCCCTCGATATTCCTAAAGCCCTCGAAAAACTGATCGAAGGGGCATCCATTCCCAATTATCCTGTTAATACTGGGAAGCTCACGGCCAACGTGCTTGGCCCGCCGATCCAGTTCAAGACCGAAGTCTATGAGAGCGGCACCGTGCAGGTTGCCCCGGGCGCATCTTTTGATGCGGTCTTCCAGATCGGGTGGGCGACCAGCCAGGTGACGATCGAGGTGTTTGAAATCACCGCCCCAAATAACTCTGCCAGGGCTCACTGGGGAAATGCACTGGAAGTTCACGTCCAGAGCGCCAAGCGTTCCGGTCATCCCCACCCGGCCTATTTCTACTGGTATCCTTATAAGGATAAGAAATCCTTCACGATAACGATTGAAGACGGTCCCTGGACCGTCGCCAAGCAGGCCAGGGATCACCAACCTCTCGAACGCGGGTTAATGAAACTCTCCCTGGCTGGAGATTATTCGAACCAGAATCCGGTCAGCTTCAAGCTGCGCATCACCCGGGTGAACGAATACAAGCGGACCGGGCAGCGCCTGCTCAACCAGGAGCTCAAATGGGGTGATGTGGTCGAGATTCCGGTCAAGATCGAGCCGGGCGTCACACGCGCTGAATTTGACCTGGTCTGGAACCGTGACTGGCGCTACTATCCCACCAGCGACTTCGATATGCTGATCTACGACCCTTATGGCATCCTCGTTACGAAAGACGGGGCTACCTCCAGCGCGCCGGAGCGGATCGTGATCGCCGATCCCATACCCGGGGTCTGGACGGTTTACATCGAAGCAATCGAGGCATATAAACCTGATAACGTCCGGCTGTTTGTGAGGCGGGAGTAACTGCCGGGCAAGGATTTCTCACTTTACTTGCAGGTTTAAATCATCTTGATCCTCGGGGAGGTGGGTTCATTCTGCGTCTGCTCCGGAGAATGAACCCACTTTTAATCATCGATAGCCCCTGCGGGAGCGGCGTGGCTGCCCTCCTTTTGTTATAATCCCCGCACGGTCTTTGTATACAGGGATGAACCAGGCCGGAAGGACATCCTACCACCATGATCCCTCTCTTGTTGACAATTTCTGGCTTCCTTTCCTACCGTGACCCGGTAGAACTCGACTGTTCAGGGTTTGAGCTGGCCTGTATCGCCGGTCCCAATGGGGCCGGAAAATCCTCTTTACTCGACGCGATCACCTGGGTTCTGTTCGGACAGGCTCGCAAGAAGGACGATTCCCTGATCAACGCCTATTGTGATACAGCCCAGGTCGCCCTGGTCTTTTCCTATGAGGGCAACCACTACCGTGTGTG